>CAITSE010000252.1 GCA_903894975.1 uncultured Lentisphaerota bacterium
ACCTCGGCCAGGAGATCTTCCCAAGCCCCCCCAAGCCAGCGCACCTCCCGTAACTGAGGCATTACGCAGGAAGGCGTGGCGGGGTTGTTATCGGGCGGGGTATGAATTACCTTTTACGATGTGTTTGGCAACGTGTGCGCCATCCGGCAGAGGGAAGTGTAACATGTCCAGAATTTTGCTAGTGGAAGATGACGTGGTGGCGGCTGACCTGCTGGCGCGGCTGTTGAAGACGGAAGGGTACAAGGTGGCGACGGCCCCGACGCCGGAGCAGGGGATGGCGGTATTGTTGGCTGGTGACGTGCAAGTGCTGTTTGTGGATCTTGGGAAGCTGGATCTTTCCGGGGTGCAGTCATTTATCAAGGAGGCGCGTCGGCAGTTTCCCAAACTGTCCGTGCTGGCTGCCGTGACGGAGGCGGATGCGGCGACGGCCGGGTTGAAGTCCAACCCGCGGACCGTCAGTTGGCTGCGCAAGCCGTTCAACATCAAAAATCTGTTATCTACGATTCAGGATGTGTACGAGATTCAGGATGCCCTGGGCGAGGATGAGTCCAGTGTGCATTTGCAGACTCGGATGTTTTACCGGCACGCGGATTTGGCGGTGCGTCCGGGGCCTGGGGCCGAGGCGGTGCGGTTTGCGGCCCGGGTGGCGCCGCTGGAGTTGCCGGTGTTTTTGAGCGGCGGCGGCAGTGCTGAAGCCCGCGCGGAAGTGGCGCGGTTGATCCACCAGCAGAGCCGGCGCAGCGGCGGTTTGTTCGTCACCTTTATCTGCGGCGATTTTTCGCGCGGCGAGGTGGAGGAGCGGTTGTTCGGGGATGGGGGTGCAATCGCGCGCACGGCTGGCGGCTCGCTGCACCTGGATGGCGTGGAGGCGCTGCCGCCGGTGTGCCAGAAGCTCCTGCTGGAGCGGTTGGAAGGAGCCCGGACCAAGCAACGGGACGGGACGGCCGGACCGGTGGGTACGCGCATTCTGGCTGGCAGCAACCGGTCGCCGGCGGAGCTGATGTCGGGTGGGTTTGACCGGGCGCTGTCGGCTCCGCTTTTCAATTTGCGCTGCGATTTGGAAGCTGAGGAGAAGTGAGGCGGTGAGTACTTACTAACTACTAACGTAGCTCCGTTAAGATACGACAAACTCCGCGGGCAGTTCCGGCAGGACCGTGAATTCGGCCGCCTGCACGTCCTTGACATGGGCCAGCGGAGGCCCTTCCAGCAGCGCGGCGTGCAGGCGGGTGATGGCCCCGCGGGTGCCGGCGGCGACGACGTTGACGGAGCCGTTGGGCAGGTTGCGGGCATAGCCCCGCAGCCCCAGTTTCCGGGCCGTGTGCAGCACAAACCAGCGGAAACCGACGCCCTGGACGCGCCCGGTCACTGTGAATTCCACCGCCCGGAGGTTTTCGTCCCCGCTGTTCATCCCGTAAACGTAGCGTCCGCGCCGTCCGCCCGCAACCGGCGCGGTGGGGTCCGGCGATTCTACGCCGCGGGAAGTTGCCACCTTTTTTTTTGAATGCTATGATGTGTGTCATAGAGGGTTCTGCGAATCAGCATATGCGTCACAACAATGAGGTGCCAGATGAAACCGGTCCACGTGATTCTGCTGAGTGTTTCCACCGGCTTGATCCTTGCCGCCGCCGGAGGCCAGAACATGCCGTCCGCGGCAACCCTGCAGGCTGCCGACAACACGGTCGCCCAGGCGGCTCAAGCCGTCACCGTCCCGAATGCCCTCAATAATGCTGTGGGGAACTTGCTCAAGTGACAGGCATGCCTTGTGAATCGTCGTCCTCAAGGAGGTTGTCATGCAAACCCATGTGGCCGGTTCTCATGTTTGGCGCTTTTTCCGCGCGGGTGGATTTGACCAGGTCAAAATCGAAACCGGCGCCGACTTGGCGAATTTGGATCAACTGGACCAGAAACTGTGGGTCGCGCTGGCCTGTCCGACCGCGGGGTTGGAGTTCGATGCGAAGACCCTCGCGCTGATCGACACCGACCAGGACGGACGTATTCGTGCAACCGAACTCCTCGCCGCCGTCCGCTGGGCCTGTTCGATGCTCAAGAACCCGGACGACCTCGTCAAGGGCGGTGAGGTGCTGCCGTTTGCCGCGATCAACGATGCCACTCCCGAAGGCCGGCAGCTTCTCGCATCGGCAAAACAAATCGCCGCCAATCTTGGCCGCAAGGAGGCCACCGGCATTTCCCTCGCGGATGCGTCCGACACCGGCAAAATTTTCGTCAACACAACGTTCAATGGTGATGGCGTCATCATCCCCGAATCCGCAGGCGATGAGGTGGGGATGCTCGTCATTCAGGATCTTGCCGCCTGCATGGGCACGGTTTCGGACCGCTCCGGAAAACCGGGAATCGACCAGGCGAAAGCCGATGCGTTCTTTGCCGCCTGCGCGGCGTACGAGGCGTGGGTGGAGAAGGCGGAGGCCGGGCGGGCGCTCATCCTGCCGGCCGGTGACGACACCGCGGCGGCGGCCGCCGCGGTCAAGGCGGTCAAAGCCAAAGTGGACGACTTTTTCGGCCGCGTCCGACTGGCGGCGTTCGACCCGCGCACCGTCGCGCTGCTCAACCGGCGGGAGGAGGAATACCTCGCCGCCGCCGCCGGCGATCTCAGCATCACGGCGGCCGAAGTCGCGAATTTCCCGATCGCCCTGGTCGCTCCTGGAAAAGCGCTCCCGCTCAAGACGGGAATCAACCCGGCCCACGCCGCCGCCGTGGCCGCCCTGGACGCCGCCGCCGTCAAACCGCTGCTCGGCGACAGGACGGAACTGACGGAAGCCGACTGGGCCGCGCTGCAGGCCAAGCTCGGCGCCTACGAGGCCTGGACCGCGGAGAAGACGGGAGCCGCGGTCGAAAAACTCGGAGTCAAACGCATTCGCGAAATTCTCGCGTCGACCGCCAGGGACGCCGTCTCGGCGCTGATCGCCCGGGACAAGGCGCTGGAACCGGAAGCCACCTCCATTTCGGCGGTCGAACAGCTGGCGCGCTACCACCGCGACCTGTTCAGGCTGTGCAACAACTTCGTTTCCTTCCGGGATTTTTACGGCCGCAAGGACAAGGCCATTTTTCAGGCCGGCACGCTGTATCTGGACCAACGGAGCTGCGACCTCTGCCTCCTGGTGGAAGACGCCGGCAAGCACGCCGGCATGGCCGCGCTCGCGGGCACCTATCTTGCCTACTGCGACTGTGTGCGCAAGGGCTCCGGCGAAAAGACCCAGATCGTCGCCGCTTTCACCAACGGCGATTCCGACAACCTGATGATCGGACGCAACGGAATTTTCTACGACCGCAAGGGGCGCGACTGGGATGCCACGATCACCAAGATCCTGGACAATCCGATCAGCATCCGCCAGGCCTTCTGGGCGCCCTACAAAAAGTGTCTGCGCATGATCGAGGAGCAGATCGCCAAGCGCGCCTCGGCGGCGGGCGATGCCGCGGCCGCCAAGATGCAGGTCGCCGCGGTGACCGGGCAACCCCCGCCGCCGCCGCCGCCCAAGAAGGTGGACCCCGGCATGCTGGCCGCCATCGGCCTGGTCCTGAGCACCTTGCTGGTGGCCTTGGGCGGAATCTTTGCGGCGTTCGTCAAACTGCCGGTCTGGCAGATGCCGCTGGCGGTGGCGGGTATTCTGCTTGCGGTTTCGATCCCGTCCATGATCATTGCCTGGCTCAAGCTGCGCAAACGCAATCTCGGCCCGATCCTCGACGCCAACGGCTGGGCCGTGAACACTAAGGCGAAGGTCAACGTCCCCTTCGGCGCATCGCTGACCAAGATCGCCGTGCTCCCGGCGGGGGCGCAGCGGAACCTGGTGGATCCCTTCGCCGAAAAGAAGAACCCCTGGCCCGCGATCGTCATCGGACTGCTGATCCTCGCCGCCGCCGGCTGGTTCCTGAATCAGAAAGGCTTGATCTACAAGTGGACGGGAGTGGGCAAAGAAGTCGTCGCCGCCCCCAGGGATACGCAAGGGGGCGTGGATGTTCCCAAAGCCCCGGCCGCACCGGCCGATGCCAAGGTGGTGCCGGCGGAAGCAAAGAAATAAGCGGTTGTGCGGGAGTATCTTCCGCGAGCCGTCTTCACTCGATGGCCCTCGATAGCTCTCGATGGCCATCGAGGGCTCTCGACTATCGAAAACTATCGGGAGTTGCCGGAAGCCGGGAAACGGCGGGCCGGGTGACACGGAGCAGGACGGGGAGGATGACGCCGCCGAAGAGCAGGGCGGTGACGGCCAGGCTTTTCCACAGGGTCGCGGCGCTGCGGACCTGGGCGCGCAGGCTGACTTCGCCGGCGATGGGCAGCACATAGACATTGCCGTCCATGCTGCCGTGGACCAGAGCGGTCTGCGGACCGGCGGCGAAGGCGGCGGGGGAACCCCAGAGGGTCTCACCCTTGGTGACCTTGTCCCAGACGGGGTTGCCGGTGAAATAGGAGGTTTCGACGCGGCCGGTGCGGGCGTCCATGACATAAAGATGATTGTCCAGGGCGGCGGCGGCGACCAGGGGCTGGCCGTCGGGACCGGGGAACAGGCAGGGGGCGGAATAGATCTCACCGCCCAGGCCGCGGCGCCAGAGGGTGTCGCCCGTGCGTGCGTCCAAACAGTAGAATTGGTAGTCGTGGGAGCCGAAAAAGATCCTGGGCGCGCCGTCCACGAGGCCGGCGCAGGCGTTGTTGTCGATCCAGTTGCCGGTCATGCGTTTCCAGAGGGGCTGGCCGGTGCGGGCGTCATAGGCGTGGAGGGCGCCGAACTTGGAGCCGAGGATGAGCATGGGAACGCCGTCCGCGGCGAACAGGGCGGGTGAGCCCAGGACTTCATGGGGCATCTGGGCGCTCCAGGCGGTTGCCGGCGGGCCGGCGGGGGCGGGATCCAGGGCCAGGACCTGGCCGCGGCGCGCCGCCAGGAAAAGCCGGAACCGGCCGTCGGGCAGGATCATGCCGACGGGGGCGCCGACCGGGCCCTGGCTGGCCTCGAAACGCCAGAGTTCGCGGCCGGTGCGCATGTCCAGGGCGAAGAGCCAGCCTTTCTGATCGTTGCGCGCCATGGATTTGTCATAGACGAACACACCCAGGTACAGGATGCCGCCGTGCAGGAGCGGGGCGGTGGTTTCCACGCCGCCGAGGGTGGGACTGGGGGGCACGAGTTCATGGGTCCAGACCCGGCGGCCGTCGCGGGCGTCATGGGCGTAGACGAAGCGGTCGGAGGAGCCCCAGAAGACCACGGATCGCCCGTCCAGGTCGCCGATGGCGGGGGCGTCGCCGATGTCGCCGTTGGTGATCTTGGCCCAGCGTTCTTCCTTGGCCAGGAGGTCGAGTGCGTGCAGGGTCTGGTCGCAGCCGCCGATGAAGACCATGGGCCGGTCGTCAATCACGGCCAGAGCGGGCGAGCCCCAGACGGCCAGGCCGCGGCGGTACTTGCGGGTGCCGCGCGGGGAGATCTGCCACTCGCGGATACTGTCGCCTTCCGGGGTGGGGCAGGGAGAGGGTTCCCAGGCGGTGGCGGCCGTGCCCGCGGCATCGCCGCGCTGCATGGGCCATTGGGCTTGTGGCCTGTGGTCTGTGGCCTGTGGGGGGGGGAGAGAAAATTCAGATTTTGGATTTTGGATTTTGGATTTTGGAGTCGCAGGAGTCGCAGGAGTCGCAAATTCTCCATCCGCGCCGGCGGGCGCGGCGGCCGGGAGGAGCAGGAGCAGGCACAGAAGGGATGAAATAGCGCGCCGGTTCATGGGGTGTTGCGCCTCCCGCAACCGTCCGGATTTTCGCGGCAGGAGCACTCCGGCCTGGCTGTCGTATCCGCTTCCGCGATGTCGCCGCGGGTCCAGGTCTCTTCCAGACGGATCGCCTTCTGCGGGCAGGCGTCGACGCAGCGCAGGCAGAAATGACATTCCCGGCGGTCGATGACGCCCTTTTCCACGGCATCGACGTTGCAGGCGCGGTCGCAGACGCCGCAGCCGGTGCATTTTCCGGGGTCGGTGACCAACCGGCGGGCGCTGTGCTTTCCCGCCCAGCCGATGGCCTCGCGCCAGGGGCACAGGTAACGGCACCAGACATGGGGCACCGCCAGTGCCGCCAACACTACCATGACCGTGGAAAGCAACGACGCCGGATCGTAGACCTTGTTGAAGCCGAAATGCACCGGCGAGGTGATGCGCCAGCCGATCACTGCCGCGGCGAATACGATCCAGAACGAAAGCACCCGCAGCCGCCGCAGCCGCCGGTCCCATTCGCCCATCCGCCAGACCAGCAGGAACAGGATCAGCACCAGGATCTCCGACCAGTAGAGGCTGGCGTCCTCGACAAAAAACACCCGGGTCAGGGACAGTCGCACCATCCAGGCCGCGAATACCCCCGCCACGCCCAGCGCCAGCAGCAGCAGCGCCGGGGAAAAGGGCCAGCCCGCCCGTTTGCGCCGCTGATGCCATTTCCGGAATGGCAGGCTCGCCAGTTCCTGCAAGGCGCCTGTCGGGCAGATCCAGCCGCAAAAGGCCGGACCGAAGAGCATGGATGTCACCAGCACCGTTAGCGGCACCGAGACGAAGTAGAGCGCGATGATGTTCTCCCTGCCGATTTCCTGCAGGCCGCGGTAGAAATTTCGCACCAGCCCGAACACGCCGAGACAGGTGTAGACGATGAAGATGAAGATGATGACGCCGAACGCCTGCAGGAGATGCCGCCAGAACTGCCGCCGTCGTTCCGGGACGAGCACCGGCAGGACGCCGAGCAGGCCGAGTGCCAGCACGGTCAGCAGTTCGACATAGCTGCCCTGCATGCCGCTCAACGCCTGATCCACCAACTTGAGGTTGGCGCTGAAGGCTGCGAGAGCTTGTTCGATCCGCTCTGGAAATTGTCCGAGAAAACCGGTCATGTCAGGTCCGGGAAAAACGTGAAAACGGCCAAGCTGCGAAACGCATACCGTATACTGTAGACGACAAAAAGGCCGCGCTTCGGGAGGAAGAGCGGCCTTGTGGATGCGAGCGTGCGGGACTTTTTCAGAACGGGGCGCCGATCATGCCGCCGTTTTCCCTTTGCGTGGGGGTGTTCCAAGGCAGACCGTTGAGGTTGCGTCCATCATCGGGATCGGACAGGGATTCACATCCGCACAGAGCGGATAGGCCGAGAATCAGCAATAGCACCCATGCATGGCGCCGCAGGAACTGGTGTAAACGGGGAGACCGGCGCGTCATGGGAATGCCATCCTTCCGGCGACGCCGTGGCTCACAGCGCGTTCAATTCCAGAACCTGCATGGCCAGCACGGACAGGAGGGCCAGAACCATGATGATCCCGGCGATGGTGGAGAGTTTGCTCATTTCACCACCTCAGCATTGGGCAGGATGACGGTGTCGTCAACCTTGATCTGCACGGTCGGGGCGTTTGGCAGAACCTCGGCGATTGAAACCGAGTTCATTACCTTGCTGACCTGGAGCCGGCCGATGTATTTGGAGTTGCGGACGACGAGAAATTCGGTTTTTTCCACCACGTCGGCGGAGCCCAGGTCAAGCACCACGAAGTTATACTTTTCGCTCACTTCCTTCACCTTGCCGGTCAGGTCCGGGCGGAGCTTGGTGGCGTTGGCGGGGGCGACTTTTCCGCCATTGGCGAATTTCTCGAGTTCTTCGTTGGCGGATTTCAGGATCTGCTTGATGCTGGTCAATTCTTTTTTGGTGGTGTCCCGATCTTCTTCGGCGGCTTTCAGGGCGATTATTCGTTCGCTGAGCTGAGCCTGGACGATGTCGAGTTGCTTGATCCTGGAGTTGATGTCTTCGCTGTCATTGCGCATGGCCGTGGTGGCCTTGGCGTATTCTTTTTCGTCTTTGATGAGGGCTTTGTCCGCGGTCCAGTTTTTGAACGCGTTGATTTTTTCGATGATCTGCACCAGGGTGTCGGCATAATCATTAGAGCGGGCGACGAGCCCGGAGGCCTTGGAGCCGAATTCGGTGAGGGGGATGGCGTGGTTGAATTCGCCCTTGGCGGTGCCGCCGTCAGGCCCGACCACCTGCTGGCGTTCGGTGAAAGCGGTGTTCTTCATGTCCTGGCCCATGGTTTTGCCGGCGGTGACCAGGGTGTTGATCATGGCCTCGTCCCGGGCTTTGACGGCGGCGGCGAGGGAGGTCACCTGGCCGGCGGCGACCTTGCACTTGGCGGTGTTGCGCAGGTCAGCGACCTGGACTTCGTCCGCCGCGCCGATCTGGCCGGCGGTGTCAGCCAACTGCTGGGCGAGGAAGTCGCGCTGTTCCTGAACCTTCTGCGCCAGCTTCACCGCTTCGGCCAAGCTGTTGGTGTAGTCGGTCTTGGATTTTTTGAAGGTGTCCCAACTGAGGGTGCCCTGGCTCTTCTTCGAGACCGGGTCGGCGGCGGTGAAAGTCACGGCGGAGGTGGGGCTGCCGGAATTTTTGTCCAGGGCGACGGTGATTTTGGCCACGGTATCCGCGGCGAGGTCAGCCCGATCACGGAAAGCGTCGCGCCGTTGAAACAGCACGAAGCTTAAGATGACGGCAATTACCGCCAGCAGCGACGCCACAATCACCAGGATTCGATTCACCATGGCCATGGGAGCCTCCGAATCAGATCATCTTGAGGGGAGCCGTCCGCATGGCTCCCGCTGGTTTTGTTTACCGGCGGCCGGCGCCGGACGAGATTACGAACACTGCCGTTTTATAGCACGATTCAGCGTAAAAGCAAACTTAATATGACGTTGCGAAACCACAAAACCAAATGGTTCCCGAAAAAAAACAGGGAGGTGGCGGCCAGGGCCAGCCAGGGGCCGAAACGCAGGCTGGCGGAATCCGCGGCGCGGCGCAGGGGCGGCACGGCCAAAATGAGTAGTCCGGCCAAAGCCGCCGGCAGGGCGGCCAGAAGCAGAACGTAAATACAGGCGTCGGGGCCCAGGAATGCGCCGATCATGGCCAGAAGTTTGACGTCGCCGAGGCCGACTGTATCGCGGCGGGCGGAGAAGCCCCGGAGCGTTCCGGTCACTTCCCAAGTGTCGTTCCAGGGAAGGAATTGGCCGGACGACGTTTCCACCCCCTCCCGGAACAGCAGCAGCCGCCGGGGCAGTCGTTCCCCGGTCGCGGGACCGTCAGGCCGGAGCAACCGGGCTTGGCGGAGGTCGAGCCGGACGTAGTCTGCGTCGGCGGGCAGCAAGCGGTCCAGCGGTACGGGCGGCGCGGCGGGGTCTGGCGGGCGCGGGCCCAACCCGGCCGGGGTCAGGGAGAATTCTCCCGGGAGGGCACCGGGGTCGGCGTCCGGACGGACGGAGCCGAGGAGCAGATTGGCCGCCAGCCGGAACCCGCCCAGCAGCGCGGCGCCGGCGAGGACGCCCAGTAGGCAGTGGAGGGCGGCGATGCCGTGGGGGCCGGTTTTTTGCAGGAGCGGGAACTGGTTCAGGAGGGCGGCCGTGATCAGGCTTTCCCCGGGGGCGCCCCCGGCCAGGAGGGCTTCCGGCACCGGTTGCAGCCGCGGCCAGGCCGCGGCGCAGAGCAGGGCGGCGAGAATGCCGAGCCGGGTGAGCCGGTCCGGAATGATGCCGTGATCCCAATCCGTCATGGCGCAGGCCAGGAGCAGGCTCAGGAAAAGGGCGTGCGGGAAAAAGGCCAGCCAGACCTGGGTGGGCGCCGTGGACCACCACCAGAGTGCGGAGAAAAGCAAGGCTCCGATCAGCTCGATCAGCGGATAGCGCAGGGAAATCGGCAGATGGCAGTTGAAACAGCGGCCGCGGAGCATGATCCAGCTCAGCAGCGGCAGATTCTGCCAGGCGCGGATGCGGGCCTGGCAGCGCGGGCAGTGACTGGGCGGGCGGGACAGGCATTCGCCGCGCGGGAGCCGCCAGATGACGACGTTGAGAAAGCTGCCGCTGGCCGCGCCGAGGGCAAAGGCGAAGACGACGAATAGCGGCGTCAGTGCCTCCCGGAGGTCGGTGGTCAGCGGGGGGAATAGCCTTTGCAGCAGGGCGATCACGCGGGTCCTGTCAGAGTGGGGTTCAGGGTTCGGGGTTCAGGGACGGGAAAGCGACTGCCAGATTGTGAAGGGGTTGTACATCCATCAGGCTCTGCCTCCTGAACCCTGACACCCTGAACCCTTCTTTGCTGGCAGGACGGAGTTCTCATTCAACAGCCAACGTCCAACATTGACGTGAAAACCGGGGGGTTCAGCGTTGCCGCAGGGCCCCGAGCAGGGCTTGGCGCATGGCTTCCACGGGGGCGGCGACGCCAGTCCATAAGGTAAAGCTGCGGGCGCCCTGGTGCAACAGCATGCCGCTGCCGTCGGCGATGCGGCAGCCGCGGGCGGCGGCGGCGCGCAGGAGGGGGGTTGACCGGTAGATCATGTCCAGGACGACGGGGCCGGCGATGGGCAGCAGGTCAAGGTCGAACGGGGGCGGGTCTTCCGGTTTCAATCCCTGGCTGGTGGCCTGGATAAGGATGTCGGCCCGGGCCAGGGCGGCGGCCAGGCCGGAGCGGTCGGCCAGGGAGAGGACGGTCAACCGGGGCGGTTGCGGCAGTCCGGCCGCAGTCAGTTCACGGGCCAGCGCCTCCGCCTTGGCGACGGTGCGGTTGGCCAGGATCAATTCCGCCGGGCGCCGCGCCGCCAGGGCGAACGCGGCGGAGCGGCCGGCGCCGCCGCAACCGGCGAGCAGGATCGTCCGCCCTTCAGGTTCCAGGGCAAAGGCTTCCGCCAGGGCCGTGAGCAGGCCGTACCCGTCAGTGGAATGGCCTTCAAGCCGGCCGTTGCGGTGGATGACGGTGTTCACGCACCCGATGCGCCGCGCCTCGGGCGAAGTGTCATCCACGAGGAGGAACGCCTGTTCCTTGTGCGGAACCGTGCAGTTCCAGCCGGAAAACCCGTTGCGCTGCAACTGGGAAAAGGTTTTTTTCAGCTCGTCCGGGCGGACTTCGAGGGACTCGTAGTCCGCATCCAGCCCGCAGGCCGCAAACCCGGCGTTCTGCATGACCGGGGAGAGGGAATGCGAGACCGGAAATCCAAGCACGGCAAAACGCTGTGTGGTCATAGGATCGCAAACCCCGGGGGCGGCGGAAAAATAAAAAAGACAGCAAAAAGGAAGTAGAAGGAGCTCTCTGCACGCTCAGGTAAAATAAGGCCTTGCGGCCTCGGTGCTGTTTTGTTCAGAGGATGAACTTCTACTTCCCGGATATCACCTTACCATGAACCAGTCCCCATTACAAGACGGATCCTGGAAAAAATCCGGACGTCGTTCCGGAGGAGTGCCCGGGTGCCGCGCCGTTTCAGTCAAGCGTGATCCGGAGCGAGGCGATCTCGAAGGGTTTCATGGCCAGGAGGATCGAGCCGTCCGGCGCGAGGGCGATCCGAGCTTCCGGGCGTTCCAGGAGGTCGCAGGTGCTGACTTGGGCGGGAGCGCGGTCGAAGCGCAGGGCGGCGGCGGCGTGGTCGCCATGGCTTTCCACCAGCCGGGCTATGGCGTCGCCGGGCTTGCCGTCCTCGGCGGGCTTGAGCGCGCCGAGGAACAGGCCGTCGCCGTCTACGGTGACAAAGGCGTGGCAATCGGGAAATTTGCCGGGGTGGCGCGGGGTGGCGACCGCGAGCAGGGGATTGTTCAGTTCCATGGCGGCGCGGAAGGTGCCGCCGGCCTGCCAGGAACCGGTGTGCGGGAACAAGGAGTAGGTGAAGCGGTGCGCGCCCTGGTCGGAGTCGGGATCGGGACGAATCGGACCGCGCAGCAGGCTCAGGCGCATGACGTTGCCCTGAATGTCCCAGCCGTACTTGGAATCGTTGAGAAGGCTGACGCCGTAGGAGCTTTCGGAGAGGTCGGCCCACTGGTGGCCGCAAACCTCGAAGCGGGCGCGGTCCCAGGAGGTGTTGGCGTGGGTGGAACGGGTGATGGCGCCGTAGGAAAGGTCGTAGGTGGCGCGGCGGGCGAGGATGTCCACGGGGAAGGCGACTTTGAGGAGTTTGTTGTGCTCATGCCAGTCCACGGCGGTCTCGAAGTCGAGCCGCGGTGAATCGGCGTACATCCAGACGGTCTGGGTGAGGCGACTGTTGAAAAACGTTTTTTCAAAACGGATGCCGGCGCGGATCGGGCCGGTTTCGACGACCGTGACGCGGTCGCCGGCGCTGATGTCCCACTCCTTGTCTTTGTAATAGGGGACGATGTCCCAGGCGTCGTACATGCCGGGCTTGTCCTCGAAAAGCTGGAGGTGGTTGCCGGGCTGGCCGGGGGCGAGGACTTCGCGTCCGGCGCGCTTGTCGAAGAGGCGGGTGAGGCGGCCGGAGGCGTCGAACTCGGCGCGGAGGCAACGGTTTTCCAGGAGTCCCTTCGCGGTTTTCAATTCCGTCGCCCCGGCGGCGGGCTTCTTCGCGCCGCGGGCGGGAGCGTCGTACAAGTACAGGACGCGGGCGCCGACGGAAGGCACGGACGAGACTTGGACCAGGAGCTTGCGCCGGCCGTCGTCCGTCCGGATTTCCTGCGTGGCGAGGGGAAGGCCTTCATGGTCGGTGACCCGCGGATTTTTTTCTTTGTCCAGCGGCAGTTCCACGAGGCCGGTGGTTTCCCAGTTCAGGCTGTTGAACACGGCGAACGGCCGGCCGGGTTGCGTGTCGGTGGCGAGGCGCGAAGCGAGGGCGGCCTGGGCGGCGTCGCGGATGCCGGTGAAGACGGCGAGCGCGGCGCGGTAATCGGTGTCGGCCTCGCGGCCCACGGGATGCGTGTGGGAGCCGGGGAGGATGTCGTGGAACTGGTTGACCAGCACTTTCTTCCAGGCGGCGGTCAGTTCCGCGGCCGGGAGCTTGAAGCCGGCGGCTCCACGGGCGAGCACGCCGAAAATCTCGGCCTGGCGCGCCGTGAGTTCGCAGCGGCGGTTCAGGCTCTTGAGATTGCCCTTGGTGGTGGTGGTGCCGCGGTGCATTTCCAGGTAGAGTTCGTCATCCCAGACCGCAAGCTTGGAGGTGTCGGCAAAGGCCTCCCGCAGGTACTGGCCGCCGCTGATGTGGCGGGTGCGGGGGATGCCGGGATACCCGGGGATGCGACGGGCGACGTCGAGCATTTCGCGGGTGAGTCCGCCGCCGCCGTCACCGAACCCGATCATGTTCATGGATTCGCCGACGGTGTTTTTTTCGCGGAAGCCCTCCCAGTTGGCAATGAGTTGCTCGGGGTTGACCCAGGAGATGAAATGGCTGGCGGGGACGCAGGCGGGAATCGTCGTACCGTCCGCGCCCTTCCACAGAAAATTGTTGTGCGGGAAGGCGTTGGTATCGTTCCAGGTGCTCATCTTGTTGGAGACGAAATACTTGATCCCGGCCTTGGCCAGGATCTGGGGCATGAGCCAGGAATTGCCGAACACATCCGGGAGCCAGCAGGTGTCAACGTCCACGCCGAATTCTTTGAGGAAGAAGAGCTTGCCGAGCAGGCACTGGCGGATGAGCGCCTCGCCGGAGGGGGTGTTACAGTCGGGTTCGACGTACATGCCGCCGACCAGCTCCCAACGGCCCTCGCGCACCTTCTCCTTCACCTTCGCGAAAAGGTCCGGGTAGTGGGTCTTCAGGGTCTCGTAGAGGTAGGGCTGGGTGTGGCTGTAGAGCATCTCCGGGTACTCGTCCATGAGTGCGAGCTGGACGATGGTGGTGCGGGCGTTTTTGCGGATGCCCTGGCGGACGCGCCAGTGGTAGGCGACGTCCAGGTGTGAGTGCCCGACCAGCGCCAGTTGGCCGGTGGCGGGCGGCAACGTTTTTTTCGCATTCTCGACGGCGCGGCGCAGGTAGTCGTGGGCGGCGGCGAGGGACAGGTGAAACACGGCGCGGTCCGCGGTGTCGCGGTCCAGGAATTTCAGGCATTCGTGCAGGTGCTGATAGAAATAGGAACAGACATCGCTGTCGACCTGGGCGCAGGCGGCGATGTCCAGGGCGACGTGGAAATCGGTCATGAACTCATGCCAGGGGCTGTCGAGCACGACCAGGCGCGGGTCGTGCCAGGTCAGGACGCAACCGTGCCCCTCGCCGTGGGCGCCAACCCGCTGGTCGTCCGGGGCGGAGCGCATGTAGGCTTCCAGTTCGACCGGGAAGGTTTCGCCGCCCCTGGCCTTTTCCGCCAGCGGGATCAGGCTGCGGTTGGGGTCCAGCGCGTTGACCAGCTTGCCGCGGACCCGGAACATCATTTCCGTGGTCGTCGGCAGGTCGAACCAGACTTTTTGGCCGCGCAGTTCCGCCGGAATGCGGAAGGTGTTGCGCAGGAAAAAGGTGCCGTCCGGTTTGCCGAACAGGTCCCCCTCGCGCAGCGGTTGCCAGGAACCGGTGAAAGCGTAGTCGTCCGGGGCGCGGAACTCGGCCGGCCGGATCTCCCAGCCGGGGATCGTCACGGCGGCGACTTCTTTCCATTGCGCGACCTCGCACAGCCGGACGCGAATCCATTCCGGCAAATTCAACGAACGGCGGATGACCGCCTGATGTCCCCGGGCCATGAGAACTCTCCGTATTCCACGTTACAACATAAACAGGGTGAATGTGATCCACGAATTCCACGAAGGTCACGAAGGTGCTAAAGAAGCGTCATTCAAACAGTTCGTGTCAATTCGTGTAATTCGTGGATGAAAAAATGGCGTTCTCAGGCGGTGAAGTAGGGTTTGCGGACGGTGGCCTGGACGGCGAGGTCGTCTCCGAACCGTTCCCGCAGCCGTACCGTCACGAACCGGTTGAGCGTCTTGGCTCGGGAGGGACAGGTGGCGCAGGCGGCGCCGAACTCGACATGGACCGTCCGTCCGTCAAGCTTCAGAAAGCGCAACTCGCCGCCGTCCTCGCGGATGGCCGGTTGCAGTTCCTTTTCAACAAAAGCGCGGATCGCGGCGGCATCGACGCGGGGCGTTTTGGCGGTGCGGGGCATGTTGGGGTCCGGTGTGACAGTGAACGGTGAACCGTATGACAGTGTGATGGTGGGGCGGTGTGAACGGTGTGGGTTCGGTCATGGCAAATGAGACTCAGTCCCCCATTCGTACCATGGGTCTCATCGGTCTCCTTTACCACAGGCCATAAGCCACAGGCCACAGACCGCTAAACTAATCAAGTTTGGGTGCTTTTCCAGCTGTCCCTTCAGCCGGCAGGAGTTCCCTCATCATCGCGTAAAGGGTGACTCTATTGCGGGGTCGAATCCAGCAGCTACAGCGGTTTCAATCCACGCCCCCCGCATGAGGGGCGACCGCGGCATTTTCAGAAGTGAGTTGTACCATGTCGTTTCAATCCACGCCCCCCGCATGAGGGGCGACTTGCGTTCACGCTGCAAGCGGCGGCCTCGAATGTTTCAATCCACGCCCCCCGCATGAGGGGCGACTGGCGGTTCCCGCGCCGTCCGGGTAATAACCGGTTTCAATCCACGCCCCCCGCATGAGGGGCGACCAACAAAGGAAAAGGCGCAAGCGGGAAAGATATGGTTTCAATCCACGCC
>CAITSE010000253.1 GCA_903894975.1 uncultured Lentisphaerota bacterium
GCGGAGGAGATCAAAAAAGCCTACCGCAAGCTGGCCAGGCAATATCATCCCGACGTCAGCAAGTCCAAGGACGCCGAGGATAAATTCAAGCGGCTTGGTGAGGCCTACGAGGTGTTGAAAAATCCGGCGTCGCGCCAGAAGTATGACACGCTCGGGGCCAATTGGAAGGCGGGGCAGGACTTCACGCCGCCGCCCGGTTGGGAGCCGTCGGGTTTTGGCGCCGGCGCGCGTCCGGGCGCCGGCCGGGGCGGTGGTGGCCGCCGGGTTCGGGTGGAAGACTTGGGCGGCGCCGGGTTCAGTGATTTTTTCGAGACCTTGTTCGGCGGCCGCGCCGGCGGGGCGCGCCGGGGGGGCGCCGGGTTCGGCATGCCCGGGGATGCTTTCGCCGCTGATGGCCCGGAGGCGTGGCCCGAGGAAGGGCAATCCCACGAGGCCGAGATCACCGTATCCCTGGAGGATGCCTACCACGGGGCGACCAAGGCGTTGACGCTGACCGCCGTCGAAGCTGACCTGCACGGGCAGCCGCGTCAGACCACCCGGACCTATCAAGTCAAGATTCCGCCCGGCACCACCGACGGCAGTCTCATCCGGTTGGCGGGGCAGGGCGGCACTGGTCGCGGCGGCGGCCAGTCCGGGGATCTCTTTTTACACGTGCGCGTGGCGCCGCATCCGCAGTATCAGGTGCAGGGGCATGACCTGTTGCATGTGCTGCCGGTGACCCCGTGGGAGGCGGCGTTGGGCGGCGCGGTGACGGTGCCGACCCTGGATGGTCCGGCCCGGCTCAATCTGCCGGCGGGCACGTCCAGCGGCCAGCGGTTGCGCCTGCGTGGCAAGGGACTGTCCCGCAAGCGCGGTTTGGAGCGGGGTGACCTGCTGGTGGACATCAGCGTGGTCGTGCCGCCTAGCCTGACCGTCGAGGAACGCCAGTTGTTCCAGCGTCTGGCCGAAATCTCGCCTTTTAAGCCGCGTGGCGACGTCCGCTGAAGGATTCAAGGCGTCCGGCGTTGACCGGTCGCGGGGCGGTTTCCGCACGGTCCGTGTTGTCCTGGGCCGGGGCGCGCTCCGCCTCCCGCCCGTGGTTATGGCATGGGGGCGCCAACGGCAGAATCCGTTCGGCCACCACCTTGAGGCGTGACCGGTGCTGGCCGCTCTGCTTGTCATCCCATTGGTCCAACTTGAGGCGGCCTTCGATAAACACCGCGGCGCCTTTGCGCAAGGTGTCGGCCGGGTTGCTTTCCTGCTGGCTGAACAGACATTCCGCATCGAGGAAACAGACGTCCTCTTTGACCGTTCCCTGGCGGTCCTTGTAGCGGCGATTGACGGCCAGGCGGAGTTCGCAGACCCGCAGGTTGCCCGCGACGTCGCGAGACTCGGGGTCGCGGGCGAGGTTGCCGGAGATCAGGACTTTGTTGAGGTCGTTCATGGGAGAGGCTCCTTATGGGGTGACCGGGTTGGCGGATGACAGGCCGGCAGAGCGCCCGGTGCGTTTCTGTTGGCCTTTGGGGAAAACGTGATATCTATCATTCAACCTTCGACAGTTTCCTTCCGAGCCCGGAAC
>CAITSE010000254.1 GCA_903894975.1 uncultured Lentisphaerota bacterium
AACCCGCTGCCCGGCGCCAACGCATTCGGCGCCGGCGGCCCAAGCCCCGACAACCGCGCCTGGTGGGGATGTCTCTTCATGGGGCAAAACCAGCGGCTCGTTTATTGGCCGATGCTCAAGGCGGGCGATTTTGACCTGCTCGATGTCGGCCTGAACTTCTACCGCGACCGCGAACCCGTCGCACGGGCAAAGGCCAGGCACTTCCACGACGTGGACGGCACATTGTTCACGGAGTCGATCGACCTCTTCGGCCTGATCGCCGCCAGTCAGTCCGACAACGGCCTCGAAGCCGCCAAACACCTCACCTATCACTTCACCTCCGGACTCGAGTTTGCCTACATGATGCTCGAGGAGTGCCGGTACACCCAAGGCGGCGTCGAGGCGTCCATGCCGGTCATGGAGGGCATGATGAAGTTCTACGACAATTTTTACCAGAAGGAATGCCGGAAACGCACCGGCGAGGCGCTCGACGCCAATGGCAAGCTCGTTATCTACCCCGGCAACTCCTGCGAGATGGGCGTCGGCTGCAAAAATCACGCCGACGCCGTCGCAGGACTTTGGGCGCTCGCCGAAGGGCTTGCGCAACTCCCCGGCGCAGACCGCGCATGGCTGGAGTCCTTCCGCCGGCGACTCCCCTCCATTCACACAGTCGAAAAGGACGGCCACCGCATCATCCCGATGGCCGAATCCTGGGAGAAAGCGTCTAACCCGAACGAGTTCCCGCAGATGTACGCCGTGTTCCCCTTCCACCGTTACGGCGTCGGCCTGCCGGACCTTGAACTCGCCCGCGACACCTGGCGGTTCGCCGCTTTTGAGCCCAAACTCCAGAAGGAGGTCCAGTGCTGGAAATATGACAACCTTGCCGTTGCCGGGCTAGGCCTGGCGCCGGAGGCGAAAGAGTATTGCCTGCGAAAATTACTTTATCCCTTCGGGAAGAGCGGTGGAGCCAAAGATGGCGGCACGCTCCTGTTCGGGAACTGCGCCAGGTTCACAGCCCGGTTCCCCGCTTTCTGGGTTTGCTACCCCTTCGACCATTTCCCCGACATGGATCACGGCGGCTGCGCCATGATCGGCTTGCAGGAAATGCTCCTGCAAACGCCCGGCGACCAGATCCTTGTTCTGCCGGCCTGGCCGACCGCGTGGGACGTACACTTCAAACTCCACGCCCCGAAGAACACTACCGTTGAGTGCGAATTACGCGGCGGCAAAATCGTAAAACTCGAAGTTACGCCGGTGTCCCGAAAAAAGGATGTCGAAATCGTCGGTCCCGCGCCCACCCCGCCGGCGCCGTCATCGCAGGGCAAGCCAACCTCCGCCTCCAGCACGTCGCGGAGGTCTTGAAATTTCAAATGAACAAAACTCCACAACAAAGAAATCCCTGCATGGACAATTTCACATGCCTCATTCTCATCGCCCCGCCTGCGGCGGCAACTCGGAACTATGCTTTTGCGGGGCTGTTCCTATATAATCTGGCCGGTTGCAGGGCGTTCGTACGGACGCGGAATGTTACCGAAGAGGAAGAACCATGAATAAACTTCTGTGCGGCATTACAGCGTTGCTGGCCTTTGCGTCGATGGCGCACGCCCAGGGCGGCGTTGCGGCGGCGGC
>CAITSE010000255.1 GCA_903894975.1 uncultured Lentisphaerota bacterium
AAACGAGGCCGAGATCCCGCACGCTCACTCAAAACCGCGCTGGATCTACTCGCCGGAAACTCCCAGGCTGACCTCGGCCAGGAGATCTTCCCAAGCCCCCCCAAGCCAGCGCACCTCCCGTAACTGAGGCATTACCTGGAAGACGGCCTTCCCACTTGCGCCATTCGAGATGCCATGTAATATTGAGGAGTTTTCTGTCCCCGGCTTGGAGGGCCGTGCCTGGAGACTCGGTGACAGACCTGGGGTGGCCCGTCAGTTGGGGTAGATAAAATCTGTATCATTTTACCTTTCAGGTGGATCCGTAACGGCATGGTTCCCGGAAATTCCCTCCGGGAGAGAAAGATCGAGACGCTATGAGCCAAGCAGCCCGCCATGTAACGATTAAGGATGTGGCGATCCGTGCCAACTGTTCGACCGCCGTGGTTTCCACGGTCGTCAACAAGGCCAAGGGCAAAACCAAGGTCAGCGAAGAGACGCGGGTGCGGGTCTTGCAGGCCGCCCAGGATCTCGGCTACCGGCTGCATTTCGCCGCGCGCAGCCTGGCGCATCAGCGCACCCGGACGCTGGGCATCTACATTCCGCCCGCGCCTTGGTCCGGCCCCGGCTTCACCTATGAAGGAACCATTCTCCGCGGCGTCGAGACCGCCTGCTGCGAACGGAACTACGACCTGCTGCTGGTCAACCAGTCCGGCAGCCAGCAACCTCAGGTGTGCGTGGACAAGTTCCTGGAGCGCCGCATCGACGGCATGCTGCTGATCCATGTGCAGGAATCCGGCAGCCCGTGGCTGCTCGACCTGCTGCGGCGCCGGTTCAACATCGTCGCCGTGGACTATCCCAATCCCGAACCGGAACTGGACGCCGTCTTTTTCGACAATGAAGCCGCCAGCCGGGTGGCCGTGGAGCACCTGGTCAGCCTGGGCCACCGCCGGATCGGGTTCATCGGTTCCTGCCGGAATCCGGCTATGGCCGACGCCGCCATCCGGCAGACCGGCTTTCTGCGCGCCATGGCTCAGCTCAAGCTTCCCGTCAGGCCGGAATGGGTGTTCGACGCCAGCCAGTTGCCACGGCCCTTCCGGGCGGACGAAGTCTTCACCATCCTCGAAGGGCATGCCGTCGCCCAGCACATCATCGCCCTGGGCAAAAAAGGACCCACCGCCTGGCTCGCCTACAATGATGCGGTCGCCGTGTATCTCATGCGCCGGCTTCAGGCGGCGGGCGTGCAGGTGCCGCAGCAAATCAGCCTGATGGGCGTGGACGATGCCGAAATCTGCCGCATCTCCAGCCCGGAATTGACTTCGATCCGTCATCCGCTGCGCGAAATGGGACAGGCGGCGGCGGAAATCCTGATTGAAAAAAGCGAATTGCCCGATGATCTGGATGGCAAGACCTCCACTCACAAAGGCCGCCATATTCAGTTCCCGCCGTCCCTGGTGGCCCGGGAATCCACCGCCCCGCCGCCCCAGGTCTGACGCTACGCCGGTTTCCACCCCCCGGCGGCCCTGCGCGTCAGCTTAAGAACCATTAGGCATTATAAATAAAATTGTTATGGGTATTTACCGCGGCGCCTCGCCGCTTTGGAGTGCCGGCGGCTGGACGCCGCTTTTTCCCGCCGGTGGAACCGGCCTCCAGCTTATCTCTCCGCCCTCATTCCGGGGCATGGTAAACGGATGATACGCGGGAGAGGCGGCTCCGCCGCCGGGGAAAGCGGTGTCGAGCCACCGCACTCCAAAGATGCGGCGCATCGGTACACGGAGAATCGAATCTTTAAGTTGACGCGCAGACCCGCCGGGGAGGCTGCCGGTTTTGCCGCAACGGACACCAAAACGGGGAACTCCCACGTGTTGGGATCTTGGTGTTCTAGGTGTGGGCGCTTTCCCCCTGTATATTCCTTGTCAAACCAAGCGCTTAACGTCCGGCGTTCCGGAACCCTGGGCATACGCGCCAACGAAGGAAAAACGAACGTCGAACATTCAACATCGAACGTTGAACG
>CAITSE010000256.1 GCA_903894975.1 uncultured Lentisphaerota bacterium
CCGCCGGCACTCCAAAGCGGCGCGGACGCCGCGGTCAAAGCGGAGAATCAGTTTAAAATAATTTTAAGCAGATGCGCATGCATGCGAGGGCTTGCAACCGCCTTTATGGCATCCTGTTCCACGGGCTTACGCCCGAGGCTACGTTGTCCCATCCCCTGCGGGGATTCCATTCCCCTCCGTCTGAGCCAGTAGTGAAACAGACGCCCGATCCTACCGGGCCGGCGGCGCCGGCAACGGTGCGGGCTTGGGCGCGATCTCAAACACGATGTCCTCGGCGTTCCATTGCACCTTTGCTCCAACGCTCTTTTTTTCCCAGGATGGAAGTCCTGTTGAGCCGCCGGCATCCTGATAATCTTTCCCGACCGAATAGACAATACCCTTGGCCGCTGAATAGCGGAACGGCTTTCCGTCATAGGGATCGACCGGGATTGTCGGCAAGTACAACGGCACCAGCGCTTGCAGTGCGTCCGGCAGTTTCCCCTCCGTTTCCCGATAGGCTTGGATGGCCACAATCAGTCTCGTGGCATTGAGGTCGCATTCCGCCACGCTCTTTTTCCCAAGGATGCCGGAAATGGGCGCGGCGAAAGATTCACATGCAAACTTCCCAAATGCATTGGGATGAACGAGGAGCGAGAGTTTGTTTCTGTCGGTGCCAAACCTTGAGGCACTCATGCGCCGGTTCATTTCGATATTGGCCCGGGGAGCATTCCGGATCATATTCCGAAACGAACCCACCAATAAAAGCTTTGTTTTATTGGGCTGGAAAAAGTAGCCCCTTGGGCATTTCCCGCTCCACGAAGACCCGGTTCCGCCGCCGGGAAGGCTGCCGGCAAGTCCGGTCAGCGCCGACGACCCCTGCCATATCTGGTCAATACTGGCGGCAGCCACTTTGTATTCCGCCTTGCCCGCATAGATCATACTGCGGTCAAAAGGTTCGATCACCGCCAACGCCTCCGCCAGCTTTTTCAAATCCTCTGGAGAGGCCGTTTGGTCGCTGGCAAGCTCCCGAGCCTGTGCCAAGCCAAGATCGAGTACGGAAATCCCCACGAGATAGTTGATGAAACATTCCGCATTCTTTTGGAGCAGATTGCCAAAACGCAAAAGCAGAACGCATGTTCCGGTCGCGCTGGCATAATCCCCGGCAAGACGTTCATGCCTGGATTTGAGCGCCAGGAGCCTGCCGAGGTTGCGCCAAGGTCCAAGATAAGGGAGCTGCGTGTCGTACGTCATCACCTCCGGCGTGAGGCAAACGCCGCAGGAAACCCCTTTTTCGATGAGGCGGAAGGCCTCCGCGTTCCGGGTGAGAAGGTCCTGGATCACCGCGTCGTCAAGAGGATTGCCGTCGAGGTACCCGGTGACCAGCGTCTTGTCTTCGGGCCAGTAGAAAGACTCTGTCGCGGTGAAGAAGTAGGTGCAACCGTTTTTCTCCGGCGCAATGACGGGGCGCTCAGGAACCAGGTCCGACACGTCCGGCGGCGGAATGTCCCGCGACGCAAAGAGGAACAGCCCCGCCACAACGAGGAGGCAGAACAAGCACGACATTCCCAATGCCTTAACCCATTTTTTCACGGGTAGCCTCAAACTGGTCGCGGGGTGGCAAGGTTGCGCAGTTGCCGGTCATGAATGCGGGCGAGCAGGAGTTGGGCGGTCACGGCACTCGTTCTGCCGGGTAACTATACTTCCCGGGAAACGGGCTACCCACGCCATGCAGGCCCCGTCATCCCCCGGAAGAACGAGAACAAAGCCCAGGCCGCTCTTTACGGAACCGCCAGGCATGGCGAAATTCGCTGGCGCAAAGAACGTTGCCGAGATGACCAAACGCCGTACGCCAGCGCATTTCGCCACGCCCGAAAGAGAAACGGGTCGAAGACCCTCGCCGGGGGGCTCGGGGGGCGCGCGAACTGCGCCCCCCGATTCCGTCTTCAGTCCAGCCACGTCACTTCGGCGCCGTCGGCGGTGCGCAGCACCAGGGCGGCGGCATCAAAGGCCGGGGCCAGCGCCACGCAGGCGGCGGCAAAGGCGTCGAAACCGCCGGCCGGCGACGACGCTGCGCAACGGCACAGCCAGGCGCTGCGGCGGCCGGCGGCGCGCAGTTCGCAACCGGTCAACATCTCGTCATGCGCCGTCAGCGGCGCGCTGCACCACAGCCCGACCAGACCGTCGCCGCGCTGACCGATCATCCAGGCGCCGCGCCGTTCCTGCCGGTCAAAGGCATAGGCCGGCCAGTGGGCGTGGGTGAAAGGCATGGGATGGTCGTCGGCGATACGGAAGATCTGGGCCAGGCCGCCGGGCGTCTGCACGGTGCGCGGCAGGGTGCCGTTGCCGTACCAGTACCCGGGCCGGGCCATGCTCAGGTCGAAGCTCGCGCCGGGATGCGTGACAAACACGTGACAGTCCGTAGCCAGGGTCGCCTGCCACAGGTGCTGCTGATAGCCGGCGTTCCCCGGCCGCAGTCCGTCCGCCCAGGGCGCGGGCAGGGCCAGGGAGGTCAGCAACCAGGCCGCGGTCTTCTCCAGGTGGATCTCGACTTCGTTCTGGCGGTAGCGGGTGCAACAGGGTTTGCGCATCAGCGTTTCCAGTCCGGCCGGCGGCTGATACCCGGGCGAGGTGCCGGGGAACGCCAGCCAGGCACTCTCGGCCACCAGCGCCGCAGGCGTGGCCCAGGACAGCAGTGCCTGCGTGCCGGAAACGGCCGGGGTGAGCACGCCGCGGTAGACGCGCCCCTGCGGCCCCACGGTGACACCGGCAAAGGCCTGGCGCGCCAGGTCGGTCAAGATCCGGTCGACCAAACCGCGGGCGCGCCGCGCCACGGCGGCGTCTTCGGCGCAATCGACAAGGTTGAGCAACGCGGCGATCGTGATCGGCATGTATGTGCTGCTGAGGAATTCATGAAACCCCAGCGCCTCCACCTTGTCCAGCCAAGGCCGGATGCGGCCGAGGGCGACTTCCATCTGTTTCACGCCGGTGCGGCCGCTGGCGGCGAAGAGCCCGTCGCGCCAGAGCTGACCGGCGAGCAACTGGCAGCCGTGGAAGAGCAGGCTGTGATTCTCGCTCCAGTAACACATGGCGTCATTGCCGGACTCATCCACCCAGTAACGAAATGCTAGGGCACAGGCGCGGATCCGTTCCGTTTCGGCGGGTGTCGCCAGTCCGAGCCGCACCAGGCGCAGGAGCATGGCCAGGGTGAAGTCAGCGCAATCATTGCGCGCGGCGACAAAGGTCAGTGCGTGATCAAGAACGGCGGCATCCTGTGCGGCGCTCTTCCCCAGGTGACGGCGAGCGAGTAGGCCGAGTGTGCCATAATCCCCCGCGCCGGGGTCGGCGGCCGCATACTCCAGACGCGCCAGGCGATTGGCCGCGGCATCCGACACGGCGGCACGCGGCGGCGGACGGTTGATCGGCAACTCGAAGGTGCGCTCCAGGCGGGCATGCGGCAGCTCAACGGCCACAACAACTTGCACCGGACGGGTGGACAGCGGACAGCGCGTCTGGCCGGCGGGCCAGAACGTGAATTCCGTCCCTGCTGCGGTCACCCGCGCCGGCTCCGGCGCCACCTGCGGTGCGGTCAGAGCCGCGCCCGCTTCGGCGCACACGCCGTCAAGCCACGCGGCCGCCGTCAGCAATCGCGCCACGGCCACCGGTTCCCCGGGCAGGCATACGCCCACCCCGGCCGGCGGATCAAGCAATTCCAGGCCGATGAGCGTGCGGGTGTCGCGCACTCCAAGTCCCTGCAAACGAACACAGATCCGGTTGACGCCGGCGCGGAGCGGAAGGGCGACCGTCTGCGACGTCGGGTACATGTACCGCGGCGAGTCGAGCCGAGCAAGAGACGCGCCGTTCAGCCACCAGTCGCTAGTGCCGCTTGCCCACAGCCGCGCCCGCAACGTGGCCGGCTCCGCCAGGACCAGTTCGGTCGCCACCCAGGAATCGATCACTTCCAGGAGATGATAAAAGGTGCTGGACTCGTGAAAGACATTGGCCCCGGCATACTCATAGCGCCAGGTACGGCCCAGCGGCGCCGGGCCGCCCAGCGCCACCCCGGCCGGCGGCGGCACCAAGGTCAGATCGCGGGCGGCGCAACGCATCTCATCATCACTGCCGGCGGGACCGGTATACGGAACAAGCACCGTGCCGGTCGTCAGCCAGTGACGCACATGACCGGAGGAAGCAAGGGGTGCCATGAGCATGGGATTAGCGGCCTTATATACATGCCGCGAATGACGGATCCACGGCGCTGGGACGGGTTTGATGGCAAAGGGGAATTATACCCCGCCCGTTGGCAGTTCGCCATAGAAGACATGCCCCATGATGTGCCGCCTCCCTGCGGGGGCTCCGGATGTTTTTTCTTTTCCCACGCTCCACGGGCTCACGCCCGTGGCTACGTTGTTTCATCCCCTGCAGGGATTCCGTTCCTGCCTGAATGACATCGGAGATGGGGAATCATGCCCCTTTTCTGGCGAGTGAACATCCCGCCCCGCCCATAACGGAGGCATTCCGTGGCGAGCCCCTGGAGACTGGCGGGGCACTTGCGCCGCATTATCTTACTTTTCTCTTTATTCACCTTCACTTCCGGCAACCCTCGGCGGTGAAACCTTCGAATGGAACCGCGGCCGCCGTGATTCCATCCGGGCAAGCACGGAAAGAGCTTACTCCCATGACCGAGCAGACCTCCGGCCAGTTGAAGATGGAAAAAATCGTCGCGCTCTGCAAACGGCGCGGCCTGATCTTCCAAAGCTCCGAGATCTACGGCGGCATCAACGGCTTCTGGGACTACGGCCCCGCCGGCGTCGCCATGCGCCGCGCCGTGGAACAGCTCTGGTGGCGCTACATGGTCGAACAGCGCGACAATGTCGAAGGGCTCGACTCCACCATCATCTGTCATCCCATGGTCTGGAAGGCCTCCGGGCACCTGGACCAGTTCTCCGATCTCATGGTCGACTGCCTGGACTGCAAGAAGCGCTTCCGCGAAGACCAGCTCGAAACTCCCGGAGTCTGCCCCGGCTGCGGCTCGAAAAAGATGACCGAGCCGCGCGAGTTCAACCTGATGATGAAGACTTTCGTTGGCCCAGTATTCGACGAGGAGCACGTTGCCTGGCTCCGCGCCGAGACCTGCCAGCCGATCTTCGTCGACTTCGACCAGATCCGTATCAGCTCCCGCCAGAAACTGCCGTTCGGCATCGCCCAGGTCGGCAAGGCCTTCCGCAACGAAATCAACCCGCGCTTCTTCACCTTCCGTTCCCGCGAATTCACGCAGATGGAGATGGAGTTCTTCTGCCGCGACGACGAGTCCATGAAGTGGTACGACTACTGGCATCAGGAACGCTGGGCCTTCTACACCAAGATCCTGGGCATTCCGGAAAGCCGCCTGAAGATCCACCACCACGAAAAACTCGCGCACTACGCCAAGGCGGCGCTGGACATCGAGTTCGAGTTCCCCTTCGGCTGGGGCGAGATCGAGGGCGTCCACCACCGCGGCACCTGGGACATGAGCCGCCACTCCCAGTTCTGCGGCCATGAACTGAAGTATTTCGACCAGGAACGCAACGAGCACTACTACCCGACCGTGGTCGAGACCTCCTGCGGCCTGGACCGCATGTGCCTGGCGCTGCTCTGTAATGCCTACGACGAGGACACCGCGCCGACCCGGAAAGAGGGCATTGAGGACGACGTGCGCGTGGTCATGCATCTGCCGGCTCTCGTGGCTCCGGTCCAGGTCGCCGTGCTGCCGCTCTCCAAGAAGCTGGAAGACAAGGCCGAGCCGCTCTTCAAGGATCTGCGCCGCTGCCTCCGCGCCGACTACGACGTCTCCGGCAACATCGGCAAGCGCTACCGCCGCCAGGACGAACTGGGCACACCGTACTGCGTGACCGTGGACTTCGAGACGGCCAACGACCAGGCCGTCACCGTCCGCGACCGTGACGCCATGACCCAGGAACGCGTCGCCCTGGATAAGCTGGCGAAATTCCTTCTGGACAAAATCCAACCGGTGGCGTAACCGGCAACCGCGCCAATCCCAAACCCACTGTCGCCCTTTCGGGCATGCGCGTAAAATTAAGACCCATAACATCCTGAACGCGAACGTCGAACATTGAACATTGAACGTCCAACGTCGAATTGGAGTTCATGCCGTAGG
>CAITSE010000257.1 GCA_903894975.1 uncultured Lentisphaerota bacterium
GCCATCCTCCCGCCGTGTGGGTTATGGGCTAAATGCCTATCAGGCTTTGGAAACTGCTTCGCGCCTGCTCCCCCCTGAACCCTGAACCCTGAACCCTGAACCCTACCCCCTCTGCCCCCCCCCACCCCCCAGCAAAGGCCCCGTTGGCATGAACTGTTCGAAATGCCAAGCTGCGATTCCTGAACACGCCAAGTTCTGCCTGGAGTGCGGCTCGGCCGTGTCGTCGGCGTCGAAGCAGTCGCATGCCAGCGCGGCGGAAGGCGGCGCGGAACCTTCTCTGGGGGATCTGCGGACCTTGGAAACGCCGGGGGGCGCCGCCGCGGCGGCCGGCGGCCTGGCCGGGGCGCCGCTGGCGTCGCGGTATGAGTTGGGGGCGGAGATCGGGCGGGGCGGGTTCGCGGCGGTGTGGAAGGCGCGCGACCGGAAGCTGGACCGGACGGTGGCCGTGAAGCGGCTGTTGCCCGGCGCGGGGAACGACGCCCAGGCGCGGCTGACGCTGGAACGGTTCCGGCGCGAGGCACGGGTCATCGGCGGGCTGAACCACCGTCATATCGTGGAGGTTTATGACCACGATTGCGATGCCGAGGGTGACTACATCGTCATGGAGTATGTGGATGGCGGCACCCTGCGCGAGTACCTGAAGAGCCAGGGCGGGAAACTGCCGGTCGTCGAGGCGCTGCCGCTCTTCCGCGGCCTGGCCCAGGGCGTGGCCTATGCGCACCGCAAAAACCTGGTTCACCGGGACCTCAAGCCCGCGAACATTCTGCTGGAGCTCGACGGCGGGAAGCCGGTGGCCAAGATCGCGGACTTCGGCCTGGCGCGGCAGGGCACGGATTCGAGCGCGTCGCTGAGCGGGTACGGCATGGGCACGCCGTACTACATGCCGCCGGAACAGCGGCGCGACGCCAAGAACGTCAATCACACCGCGGACATTTACGCGCTGGGCAAAGTGCTGTACGAAATGGTCAGCGGCGATGTCCCGGACAACGTACACCCCGGCAAGATCCCGCCGCCGCCGGAACTGGCGCGGATCATCTTCAAGTGTGTGGAAACCAAGCCCGAAGACCGCTATTTCAGCGTGGACGACCTGTTGCGCGACCTGGACGCCGCGTGTCCCGACGGGATGGCCGCGCGTTCAACGGCGGCTTTGGCCGGTGCGAACGGGAATGCCTGCCCGGCCTGCGGTGTGGAGAACGGCCGGGAGGCGCGGTTCTGCGTGGGCTGCGGCCGGGGGCTGTTTGCCGGCTGTCCGGAGTGCGGCCGGGAAAATCCGGAAACGAGCCGGTTCTGCCCGGACTGCGGGACGGACGTGCCGGCGTTCCTGAAGGTGCAGGAAGTGCTGGCGAAGATGCAGCAGTACGCCCAGGAGCAGAAGCCGTCACGGGTGTTGAAGGAGTTCGAATTCTTTGCCGAGGCGAAATTCACCCCCCGCCGGGAGAAGGGCAAGGCGTTGGTCGCGGCCGTGGCGACGTTGCAACAGCAAGTGGTCGAGGCCGAGCGCAAGCGGGGTGAGGAAGAAACGCGCCAACAGCAGGAAGCGGCGACGCGAAAAGCCCAAATTGAAAGATTCTTTAAGTCCCTGAACTCGGCGGTTGAGCGCGGTGATTGGGGCAAGGTTAAACGGGTGGCGGAGGAATTGCTCCCGCTCAGTAGCGGCGAGCAACGGGAGATGGTGAAAACGTGGGCGGCAAAAGCGGAGGCGGAGCTGCGGCTGGGACGTGAACTCGACCATGCTTTGCGGTCGCTGCAAACCCGAGCCTTTGAAAAATGCATTGACCAGACCCAGGCTCTGGTCAAGGAGTTCGGTGGCGACCGGTTGATCAATGCCACCCGCTTGAATCTGACCAATCCGCCGGGCACCCTGGCCGACTTGCTAGCCCTGGCCCAGACAGGGCTGACCCGGGTGGCGGAACTCCATGCCCAACTCCATGCCGCGGAGAAGGCCCGCGACTGCAAGGCGGCGCAGGCCGCCGTGGCGGCGATCCGGGGAATCCGGCCGTGGGATGAAGTCGCCGGCGCCTATCTCCGACGCAAGAACGTTCGGTATTTACAGATGGCCATGGCGGCGGTCGCGGCCGTGCTTCTCGTCATCGCGGGGCTTTGGATGTTGGGGAGTTGGTGGAGGCTGGAGAGTCTGAAAGCAGAGTTTAACCAGCGGCTTGCCGCGCATGACTTGCCGGGCGCGGCCATGGTTGCCCAGCGGCTCGGGGAGAAACATCCCCCGGCGGTGACGTTCCTGGAGCGTTATCGTCACGCCAGGGATGGCCAGGGACAAATGGAAGTCCGGCGGGCGGCGGCGGAACGTTTGCACGCCGCGGATCATGCCCGGGAATGGTGGGACAAAGCCGAGGCCAAACAACGAGAGGCCGAAAGGTTTTTGGGCAAATTTGACCTGAGCAAGGCGGAATCCGTGTTTGCCGAGGGGGCCAGGCTCTATGACCAGGCTGGGGTGTCGGCAAAAAAACGCATTGAAGAACTGAATGTGGGACAAAATTACAGCCAGGCCCTGGCTGCGGCCAAAATTGCCGTGCTTCAGAAAAAATGGATCGAGGCTCAGTTCCAGGCGGGAAAGGCCTTGGCGGTCAAGCCCGGTGATCCGGAAGCGGCACAGTTCTTGGCGGAAGCGTTGGGAAACTTGATTGGCCGGATTCCCGCGGCGTGTCGCGCCGTACCGAGGACTGCGTCTGTGCCGGAGCCGTATACTGGCACGGGCTGGGCAAAAGAGGTTGTGCATGAGGCGACGGGGATCACCTTGGTGTATGTGCCGGCGGGTTCGTTCCAGATGGGTTCTCCCGAGACGGAGGCCGGCCGTTACGCGGATGAAACCTTGCACCGGGTGACACTGACCCGGGGATTCTATATGGGCAAAATGGAGGTGACGCAGGAACAGTGGGTGCAGGTGACGGGCATGAATCCGGCGAAGGGGAAAGGCGCAGACTTGCCGGTGGAGAACGTTTCGTGGAACGATTGCCAGGCGTTTTTCTGGAAGGCGGGGAATGGGCTGCGGTTGCCGACGGAGGCGGAGTGGGAGTATGCCTGTCGCGCAGGGACAACCGGCGCATTCGCCGGGGATTTGGCGCAGATGGCGTGGTCTGCCGACAACAGCGCCAACGTCACGCATCCGGTCGGCCGTCTGCTTCCGAACGCCTGGGGCTTGTACGACATGCATGGGAATGTTGCGGAATGGTGTGCCGATTTGATCGGGCCTTATCCGAAGGGTGCGGTGACGGATCCGCCTGGCCCGCCGGCCGGCTCGCTCCGCGTGGATCGCGGCGGCGGCGGTCTCAACGGTGACGGGAACTGCCGTTCCGCCTACCGCAGCGACCACGATCCGTCGTACAGCAACGGCTTCCTCGGCTTCCGGGTCGTCTTCATGCTTTCAAGAGAATGATGGCGTTTGTTCCGTTTTTTTATTCCTCGTGGGGGGTCAATACCCCGACCCTCTGGGTCGCTTACCGTTTTCGGTTGGGTTGGTGTTATGGCCGGCTGTCGTCTGCGGTTCTGTGACGGAGACGATCGCGAATGCTGGTTGAACAAGGCTTTCAGCCTTGACTGGTTTTGTTGCCTTAACCTGGGGCGTTGCCC
>CAITSE010000258.1 GCA_903894975.1 uncultured Lentisphaerota bacterium
CATCTCTGGAGTGCGGTGGCTTGACACCGCTTTCCCCGGCGGCGGAGCCGCTTCTCCCGCGCATGGTCCGTTTCCCACGACCAAGCGAAAGGCTGGACTCTTTATGCGGAGGCCGGTTCCACCGGTGGGGAAAAGCGGCGTCAAGCCGCCGGCACTCCACAGCGGCGAAACCGCCGCAGTAAATCAAGTTAGCGCTTATGGGGCCAACGCCCCTGTCTATTACCCCGGGGTCTCTACGGGACAGAGACCGCGGCCTCGCGCAGGAGTTTGGCCGCGGCAGCCTTGGGGCGGGTCATAAGCCGGTGGCAGAATGCGAAGTCCGGGGACTTGCCGTTCAGCCAGCCGGCCAGTTCGGTTTCCAGATGGTTCCACAGGGCCACGGTCATGAGCACGTCATCCAGGGCGCGGTGGGCGCGGCAGCCGTCCGGCGGGCGGAGGCCCAGGTGCTGGACCAGGGTGCCCAGGCGGTGATTGGGCGCGTCCGGCACCAGGCGCCGAGCCAGCCGCATGGAGCAGAGGAACGGGCGCTCGCGTCCCAGTCCGGCGCGCGCCATTTCCGCGGCGAGGAAGCGGGAATCAAAGGAGGCGTTGTGGGCGAGGCAGGGATGCCGGTCCAGGAATTGTCCCAGTCGGGGCATGACCTCCTCCGGGGGCGGCATGTCCCGGACCATGGCGTTGGAAATGCCGGTCAGCCCGGTGATGAATGACGGAATCGGGAAGCCCGGATGCATGAGCTGGACGAAAGATTCCGCGACGCGGCCGTCCCGGAGGATGACGGCGCCGACCTCGATAATTCGGTCCCGGCCGGCGCTCAGCCCGGTGGTTTCAAAGTCAATGACCGCGAGTTCCATAACAGCCTGATTCACAACCGAATTAAATTCATTGAACAGAAGGCCACAAAGGACACGAAGGGGGTTGGGCGTAAATCCTCTTTGTGTCCTTTGCGCTCTTCTGTTCAAAAACGGTTTGCCGAAACGAATGTCAGTTTTTTGTGCAGATGGAAATGGCGTAGCCGCGGCGGTGGCGGGTTTCGACGGTGAAGCCGCGCTCCTCCGCCAGTTCGCGGATCTCGCCTTCATGCTTGGAGACCAGCACCGCGCTGCCGCCGGGGCGCAGGGCGCGGAAGGCGGTGTCGAGGAAAAAGGCGCTGATCCGGCGGTCGGCGTAATAGGGCGGGTTGCCGAGGAACAGATCAAAGGCGCCGGGTTCGGGGGTGAACATGTCGTCGTGAACGACTTGGAAGCCTTCGTCCAACCCATTGGCGGCGATGCCGAGGCGGGCGCATTCGACGGCGCGGGCGTGGGAGTCGACCAGTGTGAAGTGGGCCGGCGGCGCGTTGCGGCCGCGCAGTTCCATGGCCAGTAGCAGTGAGGTCAGGCCGCAGCCGCAGCCGAGTTCGAGGATGCGTTCGCCGCCGGCCGGTTCGGTGGATTCGGCCAGAGCCGTGCCGCCGGCGTCAGGCCGGCCGTGGCAGAACACGCCGGGGCGGGTGACCATTTTCGCGGAAGCGCCAGGTGTGGTGGCGGTGAAGGGACAGAGGCGGGGCGTCCAGAAGGATTCCGGCCGGGTGCGGCCGCTCAGGAGCAGGAGACCATCGCCGTGGGCGACGTCTGTGAGGCCGGCCAGGAGCCGTTGCATTTTTTGGCGCAGGTCGGGGGCGCGTTTGCGGGGCATGACGACCAGGACGGGGCTGCCGGGGGGCAGGATCCGGCTGAAGCGCTCGAGTAGATCCAGGGCCAGGAGACGGTCCAGGTCGCGGCGGACAAGCAGGAAGGCAACGTGTTCGGCCGCGGCGGGATCTGGCTCCGGATCGGCGGTGCAGGTGACGGTGATGTTCGGCAGGTCGCGGAATTTGTCCCGGAGCAGACGGGCGTCGTGCATGTCCGGCTCCCAGACTTCGATGCGGGCGCCGGGATTGAGCGCGGCCAGGGTGGCGGGCAGGGCGGGGGCGCCGTGGAGAAGCGGCACCAGCGCCCGGCCGTTGATGACAGGCAGGTGCGGCAAGAGCAGTTCTTCTTCCGGTTCGATGCGGCGGACACCCTCGAACCGGAGCTTCCGACCGCCGGGACCGCGGAGGCGGTGCGGGCCGCCCTCTCCGGGAAGGGAGATGCAGAGAGAGTCGTCAACGCGCCGTTGGTTGGAACCGGCGGCGGCGGGGACGGCCGGCGGGAGGGCTTCGGCCGGCGCATTCAAGGACTCGGACTCTGGGGCGGATTCAGGCATCGTAAATAGTTCCTCTAAAATAGATTTGAATCGGGCTCAGGCCCGCTGCAGTCTGGCGGCGAGCGCCACCACGCGGCAGCCAAGTTCTTCGCACTGCCTAGTGGCGCGGGCGTCCGGGGCGCCGATGGCGACCGGGCCGTAATGGTCGCCGGAAGAATTACCCTGAATGACCATGCCGTGGATGAGCAGCGCGTGGAGCAGATCCAGGATGGTGGTTTCGTTGCCGCCGCCGATGTTGTGAGAGCTGGCGAACGCGGCGCCGACCTTGCCTTCAAGCTTGCCGTGGAGCTTGACGCTGTGGTCGATGAAATGCCGCATTTCACCGGAACTGTGGCCGTAATAGGTGGGTGATCCGAGCACGACGGCATCAGCGGCGGCCAGTTCGTCGTTCGTTGCCTCATGCGCCGGCCGGACCAGAACCGTGGCGCCGGCCGTGGTGGCCGATTCGGCGATGATCTCGGCCATTTTTTTGGTGTTGCCGGTGTGGGAAGTGTAAACGATGAGCACGTTGATCATGGCAGGATCCTTGGTGGGGAGAAGCTTGCCCCAGTCGGGAGAAGCGGTCATTCAATATGCCGCGCGGAACTTTTAAGGCAACCGCCGTAGCTACGGCGTCCTCCCGGTTTCCGCGCTGATTTTAAATTCGTCCTTGATGTTTTTCACCTTTAGGACTACCTTTCTTCCAGGTCTGAAATTTCCCGGCAACCCCAGCAAACGCGAGGTCTGACATGAAGACGGCATCACGGCTCCTGGCTCTCCTGTGTCTTTTCGGATTCGCCTTTTCCGCCCTGGCGGAAGAGAAGGTCGTGTGGTGCCCGAAGGACGGCATCGGCAAAAGTCAGATGTGGAAAACCAAAGCCACGGCGGATGTCGCGGACAATGTCCTGAAAATCAAGCTCACGGATGCCGAATGGAGCGGCGTCGGCCTGAACTGGGAAGGCTACTGGCCGGAAGACGCCGGGGTGAAGGCCGCGGATTACAAGTTCTTCGAGATCGAACTCAAGGTTGAGGGCAATGCCGACAACCTGCAGCTCGCGATCAAGGACAACAAGCACAAGCCCAGCACTAACGTGACGGTGAAAAAATACTGCCCGGACGGCAAGCTCCCCGCCGATTTCGTCACCATTAAAATCCCGGTCAGCGACCTGATGGCCGAGAAATGCGAATTTGTCTCCGGCATCGCTTGGGAAGTCATGTTGCACATGTGGACCCAGGACGCCAAGGATGTGACAATCAGCGTCCGCAAGGTCGCCTTCAGCAAGGACTGAGCCGCAATGGCTCAAGTTAGAGAGGGGAATAGTCCCAGGACGCGAGGCGGGCCTGTGGTCTGTAGGTCTGTGGCTGGTGGGGAGGAAAAAGATAGAAAAGGCAAAACGCTCTTTCCTGTCCACGCTTTTCCACAGGCTCACAGACCACAAGCCACAGACCTTCTTCCCGTGACTGAGGGATTACGCTGAGCCCTTTATTCCCACTGGGGGTCAATACCCCGACTCTCTGGGTCGCGTAAGGGTTTTGGTGGTTCGGACCGCTGAAAGCGCGGTTTCATAATAGCCTGGGGCAACGCCCCAGGGTGGAACGAAAATGAGAGATGAGCCCTGTAGGGGCGAACCATTTTTGGTTGTGCAGGGCATATCGGAGAAATTCCGATAGGTCGCCCCTTCAGGGCTTAACTGGTGTTATCACGCAAATCCTAGGGCGGCGCTACGCTCTGCCCTAGGCTGTTATGGCGCGCCCCCTTGGGGCTGAAAACGGAACGCGCCAATGCCTCTTGAGCTTAGCTGTTGGATACCCCGCACCCTTGGGTCGGGGTTTTTCATTTCTTGTACCCGCTGCCGATGGCGGAGAAGGGAAGAGAAAGGCCGAGGCCCGGAACCTGACGGCCCACCCAGGCCGTGAAGGTGTTGCTGTTGGGGCCCGGGAACGCCTTGTAGGTGTCGGGCCAGGGATAGGCGCGGGCGGCCCGGTCGACCGCGGTGATCAGAGCGTCCACGCCTTCCCCCCGGTGCTCGTTCAGGAGCCTTGGCTTCTTCCCGTACCAGTAACGGTCAGGCGCATCCCGGGCGATTCGCAGCGCCGGCAGTCCGTGTCCCAGCCGCCAGCCGACGACTTCATACACGGTGTAGGAGTTTTCGTCCGTGTGCTTGGCCGCGATCCAGGTGTGGACGGCGAACCAGCCGCGCCACCCCCAGGTCGGCGCGCAGTACACTTGCAGCACCGCCTCTTTCGTGGTCGCGGGATCCGGCGCGATGCCGGCCGGCTCGCGGCTCGCCGTCCGCCAGCCGTCGCTGGCGCAGCCGGAAAAGAAGATAAAAAAGAAGGCTAACGGCAGGACGGTTTTCACCGGAATCTCCGGAAACAGGGTGGAGCGGGGCGCGGCGGCAACGGATTCGGCCGCGGCGGAATTGTATCACGCCGGGAGCAGTTGCACTCCGGAATCGGTGAGGCGCAGGTGAATTGCTCCGACAGCGCCTGCCACGGAGAGGGTTGTCTCTCCCGCTTCCACCGTTCGCTCCATAGGTGCGTCCGGGCCGAGGGTGAACGCGGCGTCGAACACGAGGGTGGCGCCGAAGGCCTCGGTCAGGAGGACGGCGACCGGCACGGCGGGGGGAATGGCCTCGCCGCAAGCGGCGCCGAAGCGCGCGGGGGCATTCGGGTCGGGCCAGAGGATGACGTGGAGGGAGCGCCCGGCGCCGGCGGTCTGCCAGCAGGCGCACAGCCGGCCGTCCGCGGCGGCGGCGAGCTCGCGCTGCCGGGTCAGGTGCGGGTTGGCCAAAAATTCGCGCGGGCCGGTTTCCCGGAGATCGCACAGGTTCGCCGAAGCGTGGAACCGCCACACCGCCCGGACGGGTTGCGCCGCGCGGACGGTCGTCCGGTCGAAGACCCAGCCCTCGCCGACGATCACGGTGCGGCGGAGTTCCACCCCGGGGTAGGTGTCGTCGCACGCGGCCTGGATCACGGTGCACGGCCCGAGATCCTCGCACCGGGTGATGTGGCCGTTGCCGGGCTGGATGCCGGGAAGGTCGAGCCAAACGGTGTTGTGCGCCTCGCGCTTCCGGAACCACGCCTCGTGCGCCGCGCTGCCGTAGGCCGGGTTGCCGAGATCGGCCGCGGCAATGGCGCCGTCCGCGGTGAAGAGATTGAGCGACGGCTTGTCTGGGTGGTCGTGGCCGTGGCCGTACGGATTGGCCTTGACGATGACGATGAGCCCGCCGCGCCGGGCGGAGGCGACGCCATCGGCGGCCGCGACGGATGGCGGGACGTACGGGGCCGCCGTGATGCGCGGCGGGCCGAACCGGAGGGCGGCGCCGCTGTCCCGGGTTCCGCCGGCGACGCCGTAGATGTAGGCGAGAACGGGTTCGAACCCGCCGAACATGGCGTTTGCCTGTTCGTAGGCTGCGGCCCAGTCGGAGACGGGGTTTTGCGGCCAGCCGTCATTGAGGCAGGCGAACTGGTGGTCGGGCAGGAGCAGCGTCAGGGGAGGGCGGCACATTTTGCGGAGCGTATCCTCTTCGAGCAAGGGAGTGTCGCGGTGCCGCAGGGCGGCGGCGGCATACGCCCAGAGCGCCCGCATCGTGTAGTGGTGGTAATGGGGCGAGCCTTCGAACCACATCCCGTCCGGCAGTACGCCCTCGTTCAGGCACTTCCGCAGGAATTCGAGGGCGAAAGCGCGATCGTCGGGCCGGCCGGTGGCCATGGCCAGCGCATAGACCGCCGCCGCCATCCAGACGTGGATGTTGTGGACCATGTTGGTCTGCGAGCGCAGCAGCGCCATGGCCGGGAGGAACATGTTTGTGACGACGAGCTCGGTCTCGGCAGCGTTGAGCCGGCCGCCGGCGCGCAGCACGTCGAACAGCTCGGCCAGGCAGGTCATGAAGACGGCCTCGTCCAGGGCATGGCCGCCGAGGCGGCCGTTCATCCAGCACCGGCAATGTTCGGGGTATTCCGGATACTGCCGGGCATAGCCGAGCAGCACGGCGTGGGCGTAATCGGCGGCGGCGGGGTCGCCTTCGGCCTCGAAGATCGCCGCGGCCTCGCATGCGGCCGCCAGTTGGCTATGGTTGAACTCGAAGAGCCAGGCCTCGTCCAGGGTGAGATTGCCGATCTGGACCGCGCCGCAATGGCCGCATTCGTGGCGGCGCGGCTGGGCGGCATCGAAGCGGAGCAACTGCGCACAGGCGGGGCAGACGTACAGGTGCCACCACCCCGAGAGCACCTCGGTGCCGGGAATCTTTACGCCGCGCGCCAGGGCGGCGGTGAGCTTGCAGCGGAGATTCCGCACGACGGCCGCGGCATCCGCCTGGACCAGGGAAGGCTCAATGACTGAACTCATGATGGTAACCGATAGGTATGGTGGTTTCGGCGGCCGGCTGGTTCGTTTGAAGAAGCTTCGCAACAGCCGCGAGATTTCTGATAATCTAGCCCGGCCGGTTCCAATTCCGCCTGATTTCATGAACCGGGCTTGATTGGCGAAGACAGACCGTTTATCGGCTTGAGTTGGCGAAATCTCACTCCCCCGGCGCGGCCAACTCCCGCACCATCAGGTCGTGGATCTGATGAATGCTCCGCAGCTCCGCGGGCAGCGGGCGATTGCTCAGGAGGGAGGCGCTCGAATCGGCGTCGTGCGGGTCGAACCCGTGAATGCCGGCGACCCGTTTGGCGCCCATAAAACTCGGCACGATCTGGACGCCGGATTTCATGAGAAAGATCAGCTCCCCGTACATGTGGTCCTCGAAATACACGCCGTACGCGCGCAGTTCCGCCTCGCTCAGGATCCGCCCCTGCGGATGGCCGGCCAGGGCCGCCGGGATCGCCGCGCGGGCCCGGTCGTTCAGGAACCAGAAGCGCGCCATGGTGGCGTCGTAGAACGCCACATAGTCTTTGCCGTAGGCCAGGCCCAGCTTTTCGATGTCGCTCCGGAGGTCGTAGCCGTCCGTGGTGTTGTGCATGCCATGGTCGGTGAAGACATACCAGGACAGTTCGTCGCAGGCGCCCTCGGCCGCGGCGATCACGTCGCGGACCTGCCGGTCGTACCAGCGCACCAGGTCGGTCACGGCGGGGCCGGCGTTGCCGATCTTGTGCATCAGCGCGTCGAGCTTGCCGAGCGAGACGTAGGCCAGGGCGACGTCGCCGGCCGCGATGTGTTCTTTCAGGCGCGCGAACCGCGCCTCGTCGGACGTGCCGCTTTCATGCACACAGTAGGGGACGCCCCGCTCGTCGAGATCGTTGAAGATCGTGCGCCCTTGCAGTACGCCTTCTTTCCAGATGCTGCGCTTCTCCGAGTAGTCGAAAAGCGGCAGATACTTGAAGGGCACGCTGTAAAGCATGAAATAGCCGGTGAAGCCATGCAGGCGCTTGATGAGTTTGCTCATCCAGTAGCGGACGCGGCCGCGGCTGAACACCGCATCCGGCAGCACCCGCAGGAAGCGCAGCCAACGGTAGGGACAGGTTTTGGGCGAATAATAGAACGACGACCACATGCGGTGCTCGCACGGCAGCATTCCGGAGATGATCGACGGATCGCAGGCCGAGGAATAGCCCAGGATCGTATCCAGCGGCTTGGCCTCCTTCACCAGTCCGTCCAGAAAGAAGCGGTTGCGCTGGTAGACCTGCCAGCCGAAGGCGTCGATGAAGATGAAGATCGCGAGTTTTTTCCGTTTCATGACAACCTCCTGTGCAGGCGGTAAAACGTCTGCTCCAGCGTGTTGCAGTCTTCATTCGGGGCCGACAGGAGCCGGCGGATCAGACCGGCGGGCGGATTGTCGCTCAGCAGCAGCGGCAGGGCCAGGTACAGCCGCGCCCGCGGATGAGTCAGGAACAGACCGACGCCGTTTTCGAGCGCCCGGCCGCGAAAAAGCTGCAGGTTCAGGGCCATGGCCTTGAACGTCCCGCACTCGCGGCCGCGGCGGGCCAGCGCCAGCGCATGAGCCCCGGAATCCGCGGCGGGCGCTTGCAGCCGCCGGGCTTCATACCAGCGGAAAAACTCCAGATAGTAGCGGCGGACGGCTTCGAACTGCCGCCGCCAATCCCAGCCGTCCCAGGCATGCACATCGGTCCACTTCTTGAACGCCACGGCCTGGCGGTACCCGTCCACCAGGAAGCGCGGATCGGGCAGGTCGGCGGCCGTGGCGGCGCAGCGCTCAATGCGTTTCACCTTTTCCGCATAGCGCAGGTCGTACTCGTGGCAAATGAGCAGCGTGCAGTCGCCGAAGGCCAGCAACGCTTTGAACAGGAACTTGATGTACTTGATCCGTTCCTCGTCGCCGACGTCCTTCCCCTCCCGCACCGCCCGATGGATGTCCAGCAGCAATTTGCCGCGGTTCAGCAGCAGCCGTGTGCCTTCGGAGAACGGGATGGCATCATGCGGATAGTCCGGCATCCTGCCGAGGATGGCGGCGTCGCCCCACACGACGCGGTGCCCGTATTTCATCTCGTAATTGAGCAGCGAGAATTCGGCGCACGGCAGCCGGTTTTCCAGGTAGAGACAGAGATCGACGGGCAGCCCCACCTCGCGGGTGAGCTGTTCCTCAAGCCGTTTCAGGTCGGCGCGGACGGCGGCCTGTTTCCCGCGCGGCATCGCGCGCGCCACGACCACGAGATCGTAATCGTTGAACGGTTCTTCGCGGCCGTCGCGGAGGAAGGGCGTCCCCTCACCGCGGCCATAGCCGCCCAGCAGCACGATGGCGCGGTATAGCGGAGCGTGCGGCGAGCGCGCGACGGTGTCCGCGATGCGCGCCATGTCGGCGTCGATCCGGGCGTCCAACGCCGGCGAACCCTTGAGGGTGTAGCGTCCCATTATCCGCCCGCCTTTAAGCCCTGGTGCAGCGCTTTGTGGATCGTGATCCGGTAGAGCAGGTTGTAGGGAATGGTGTCGATCCGGCCGCGTGAGAGGGCGTACAGCAAATCCCGCACGACTTCGCGGACGCAGGCCGCGGTCTGCCGGGGCAGGTTCGCCTGTTGGCCGTAGATGCGCCGGTAGGTCTGGCCGTGCCGGAATTTCTTCCGGTGCAGTTCGGCAATGGTGTAATTGTGTGAATGTTCCACCTCCGAATCCAGCACCAGCTTGAAGCGCGCGCCCTGCTCGCGGCAGACTTTTGCCCAGGCCAGGTCCTCCGCATAACCGGACTCCGGAAACTTTGTTTTTCCCCAGAGTTCCCGGCGGAAGGCGCAGGCCACGGCCGAGAAGAAATCCTCGTTTTCCTGCTTGATGTTCCGCGGATCGTAAGCGCGCCGGTAGTCGTATCCCACCACAAACTTGGCGTCCGGCCGGGCCCACTGCTTGCTCATGGCGGCGTCCGCCTGGCCGGAAAGAATGGGCTGGAGCAGGCGCTCCAGCCAGAACTCGTTCAGCGGGATGGCGTCCGCGTTCATGAACACGATCACCGGTTCGGAGGTGCGCGCGATCATCTCGTTGAGCACCTTGCCGGGCACATAGGCCTTGGCGGGGATCTCGGTGAGCCGCGCCGGGTTGTAGCGCCGGATGACGTCCAGGGTGCCGTCCGTGGAGCCGGAGTCCACGTTGTAGAGCACGAAATCGCGCCAAGTCTGGGCGAAGAGCCGTTCCAGCGCCGGAAGCGCGTGGGGCATTTCATTTTTCGACCGCATGATCACGGCCACCGCCGGTTTGTCGCTCATCGGTTCTCCTTCGCCACGCGTTCGTAGACGTCCAGGGTTTGCCGGGCTGTGTCCTCCCACCGGAAACCGGCCGCATAGGCGCAGCCGGCCTCGCTCAGCGCGGGGTTGTGCCCGCGCGTCAGAATCTCATCCATTTTCTGCGCGATTTCCTCGACGTTGAGAGGATCGAACGTCGGCACGCACTCCCCGGCGATTTCGCGCATGGAGGTGGTGTTGGAGCAGGCGACGTGCGCGCCGCAGGCCAGGGCTTCGATGATGGGGAAGCCGAAGCCCTCGAAAAGGGAGGGGTACACCATCGCCTCGCAGCAGGAATAGAGCATGGGGATTTCTTCGAGGGACACAAACCCGGTGAAGCGGATGTCGTCCGCCACGGGACTGCGCGCGGCCCGCTCCTTCACCACGTCCGCCCGGTTCCAATCCGCGCCGGCCATGACGAGCTGCACGTCCAGACGCCGGCGGTTTTTGAGAAGTTCGAACGCCTCGATCAGCCGCACATGGTTTTTGGCCGGATGTTCCACACGCGAGACGAACACGATGAAGGGTTTGTGAAGTCCGTGCTTTTCGGCCAGCCGCGCGCGGCAGACATCTTTGGGCAGGGGGCGGTAGACGGCGTGGTTGATGCCCTCGTAGATCACCGTGATACGCTCGGCGGGGTACCCCACCAGGCTGACGAGGTCGTCCCGCGTGAACCGGCTCACGGTGATGACATGGTCGGCCCGGCGGATCAGGGACGGCACGATGCGGCGGTTGTAGAACATCCGCGCCGCATCGTACTTGCCGTCCATGTGCAGGGTCGCCAGGTCGTGCACGGTGGCGACGATGCGCGTGCCCTTGCGCCACGGGATCCGCCGATAACTGGGGATGTGCACCAGGTCGTAGTGCTCCCGCCGCGAGCGGGCCGGAAGCGCGAGATTGTGCCAGAGGATGGCCGGGATCGGCGCGGCCCAGCGCTGCGCCACCACGGTCTTGCGGAAATGCGGGTTGCTGATCGGGAGCAGCGCCTGGTCGGACTCCGGGACCAGGACGTCCATGGCGTGGCCGCGGGGCCCGGCCTGCAGCGCGGCCAGCAGGTTTGTCACATAGGAGGCGACGCCGGTTCGCCCGCCCTGGAGCACGAAGGCTGAAAAGGCCAGGTTCATACCGCCTCCGTTCCGCGTCCGGCCCGGTGGCGGCGGATCACGTCTTCATACAAATCAAGCATTTGCCGGGCGATGGCCGACCAGTCGTAGGCCGCGACCTCGCGGGTCGCCGCCGCGACCAGCCGTTCCCGGAGCCCCGGTTCATCGGCCAGGCGATCCATTTGCGCGACCAGCCCGGCTTCCGCGTTTTTCTCGAACAGGAGGATGTCCCGGTCGTCATGGGAGAACCCGGGGATGCCGCCGACGCGCGACGCGATCACCGGCGTCCCGGCCGCCCAGGCCTCGAGAATCACGATCCCGAACGGTTCGTGGACGGTGGGCAGGACGAACATGGACGCCGCCTTGTACGCGCTTGGCAACAGGGGGTCGTCGGGCGCGAAGCCCGGCAGCAGCTTGACGCGGTCGCCGAGCCCGTGCGCCTTCACGCAGGCCGCGATCTCGTCGCGGTACGCCTCCACGGTCACCGGCCCGATCAGCACGAGCTTCCAGTCCGGCCGCCGCGCCGCCCAGCGGGCAAAGGCTTTCACAAGCAGGAGCTGGTTTTTCTGATAGTCGATGCGCGACACGCAGAGCACGAACGGCTCGTCCGGGCCGAGTCCCGCATGCTGCCGGAACCGCGCCGGATTCGCTTCGCGAAACAGGTTGGTGCGCACACCGTTGGGGACGTAATGGGACTTGCCCGGGTAGCGCGCGTCCATGGCGGCGTGTTCGTCGCGGCCCACGCACACGATGGCAGCCGCGTCGTCCAGCACGCGGCGGGCGCCCAGCCACCAGCCGAAGAGCTTGCCCCATTCCGGCTTGCCGCGGAAGGGTTCCTGCATCTGCCGCGACTGTTCCTCGGGCAGCGTAAGATGGCCGCCATGGATGCTGACCACATAGGGGATGCCGCGTTTCCGGGCCACATGCCGCGCGATGCCGCCGAGCCGGTGCTGAACATGGGTGTGGATCAGCGCAAGGCCAGGCTCCCGGGCCAGCGCGCGGAGCAGCGGCAGGGAAAGCGGGCTGCCCCCCTTCAGCCGCAGCTTGGCCTTGGCGTCTTCACCCAGGAAAAGCCAGGGGAACACATAGGGGAAGTGGCGGACTTCGACCACCTCGACCTTTTCGACGCCGGGCCGGGCGAACATGTCCGTGCAGAAGATCGGGCTCGCGATCCCGGCCTGTTCATACTCGCGGGCGAGGTTGAACACCACGCTCTCGGTCCCGCCCCACTTCTGGAGCGTGAACCGCCGCATGACATGGCCGATTTTGAGTTTCGCCCCGTCCATGACAACTATCCTTTTATCCCTAGCGGGGGTCAATACCCCCAGTCGCTTAACGTTTTCGGTTGGGTTTGTGGTATGGCTGGCTGTCGTCTGCGGTTTCGTGACGGCGACGATCGCGAATGCTGGTTGAACAAGGCTTTCAGCCTTGACGGGTTTTGTTGCCTTAACCTGGGGCGTTGCCCCAGGCTAAGTTGATGCTGCCCCTTTGGGGCGACATCTTTCGGATCGTTCTGACCGCCCCAAGGGGGCATTCCAACCTAGCCTGGGGCAACGCC
>CAITSE010000259.1 GCA_903894975.1 uncultured Lentisphaerota bacterium
CTTAAGGTTACGCGCATGCCAGCCGCGACGGGACCGGACTATATTAGTCTTTCGTCTTCACTTCGCCGCACAACGTCCCGAACCCGGAACGGCAGCCCAGCCCATGACCATGATGTTCGATCACGCCCTGGTGATTTTCTACACCGTCTTCTTTTTCGGCTTCTGCATTTTCATCCACGAGTTCGGCCATCTCCTGGCCGCGCTGTGGCGGGGGCTGCGGGTGGAACGCTTTTCCATCGGCTTCGGCCCCAAAATCTGGGGCGTAAAGATCAAAGGTGTGGACTATATCCTCAGCCTGCTGCCATTCGGCGGATACGTCGCCCTGCCCCAGATTGACCATGCCTCCGAGACGCCCAAGGCCGCCGACGGCACCATCCTGCCGCGCATCAAGCCGGTGGACAACATCCTCACCTCCGTCGCCGGCCCCGTGTTCAACCTCCTCTTCGGGTTCTTTCTGGCCACCATTGTCTGGTGGGTGGGCGTGCGCATGCCGTATACCCCGGCCTACACGGTGGTGGAAGTGCCGGAAAGCTCCCCCGAATACACCGCCGGCCTGCGCCCCGGCGACCAGATCCTGGAGGTCAACGGCCGCCACGTCTCCCCGAACTGGATGAAGGTCCAGGAACGCTTCGCCTTCAGTCAGCAGGACGTACGTCTGAAAATCCGGCATGGCGAGGAAACGCGCGTACTCACTTATCCCGCCGTGCCGCCGCCCGATCCGTTGCCCGGCGCCGAAGGGCTGCCCCTGCCCCAATTCTCCGTGCATCTGCCGAGCGCGGTGGTCGAAGTCGCCCCGGACAGCCCCGCGGCCCTGGCCGGACTGCAACTCGATGACGAAATCGTCCTGGTCAACGGCAAACGCGCGGCCGGCCCAGCGGAGTATGGGGACCTGATGCGGAAAACCGCCGGCCAGCCGGCCACCCTCGTCCTCAACCGCAAAGGACAGCCGCTGACCGTGTCCATGACCGCCAAGCCCGTCCCGGTCTATTTCGCCCTCGTGGTCGAAAACCGCCCCGCCGCCCTGGCCGGATTCCGCAACGGCGACGAACTGGTCGCGCTCAACGGCGAACCGGTCAAAAACGCCCTGGACTTCCGCGAGAAGATCCGGCATGGCGACGGCAAGCCCCTCCAGCTCGACATCCGGCGCGACGGCAAAACGCTCACACTCTCCGTCACCCCCGCCGCCGACACCGATGCGAACGGCAGGACCATCTACCAGTTGGGCGTGATCCCCGCCCACTCCCCTGACGGCAAGCGCTCCGACACCTTCGCCCTGTTCGGCCTCGACCTCTACTGGCCGGTCCAGCATCCCACGCCCTGGGCCCAGTTTACCAATGTCTTCACCAGTTCCCGCGACACCCTGGGCGCCCTGTTCTCGCGCCATTCCAAGGTCGGCATCTCCAACCTGAGCGGCCCCGCCGGCATCGTCTCGCTGGTCTGGACCAGTTTCAGCAACTCGTTCGTCCACGGCCTGTTTTTTGTCGCCCTGATCAGCTTCAGCCTGGGCATGCTCAACCTGCTGCCCATTCCCGTGCTGGACGGCGGGCACATCCTGATCTCGCTCATCGAAAGCCTGGTCCGCCGCCCGTTGCCGCCCGGCCTCGTCAATCCGGTCCAGTACGCCTGCGCCATCCTGCTCATCGGCTTCATGCTGAGCGTGACCTTCTTTGATGTCCGGCGACTTTGGTACCCGGCCAAACCGGCGCCGCGCCCCGCCCATCAGGAACAAACCGTTCCGCCCCCGGCTGCCACCGGAACCGCCCAAACCGCCGCGCCGCGGCAATAGGAGTGTGGCGGGGTGATCGACTCCTGCGACTCCTGCGACTTCACCGACACACCGCCTTCCGTCGAGTGCCATCGAGTTCCCTCGGGGGCCGTCGAGGGCCATCGCCCCCCCCCCACAGACCTACAGGCCACAAGCCACAGGCCCCGTCCCCCACAGACCACAGACCACAGACCCTCTTCATGGAAACCATCATCGCCATCGACGGTCCCGCCGCCTCCGGCAAAAGCACGGTCGCCCGCCTGGTCGCCGCCAAGCTCGGCGGCACCTATGTCAACACCGGGGACATGTACCGCGCCCTGACCTGGGTCGCTCTCCGCCACGGCGTGGATCCCGCCGCCAACCCCGGCGCCGTTGCCGCCCTGCTCCCCGGCCTGGCCTTGGAATTCCGCCTGGACGCCCCCGGCCAACCCGTGCTTTACCTCAACGGCGTCACCGTGCCCCAGGCCGAAATCCGCGCGCCCGCCGTTGCCGCCGCCGTCAGCCACGTCGCCAAAATCCCCGAGGTCCGCACCTGGCTTCTCGCACGGCAGCGTGACACCCGCAGCCTCGGCCTCATCGTCATGGAAGGCCGCGACATCGGCACGGTCATCTTCCCCGACGCGCCCTTCAAGTTTTTCGTCACCGCCTCCCCCGAAGTCCGCGCCCGCCGCCGCCTGCTCCAGGCCGGTGAAACCGCCGACGGCGCCACCATTGCCACCGTCGCCGCCGAAATCGCCGAACGCGACCGCCTGGACAGCACCCGCGCCGTCGCCCCTCTCAAACCCGCCCCCGACGCCGTCCTCCTGAACACCGACGCCCTCACCGCCGACCAGGCCGCGGAACAAATCGCGCAAACCGTCCGCACCCGCGGCTGATCAGGCAGCGCACAGGCGGAAAAGTCAGGGGATGGCATTCTCCCATCCCCCGACACCCCCTGGAGAGTGGCAGCGGCCACGTTTCCTTTTTCTTCACGAAAGATGGCGAAATCTGCGGGCGCCGCGGGACTTGTTGGCAGTCCCTCGCGTTGTCCGCCCGCAAATTTCGCCATCTTTGGGGAAAACAGAAACGGGTCGAAGACCCTCTGCAGAGGGGTTCGGGGAGAGGGCAAAACGCCATCTCCCCGACTCTTCGCCTGACGTTACTTGAAGGAGTCGTGGAGGTTGAGGATGCGGCCCGCGGGCGCGCCGCGTTTCGGGCGGTGCGGGGCGGCGGCGATGCGGCGATTGAGTTCGGTTTCGAACCGGCGTTCGTCAGGGGGCAGGTCGGCCCAGTCGCCGGTCCAGGCCGAGAGCAGGATGGCGTTGGCCATTTCCAGACTGCGCAGTCCCTCCTCACCGGGGATCAGCAGCGGCGCATCCTTGCGGATGGCGGCGATGAAATTTTTCATAATCCCCGCCGCCAGGTCCGCCTGACCTGATACCGGGATTTCACACTCCCAGCATTCCGGTTCGGCGAACCCGGAATGTTCCCGGCGGAATTCCGCCACGGACACGGCGGTGCGCCGGAACCGGATCGTCCGGTCCTCGACCACGAGCCGGCCGCGGTCGCCGGCGATCTCCAGGCGGTTTGTTCCGGGCGCCTCTCCCGTGCCCGCAATCCACACCCCGGTCACGCCGGTCCCATACTCGAACACCGCCGTGACCTCGTCCTCCACCTCAATGCCAGGATGAAACTTGCCGAACCCGCACACCGCCCGAACCCGCCGCGGCAGGCCGAAAAAATGCTGCCATAGGTCCAGGACATGAATGCACTGGTTCAGCAGCAGTCCCCCGCCCTCGCCCGCCCAGGTCCCGCGCCAGCCGCCCGACGCATAATACCCGTCGGTCCGGAACCAGTCCGTGCTCGTCCACTGCACCCGCTGCACCGCGCCGAGTTCGCCGGCGGTCAGGACGTGCGCCACTTTCTTCCAGACCGGTTCCAGACGGCGGTTGAAATGCATGGTGAACACCTTGCCGCTGCGCGCCGCGGCCCGATTCATGCGCCGTACATCCCGGGTCCGGACCCCGGCCGGTTTCTCGCAGAACACATGACACCCCGCGGCAAACGCATCCACGGCGACCGCCGGATGCTGAAAGTGCGGCGTGGTGATGACCACGGCGTCGCAGGCCCCGGCCCGCAGCATGGCCGCGTGTCCGTCAAACTCCCGGACTCCCGCCGGCAGTTCCGGCCGCACCTGCGCCAGACGCGCCGGCCGGTCGCACACCGCCGCTAGCACCGCGCCCGGAACCATACCGGAAACCAGTTCGCGGGCGTGCATCATCCCGGCATTCCCCATGCCCACAATGCCGATGCGCACGTTTGCCGTCATGACCGCCTCACAGGATGCTCTCTCCCAGTGTGTTCCTAACCAGAATCTTCACACCCACCCGAATTCATTGAACAGAAGGCCGCAAAGGTCACGAAGGGGCTGCCAGGAAAATTCCTTTGTGTTCTTCGCGAGCTTCTGTTCAAAACACGTTTCCGGAAATCAGGAAGCCCTGTGAGGTTTTCACCCCACGCCGGTGCTGCCGAACCCGCCGGCGCCGCGCTTGGAGCCGTTCAGTTCCGTCACCGGCACCAGCTCGACCTCGGGCAGTTTCTGGATCACCATCTGCGCGATGCGGTCGCCGCGCTTCACCGGGAACTCGTGCGCGCCGTGGTTGAGCAGGATGATCCCGACCTCGCCGCGGTAGCCGGCGTCGATGGTCCCGGGACTGTTGAGCACGGAAATCCCGTGCTTCAGCGCCAGCCCGCTGCGCGGCCGGATCTGCGCCTCATACCCCTCGGGCAGTTCCAGGAACAGCCCGCTGGGAACCAACGCGACCTTGCCGGGATGCAGCACCGTGTCAACCCGGGCGCGGATGTCGTAGGCGGCATCGTCGTGGTGCGCCTTTTTCGGAGCCAGGTCGTCACACCCGGCTTCCATGCGAAATCGAATCTGCAACGGCATGTTTTCTCCCGTCGGTGGTAAAAGGACTTGTCCCAACAGAATAAAACCCGCCGCCGCCGCTTTGCAATCGGGAAGAAAGAAGTCGGGGGATGGCATTCTCCCCTCCCCCGAGCCCCCTGGAGAGTGACTCCGTCACGTTTTCATTTTCTTCACGAAAGATGGCGAAATCTGCGGGCGCCGCGAGAGTTGTCGGCATTCCCCTCGCGCTGTCCGCCCGCAGATTTCGCCATCTTTGGGAAAAAAGGAAACGGGTCGAAGACCCTCTGCGGAGGGGTTCGGGGAGGGGGCAGAACGCCACCTCACCGACTCTTCTCTCCCGGGGCTTCCCGGGAGAGTTTGCGGTAGCGGGCGGGGGTCATGCCGGTTTCTTTGCGGAAGCGGCGGGTGAAGTGGGCCGGGTCGTCATAGCCCACGGCGGCGGCCACGGCCTTGACCGGGTCCGTGCCGGCCCACAGCAGTTGCCGCGCCCGTTCCATCCGTTTGCGCAGCACATACTGCCGCGGTGTGATGCCCACGGCCCGACTGAACCGGCCGATGAAATAATGCGGATGCCAGTGCAACCGCCGCGCCAGTTCCGTCCCGGACAGCGGCCGGTCCAGGTTCTCATGGATATGCCGCAGCAATTCCTGGAACGGCTGGATCGCCTCCGGCTGCAACAGCCGGTTCCGCCCGCCCGCGGCCCGCAAAAACCAGGCCAACAGAATCCGCAGGCACCCTTGCGCCTCCAGCAGGTCCGCCTCCGCCGGATTGCGGCGGCCGCCGCACAATACTGTGATCCGCGACATCAGCCGCTTCGCCTCCGCCGCCGACGGCGGCGTCAGCTCGGGAATATGCCCGAGCAGGTCGAACAGCGTCAGGCCGGCGGCCAGTTCACAGGAAAAATGCACCCAGTGATGCGTCATCGCCCCGTCACAGGCCAGTTCGATCGGCCGGTGCGACGGCACCAGGTACAACCTGCCAGGCCGCAACGGAATCCAGCCGCCGTCCAACTGGAACCGCGCCGCCCCGGACTCAATGAAATACAACTTGCTGAACGGATTGAACTGGCGGTAGTTCCACCACTGCGTCACCGTGGTGTGCCCGCACTCGATGATCCCGAAATTCAGAGTTTCAAAAAGGCGCATGGGAAGGCAAATACTGAGTTTTTGGCCAGTTTATCTTACCATAGCGCAAAAATTCAGGCTTGAACAAAAGCGCATGCCTGAATAAATTCATAGTCATCATCAGTCCAGATTAAGCAACCCATTTTAACAGAAGGCACAAAGTCACAAAGAAACCGGTCTTCTTTGCGGCTTTGCGCCTTCTGTTCAATCCCACCCCAAGGAACCCCGCACCATGCTCAAACCCGCCAAGACCCCCGGCGACACCTCCTGGTTCGTCAACGACCGCTTCGGCATGTTCATCCACTGGGGGCTTTACGCCCTGCCCGCCCGTCACGAATGGGTGCGCCACAACGAGAAAATCCCGACCGACGTCTACGACGCCAAATACTTCACCCGGTTCGATCCGGACCTGTACAACCCCGAACTCTGGGCCAAGGCCGCCGACGACGCCGGCATGAAATACTTCGTCGTCACCACCAAGCACCACGAAGGCTTCTGTCTCTGGGACACGAAATACACCGACTACAAGGCCCCCAACACCCCGGCCAAACGCGACCTGCTCCGGCCCATGGTCGACGCCTTCCGCGGCCGCGGCCTGCGCACCGGCTTCTACTACTCCCTCCTGGACTGGCACCACCCCGACTACGTCATCGACCCGCACATCGGGCCGTACCGCGAAGTCTCCGTGGAAGAACGCGCGAAGATGAACGCCAAGCGCCGGCAAGCGCGCTACGCCGAGTACATGCGCAACCAGATCCGCGAACTCCTCACCAAGTACGGCGAGGTCGACGTCCTCTGGTTCGACTTCAGCTATCCCAAGCCCGACGGCCTGGGCAAGGGCAAGGCCGACTGGGAGAGCGAGAAACTCTACAAACTCGTCCGCAAGCTCGCGCCGAAAGTCATTCTCGACGACCGTCTGGACCTGCCCGCCGGCTGGGACGTCAAGACCCCCGAGCAGTTCACCCCGCGCGGCTGGGTCATGCACGAGGGCAAGCCCGTGGTCTGGGAGGCCTGCCAGACCTTCTCCGGCTCCTGGGGCTACCACCGCGACGAACAGACCTGGCGCACCACCGACGAACTGGTCCGCACCCTGATCGACTCCGTGTCCAAGGGCGGCAACCTCCTACTCAACGTCGGCCCCACCGGCCGCGGCGAGTTCGATGAGCGCGCCCTCTCCCGGCTCCAGGGCATGGGCCAGTGGATGCGCCGGCACAACCGTTCCATCTACGGCTGCACCCAGGCCCCGGACGAGTTCAAGACGCCCGAGCACTGCCGGCTCACCTACAACCCCAAGAGCAAGCGGCTCTACATCCACCTCTTCGCCTGGCCGTTCAAGTACCTGTTCCTGGACGGATTCGCCGGCCGCGTCGAGTACGCCCAGTTCCTCCACGACGCCTCCGAGCTCCGTCTGGACGCCACGGACTGGACCGCCGGCAGCGCCCGCGCCGGCAGCACCGAAAAAACCCTGCTCCTCCAGCTCCCCGCCATCAGCCCCAACGTCGCCGTTCCGGTGATCGAGCTTTTCCTCAAATAACCCTGGGAGCGCCGAGCCCCAGCTCGGCGTGTCGGGGGTGGAGTTCGCCCACCCCCGAACCCCCGGCGAGGATCGTACGACCCGTTTCCGTTTTCCGGAAGGCGTGGCGAAATGCGCTGGCGAATGGTGTTCTGTCATCTCGCCAACTCCCTCAGCGCCAGCGAATTTCGCCCCGCTCGGCGCGCTCCACGGGAGGGGGCGGGAATTTCGCGGGCCATCGGGAGCTTTCGCGAGCCGTCGCGGGCCGTCGATGATGGTCGGCGGGGGGCGCGGGCTGTCGAGGGCTCTCGATGGTTGTCGATGGCCCGCGACGGCTCGCGACGGGTCCGGGCCCCGCGGCGCTTCCCGCCCCTGCCCTATCGCGCCTTGGCCTCCGGGCCGGCGGCCAGGTGCCCCAGCATCTCCCGGGTCAGGCCGGTGATCCGGCGCACAAATGCCGCATGCAGGTCCGGCTTCTCTTTGGTGCGTCCGTAAAGAAGCGCGACGTCCCCCAGGATCCGCTGCAACCCTGCGTCCGTGGTTGCCCCGGCCTGGGACTTATCCCCATCGCCCACGGTCAGCCCGTTCCCATCAATCCCGGCGGCCGGGTTCGCCTTATTCTTGCCCGAGCAGGCGATCTCCGCATCATACTCGCCGTGAAGATAGCGCAAGATCCGTTTGCGCGAGCGGAATGAGCACTTGGGGATCGTGCCCTCTTCCCACTTGCTCACCGTGGATCCGTCCACGCCCAGGGCAAACCCGACGCCCTTGAACGAGGCGTCCAGTTCATCACGCTTCGCCCGGAGAGCGATCCGCATTTCCGGCGTGATCACCCCGTCCCATTCCGCGCCGACCACCGGAATTCCCGTGGCCGTCACCGCCGCAGAAAGAGAACCTCTCCAAGAGCGACCGGGAAAAACTGAAGCTCGCGAGCCGTTCCCTGCTGGCGACGTTGCAAAAAGCGGTGGCAAAAAGCGCGCGGTGGACGGAAAAAGAACAGACGCAGGCGGACATTGAGGTGCTCATTCTCAACAGCCTGTTTACGGCCCTGCCCACGCCGCCGTTCACGGAGGCGGAGAAGACGGCGGCGGCCGGGCGGGTGTACCGGCATGTCTGGAGCCTGTCGGAGAACGGGCAGTTCGCGGCGGTGTGCGCGGCGTGAGGCCTCGGCGGAGGGGGTCGAGGGCCATCGGGAGCCGTCGGGAGCTTTCAAGGGCCGTCGAAGGTTGGGACGGGGCCGTCACGGGCCGGCAGAGACTGTCGAGTGCCCTCGATGGCTATCGATGGCTCCCGACGGCCCGCGAAATCTTGCCCTCAGACTTCCCGCACCCCGGTGCAGCCGGGGTAGTCGGTGCAGCCCCAGAATTCCCGGCCGGCGTTCGTGCCGGTCCGGGCCTTGCGCCGGTGCATGGGCTTGCCGCATTCGGGACAGGCGGGGGAGTCTTCCTGCCGGGCGCGGGTGTCGGTGCGGGAGGCGGTCAGTTTTTCGCGGAAGCCGCCGGTTTCCTCGAAGCGTTCGCCCAAGGCCTGGAGCTGGTGGGTGAGCATGTTCACCGTGCGGCTGATGAGGATGAGCAGGGCGTTGGCGGCGACGGTGTCGTCGTCGGAGTCGAGCCATTTTGAAAACTTCTTCTGCTGGTTCAGGATATGGGCGCAGCAGTCGTGGGCGATGTCGTCGGAGTATTCCGGTTTGTCGAGGCGCAGATTGAAAAGGGTCTTGGCCTCGGGCGCAGCCCGCCGCCAGGGCGGCTGGCCGCGGCGCAAGAGCCAGGTTTCGTAATCGCCACGGAGTTCGCAGAGGCTGGCGCGGGCGACGTCGGTGAGTTTCATTTCCGTTTCTTTGGAGGTCGCAGTGCGTTCAGAACCTTCGATGAGGTTTTCCTTGCCCGAGCGCGCCGCCTGGGTCATCTGATCGTATTGCCGGCCGCAGGGATCGTTCCGGCGGTCCAGGAACTTCCCGCAGAACCGGATGGTGGCGAGCTGGACGATGCTCGCCATGATGAAGGAATCCAGCCAGCGATAGCCGCCGGATTTGTCGAGGTCCATGGGATGGGGCCTTTCGGTTTGGTTTTTTTCGAGGGCCGTCGGGAGCCATCGGGAGCCATCGAGGGCCCTCGCTGTGTCGCGGGCCGTCGGGAGTCATCGAAGGCTCTCGATGGATGCCGAGGGCTCGCGATGGCTCGCGAAAATCCCCCCTCCGTGCCTCCGTGCCTCCGTGAGAGAACATCCTCATTGAACGGGGCGGGTCAGCCCAGGAGCAGGCGGGCGGTGGCGAAGTAGAGGAAGACGGTGGTCAGGTCGGTGACGGCCAGGGTGATGGGGCCGGAGGCGATCTTGGGGTCCAGGCGCAGGGTGTGGAAGAGCGCGGGGATGCTGAGTCCGAAAAAGCAGGCGGCGACCAGGGCCGAGAGGATGCTCAGCCCCATGGACAGGGCCGGCAGCCAGACTCCTTTCCAGGCCAGGACCACGGCGATGACGGTCAGAGCGCTGCCCAGGCCGAGCAGGACTGCGGTGGCCAGTTCGCGGCGGAGCTCGTACCAGTACCAGCTCCAGGTCGGCGCCTGGTGCCGCAGGGCGTGGATGGTGACCGTCATGCTCTGGACGGCCACGCTTTCGCCCAGCCCCAGGACCAGGGTCAGGAAAAAGGCCAGGACCAGGCTTTTACCGAGGGTCACCTCGTAGCAACTGACCAGCAGCGCGCAGAGGGTGCCGCTGGCGACCGTCGCCAGAACCCACGGGAAACGCAGGCGCCAGGCGCCCAGAATATCGCCGCGGCGAAGCTGGGAGATGCGGAAGCCGAGGGTCTCGAAAAGATCGTCGACGCGCTGGACTTCGTTGAGGTTGAAGACCTGTTCGGTGAACAGGCCGACGTCCACGACGCCGACCACGTGGCGCTGGGCGTCGAGGACGGGATAGGCCAGGTACCGGTAGAGGACGAACTGTTCGCACGCGTCGAGCATAGTCGCGTTGGCGGGGATGGAGACGACGCGGGTGACCATGAGGTCGGCGATTTTCGCCTCGGGTTCGGCGGTCAGCAGACGCCGGGTCGGCAGCACACCGGCGAGCTGGTTTTCGGCGTTGACGACATAGAAATAAATAATCTTTTCGCCGACGCCCTTGCGGCGGATCACCGCGAACGCCTCCTGAACGGTCATGTCCTGGTTCAGGGTGGTGACGTCGGTGCGGGCGTACTGGCTGATCGGGTCGTCAAAATTGAAGGTGGGCGGCATGGCGCGGTTCCGGAGCGCGGGATGGGTGCGGGGCTCGCGAGGAGGACAGCGCAACGTAGCACCGATGATCGCGGATGTCTATCCGGGGGGGGGGGAAGAGCCGGAATGGAAATGCGAACATTGAACATTCAACATTGAACGTCCAACGTCGAA
>CAITSE010000260.1 GCA_903894975.1 uncultured Lentisphaerota bacterium
CACCGGCGGGAAAAAGCGGCGTCAAGCCGCCGGCACTCCAAAGCGGCGAGGACGCCGCAGTAAATCCCGGGTCGGCTATTCTTTCAGCTTGGCCAGGAGTTCGGCAAGCATGGCGGCGCGTTCTTCCGGGGTCACCTGGCGGAACACGCTTTCCGGCGTGTGTATCGCCAGCAGTTCCGCCGGAATCTCCTCCAGGAAAGGGGAGACCCGCCGGCGCTGGAGGTCGCCGCGGACCCGGCGTTTCTCCGCATGCACCAGTACCAGGAATTGTCGCGCCCGGGTGACGGCCACGTAGAACAGCCGCCGCTCTTCGTCCAGGTTCCCGTCCTCCACCGCGTGCGGGTTGGGGAACAGGTTGTTCTCCAGGCCGACGACGAAGACCGCCGGGTATTCCAGCCCCTTGGCGGCATGCACGGTCATCAGGGTCACACCGCGGGTGTCGTGGTCTGATTCCTCACGCCGGTCGTTCATGTCCATGAGCGTGAAACGGTCTAGGAACGCGCCGATGTCCGCGCCCGGGCCCTCGGCCTTTTCGAACTCGGCGGCGGCGTTGAGGAATTCCATCAGGTTTTCCTGCCGGTTCAGGGCGTCCTCGCGGGGCTTGTACATGCGGCCCAACCCCTCCAGGTAGCCGCTCTCGTCGAACAGCGCCCGGATCTTGGCGGCCAGGTTGTCCGGCTTCTGGAACGATTCGCGGGCGCGGACCAGGCAGGCGCCGAATTTGCGCAGGGCGGCGGCCGTGGCCGGAGAGAGTTCCCCCAGGAAGTCCGGCTCGTGCAGAAGTCCCTGGAACGGCCGGTGCGTCCGCTGCTGAAGCTCGCGCAGGCGCTCGACGGTTTTTTCGCCGACGCCGCGGGGCGGGACGTTGAGAACCCGCAGCAGCGCCAGGTCGTCCTTGGGGTTCGCGGCCGCCTGGATCAGGCTCAGCCCGTCCAGGATTTCCTTGCGCTCGAAGAACGACTTGGATCCGACCAGGACATAGGGGATCTGGGCCTGGCGCAGTTTTTCCTCGAAAGCGCGGGACTGGTGGTTGGAGCGGTAGAGAATGGCGAAATCGGTCCACGGCCGCTCTTGGTCGCGGTGGTATTCGTGCAACAGGTCGGCGACGGTCGCGGCCTCCGCTTCGTCGTCTGGCACGCGCAGGCTGATGATGGGTTCGCCGCGATCCAGACCGGACCAGAGACGCTTGCCGTGGCGTTTGGGATTACAGGCGATGACGGCGTTGGCCGCCTCCAGGATGGTGCCGGTCGAGCGGTAGTTCTGCTCCAGCCGGATGATTTTGGCGTTGGGGAAATGATCCTCGAAGCGCAGGATATTGTCCACCGTGGCGCCGCGCCAGCCGTAGATCGACTGGTCGTCGTCGCCGACCACGGCCAGATTCCGGGCCGGTCCGGCCAGGCGGGCGACGAGTTGGAACTGGACCTGGTTGGTGTCCTGGTACTCATCGACCATGAGGTAGCGGTGGCGCTCACGGAGTTCCTCCAGGACCTGGGGGTATTTGTCCCAGAGTTCGAGCACCAGGATCAGGAGATCGTCGAAGTCGACCAGGTCCATCATTTTCAACTGACGGCGGTAGGCTTCATAGACGTCGGCCAGGGCGCGGTCCACCGGGGTGACGGCGCTGGCGCGGAGGTCGTCCGCCGTTTGCAGCGCGTTCTTGGCCAGGCTGATGCGCGCCTGGAAGCGGTCCGGGTCATAGCCTTCGCCGGTGGCGCCGAGTTCGCCCATGATCGACTTGACCAGGCCAGCCTGGTAGCTTTCCGGAGCGATGCCGAAGCGCGGGCTGTAGCCGAGCCGGGCGATGTGCCGGCGCAGGATCATGAGGCCGAAGCGGTGGAAGGTGCCGGCGGTGATGCGCCGGGCCTGTTCCCGGCCGGTCAGCGCCGCGATGCGCTCCTGCATTTCGCCGGCCGCCTTGTTGGTGAAGGTGACCATGAGCAAGGCCTCGGGCGGCACGCCGCGCCGGAGCAGATGCGCGGCGCGGCAGGTGATAACCCGGGTCTTGCCCGTGCCGGCGCCGGCCAAAATCAGCAAGGGTCCGTCCATGTGCCGGACCGCCTCAAGCTGCTGCGGATTGAGTCCCGATAAATCCATGCTTCGCCAAATCCGTCTTCACCAAATCGAAAATCGAAAATCCAAAATCGAAAATTCCCCATGGCCGGCCCATACCCTACCGCGCCATACAGCGCCCGCCATTGATCGGCAGTGTTGGGGGGAAGGCCCGGTAGAGGGGATTGTCCAAGACGCGAGGTGAGGAATCTTGGTACCTCTGATTGGCGTGGTAATAATGGCATTCTGTCATCCACCTGAATCTGGTAAGTGAAAAAGTAGGATTTGTACGGACAGTCCGTGCGGATAGTGCAGAATTTTGGTTGTAACTGACATGCGTGAGAGTACTGTACGGACAAAGTAGGTAAGAAAGGAGGATCGGTATGACGCAACAAGCATTTATCGCGCAGTATGAGTCCGTGCGTACTGTGATTCTGGCCAATGTGGCCACAATCAGGAAGTTGTTGGATTCGGCATCTAAACTTGCCGAGTTAATAGAGCGACTGTCAGAATCGGCAGACCCAGGCCTGAAGAAGCAACTGGAAGATCAGTTAAAGGCGATGCTCGATTCGATGGATAAGCTAGTCGACCAGACCATGGAGCTGTTCGATGCATACAACCGGTTCGCCGAAGGGGCGTTCCGTAAATGAGTGCGGACCCTTCTCCAGTTCAGCCACGCCCCGATTCCTTGAAGGGGATTTCCCATCGGATTGACGGCCTCACCTCCAAGCTTAACTTGAAGGAATTCCAAACCCCGATTTGGGATCGCGCAAAACACGAGGATACTACCCGATCGCGAATAGCCTTTGGCTTTTTGATCGGGTATTTTGCTGTGCTTGTTGCAGGCTTCTTTTATGCTTGGTTTGAGAATGCGCGCCTGTTGGAGTTCATGAGGCAAAACCCAGACTGCAAGATCGAAATAGTCTGCATTAAGGATGTCCTCCTTATGTTGTCTGGAGTGATCGGGACTCCCCTCGGCTTCGTGATAGGTTACTACTTCAAGAGCGGCGAGCGCAATGGAAATTCCGGCTGAAGCCGGGAAAGCCAACCCCCACCCTGAAGGGGTAGACCAACAAGAGCCGTGCGGCCTCCCCCGCACGGCTTTTATTCCCTCCGCCGTGGGATGGTTAGCATGGCGGATACTTAAAGGGACAAGGGAACTATACTTCCCTGGCGGCATCCTTCACCTCCGGAAAAGCTTGCAGCCGTCAGCGACCGGGCAAAGATTCACCCCGCTTGAATGGCAGACAGGAAAACTTGCCTGTCTCCATTTTTCTCGCTGCGCTCTCTGTGGTGAAGCCTCTCGGTTCAATCAATGTTACCACAGAATACACCGCGAACATGGTTCAGGAGGGAAGGATGGGAGCCACCCGATTAGTACTCAACGTACTCAAAGGGACAGGGAAGCTATCTACCGCACCATACGACGCCCGTCATCGATAGAAGTTTAGGGGGACGCTGGTCGCCCCCCAAACCCCTATGGAAAGGGTCTTCGACCTGTTTTCCGTTGAACAGCCAGGATTTGCGAAGTCCGCTGGCGGTCATGGGCGCGATCTTCTCGCCGACGCCTTGTCCGCCAGCGCACTTCGCAAATCCCGGCTGTTCAAATGGAAACGTGGCCACTGCCACTCTCCAGGAGGTGTCGGGGGAGGGGAGAACGCCCTCCCCTGACTCTCACGTCTGGCCGCAGCGGCGGTCGCGGGAGGGGGGATGGCCGAAATGGCGGCGGTAGGCTTTGCTGAAGTGGAACGGGCTGGAGAAGCCCAGTTCCGCCGCGGTTTCGCTGACATTCTTCCAGTTCTGTCCCAGCCATTCCCGGGCGCACTCCAGGCGCAGGGCGTCGTAGGTTTCCTTCGGTCCGCGGCCGGTGGCGCGGGTGAACTGCCGGCGGAACTCGCGCACCGGCATGCCGGCCGCGTCGGCCATGGCGGTCACCGTCCAGCGCGCGCCGAGCCGTTCATGCATGAGTTCCCGGATGCGGGCCGCGGCGTTCCGGCCGGGGTCGCCGCCGCCGGCGGCCGCCAGCCGGCCCTGCGCCAGCCACTGGCAGAGCTGCAGGGCAAACAGGGTGTTGGCCAGGAGCTTCCTTTCCGGGGCGGCGTCCCGCAGCGCCTGCAAGACGGTTCGCAACTGTTCGGCTTCGCTGGCCCGCGGCGGCACGGACATCAGCCGTTCCGGAACATAGAAGGCCGGATCTGCCGGCGCGGCGTCCGTCGTTGCCGGGGCGGAGACGTTCCGGAATCTCGGGAAAACCGGTTCCGCCGCCGGTTGCTGATAGTGAAAAAACCAGTAGGTCCAGTGGCGGCCGGTGCAGCGGTGCCGGACAAGCTTCTCCCCGGCGGAGAGGAAAACCGTCTCCGGCTTAAGCGCGACCGTGCGGCCGTCGGCATAGGTCAAGGATCCTTCGCCCGACAGCGTTCGGATCAGGACACGGCCCGGCCAATAGCCCGCCGGATACTGGCAGTCCTGTTCCGTCACCTCCACCTGCCACAGCCGCAGCAGCCGCAGCGCCAGGCTGCCGACCGCCGTGCCGTTCCGGGAAACTTCGTTGCGCATGCCGGAAAATATATGAAAATTGCCCTGTTTTGCCATTCAATATCCAATTATTTGGGTTATTTATATAGTAAAGCGCGAAACCGGCACCGCCTGAAGGCGGAACTCCGAACTCGGGCGGGCCGGGTTGGGAGTTCCCACTTCAGTGGGGCTTTTTTTCCGCGGCGTGAATTATCCCAAAGGTGCAAAGGTACCGCCATGATGCGTCCCGCCCATCCCGATTTGGAAAATCCCGCGGTGTTCGAGAAGAACCGGGAACTGATGCATGCGCCGCTCGGGGCCTATGCTGATGCGGTGGCCGCAAAGCGCGGCGACCGGCGCGCCTCGCCGTTCGTGCAGATGCTGGACGGCGTGTGGAAATTTCATCTCGCCGAGTCGCCGGCCCGGGTGCCGGCGGGGTTCTGGACGCCGGAGTTCGCCGCCGCCAACTGGGCGGACATTCCCGTGCCCGGCAACTGGCAGTTGACTCAGCCCGGTTGCTGGGACAAGCCGATCTACACCAATCTCGTCTATCCTTTCCAGCCGAACCCGCCGTATGTGCCGGACGCGAACCCGACCGGCTGTTATCGCCGTACCTTCACCGTGCCGGAAGCCTGGGCGGGACGCGAGCTGTTCCTGAATTTCGAGGGCGTGGACAGCGCGTTTTATGTGTGGGTAAACGGCGAGGCCGCGGGCTTTAGCCAGGACAGTCGCCTGACCGCGGAGTTTAAGGTCACGCGCTTCCTGCGCCCCGGCGTCAACACCCTGGCGGTCCAGGTCATGCGCTACTCGGCCGGCACCTACCTGGAAGATCAGGATTTCTGGCAGATGAGCGGCATCCAGCGGAGCGTGTTCCTGATCGGCAAGCCGCCGGCGCACCTGCGCGATTTCTGCGTCCGCACCGTGTTTGATGCCGCGTATGAGAACGCCACGCTGCACGCCGACGTGTTCCTTTCCGAGATCCCGCACCTGCGCCGGGATGATGCGACTTTCTGGCGGCGGTCACGGGCGTGCCAGCACTTCGAGCCCGAGTTCGGCCGGTATACCTGCGAGATCATGCTTTACGACAATGTCGGCGCGCCGGTGCTGCCGGAGCCGGTCCGGGCCGCGTTTGCCGAACACGCGTTCATGTACGGCCCGAACGGCTGCGTGAAAGGCGCCGCGCGCTTCGCCGTGCCGGTGGCGCGGCCGCGCCCCTGGTCCGCCGAGGATCCGTACCTGTACACCCTGGTCATGACCCTGCGAGACGAGGCCGGCGCCGCCGTTGACTTCGAGAGCTGCCGGGTCGGCTTCCGCCAGATCGAGATCCGCGACCGCCAGGTTCGGCTCAACGGCCGGCGCATGACGGTCCGCGGCGTGGACCGGCACGAGTTCCATCCGGAGCGCGGCCGCGCCGTGACCGAGGCGGACATGCGCCGCGACATCGTTCTCATGAAACAGTTGAACTTCAACGCGGTGCGCACCTCGCACTATCCCAATGACCCGCGCTGGTACGATCTTTGCGACGAGCTGGGCATGTATCTGGTCGACGAGGCGAACCTGGAGACGCACGGCGTCATGGGCGACCTCAGCCTGGACCCGGCCTGGGCCGCGGCCTACCTGGCCCGCGCCGTCCGCATGGTGTTGCGCGACCGCAATCATCCGAGCGTCTGCTTCTGGTCCCTCGGCAATGAATCCTGGGCCGGGCCGAACCATGCCGCCATGGCGAACTGGATCCGCGAGTGCGACCCGACGCGTCCGGTCCAGTACGAGAGCGGCAATCCCGGCCCGCGCATTTCCGACATCATGGCGCCCATGTATCCCGGGCTCGATTGGATCCGGAAGGTCATGGAAGACCCGCGCGAAACCCGCCCCCTGATCATGTGCGAATACGCTTATGCCAAGGGCAACGCCTCCGGCAATTTCCGCAAGTTCTGGGATTTTGTCGACCGGTATCCCTCCTTCCAGGGCGGCTTCATCTGGGACTGGGCGGACAAGGCGCTGGCCTTCACTCTCCCTGACGGCCGCCGCGTCCACGGCTACGGCAATGATTTCGGCGAGAACTTTCCGTACGAGGTGGATGAGCATCCGACGCAGGTGCTTAACGGCATTGTCGGCGCGGATCTGACGCCGCACCCCGGCGCGTTCGAGGTGAAAAAGGTCCAGGCGCCCGTCGCCTTTCTGCAGGCGGACCTGCAGAAGCGGGCGGTCACGGTCTGGAACAAATACGTCCTCCGCGATCTCAGCCACTTGGAGATCCGCTGGGAACTGTCGGAGGACGACGCGATCATCCAGTCCGGCACGGTTCCGGCGCCGGCCTGCGCGCCCGGCGCCCGCGCCGAGTTTGAGTTGCCAGTGAAATTGCCGGCGGCGGGCCGGGCCGGCGCCGAGTATTTCCTGAACGTCCGCGCCGTGCTCAATCGCGAGTTCCCGTGGGCCGCCGCCGGGCACGAAATCGCCTGGGAGCAATTCTCCGTGCCGGCGCCCGCCGCGGTTCTACCATCAGCATCTGCTCCGGCCGGCGAAACACTGCCGGAAGTGAAGCTGAAAAAGAGCGGCCGCCGCGTCACGGTCTCGGGCGCCAACTGGGCGCTGGCCTGGAACCGCGACACCGGATTGCTGGAATCCTGGACGGCCGCCGGCCGGGAACTCCTGGCCGCGCCGGTGACGGAACTCTTCCACCGCGCCCCGACGGACAACGACTGGCTCCTGGGCAAGGACCACAGCTACCTGAAACAGTGGGAGTTGCAGGGACTGATGAACCTGTCCCGGCGCTTGCTCAGCCTGGACGCCTCGCTGCTGAACCCGCAGACCGCGCTGGTCTGCGTCGTTGCCGAACTCGCCGGGAGCGATCCCGCGCGGCCGATCCGCTGCGAACTCCGCTGGCGGGTCACGGGTGACGGCCGGGTCGCGTTCGAACAGCACGTAGTCATTCCGGACGCTTTCCCGCTGGTGCCGCGTATCGGCATGCAGTTCCTGCTCGCGTCCGGGTTGGAAACCGTGCGCTGGTTCGGCCGCGGGCCGTGGGAGAACTACTGCGACCGCAAGGACGCCGCGCTCGTCGGCGAATATGAGAGTACGGTCACGGCCATGCGGGAAGGCTATCTCTGCCCCGGCGAATGCGGTGGCCGCGAGGATGTGCGCCGGCTCCGGCTTTCCGGTGCGGCGGGCGGGGTGACGGTCGAAGGCGTACTAATGTTCCATTTCAGCGTGTTGCATCTGACGCCGGCGGACCTAACGGCGGCCAAGCACGACTGGGAACTGAAGCCGCGTCCAGAAACCTGCCTGATCCTGGACGGCCGGCACATGGGCGTCGGCGGCGACACCGGCTGGACCCGGAACGTGCACCCCGAATACCTCATCGGCCCCGGCACCCACCACTGGGGCGCGAGCCTGAGCTTGGAATGAAGCCGTTTGCCACAAAAGAACACAAAGAATCACAAAGAGTGGTGCAATCCCGTTGCGGTGTCGTCCGGGTTCGGAGTTCCGCCTTCAGGCGGTCCGGGTTCATGCTCCGTCGGATCTTCATACTCCGCAAAACACATGTAAATATCATAATTCCATATTGTTTCCAATTTATTGCACTCGATTTTATTCTTTTCTTCACCCTATACTAAAGAGGAAACGCAGCCAGGTAAAAAATACAGTTCCGTTGGTCAATGCCCAGGAAAGGGTGACACATGCAATCCCGAATGAATTTTTCCGGACGAATCGCCGCGGGATGCCTCGCATGTTGCGTCTGGGCCTCCGGTGCGTTGGCGGCCGAAAGTGCTTCCCGCGTCCCGGCCAAAAATCTGACGGAGAAACAATGTCTCAGTTACGGCAACGTCAAGGTCACGTTCCCCGTTGAAGGCGCCGACACGCTGCTGCGGCTGGAGTACGGCGCCGGCGATGGCTTGTTCGGGGGCGGCTGGTTTGCGCTTGCGGCGCCCGCGATTGATGATTCCCAGTGTCACGGGATCGCCCTGACCGTCCGTGGCAACGGCAACCTGCCCGGCAAGGCCTTTCTCTCGATCAAGACTGCGGGTGGCGGCACCTATCGCAGCAAGGATCTCTGTTTGTACTTTGCCAACAAGGAATGGAACGATGTCGTGTTGGGGGCCGCGGACTTCATCATTGACCCGGGCAATAAGCCGGAAGTGAAGGCCGCGCTTCCCGCGCAGCCCAAGTGGAGCGACCTGCGGCGCATGGACATTTCGGCGGTGAACCTGGAGGCCGAACCGACGCTCGAGTTCAAGGCGATTGCCTTCGCCCTGGGTGACGCGCCGCCCGCCGCTCCGGTTGCCGCGGCCCCCGCCGCGCCGGCCGCCAAGCCGGTGGATCCGGCCTCCAAGTATCCGGGACTGGTGTTGCAGAACAACGCCGGCAACGACGCCCTGACGCCCGCTGCCAAGGGCATCAAGTTCCCCGAGGGCACCTGGCTGGAACGCCACGAGAAATTTGTGGCCCGCGCCAAGCAGGGCGATGTGGACCTGCTGTGGCTTGGGGATTCGATCACCGACAACTGGAACAGCAACAAGGGCACATACCGCAAACTCTATCCCAACGTGAAGTCCGCCAACTTCGGCATCGGTGGCGACGGCACGCAGAACCTGCTGTGGCGGTTGGAGAACGGGGAACTGGACGGCATTCAGCCTAAGGTCACCATCGTCCTGATCGGCACCAACAATGCGCAGTGGCACCAATCCGCGCAGATTGCCGCCGCCATCGAGAAGATTGTCACGACGATCCGCACCAAATGCCCGCAGACCAAGGTGTTGCTCCTGGGCATCTTCCCGCGGGCGGACATTGCGGCCACGTCCCCGGCCCACCAGCGGATCCGGGAGGTCAACGCCGTCATCTCCAAGCTCGATGACGGCCGGAATGTCCGCTACCTGGATCTCCGCGCCAAGCTGACGAACGCCGACGGGACGATCCTGGCGGAGGCGTTCGCGGACAAGGTGCACCTGTCGCCCAAGGGCTTCACCATCTGGGCCGAGGCGATGCAACCGCTGCTGGATGAGATGAGCAAATAAGCTCTAACCTGGATTATTCATGAACATTCAACATCGAACATTCAACGTTGAATGAAAATCCGGCATGAGTCCGCAGATCGAGTCAGGATTCGATGTTGGATGTTCAATGTTGAATGTTGGACGTTCGTGTCTTGTCCTGATATACGTTGACACTTGTCAGAGGAAGGACAGGTGTTCAATGAGTACTGTGATGCGTTACAGTGAGGCGTTCAAGTTGCAGGTGATCCGCGAGGTTGAGAGCGGCCGTCATGGGAGTTGCC
>CAITSE010000261.1 GCA_903894975.1 uncultured Lentisphaerota bacterium
GCCCCTTGCTGGCGAACCTGTATCTCAACCCGCTGGACTGGCTCATGGCGTCCAAGGGCTGGGAGATGGTGCGCTATGCGGACGACTTCGTCATCCTCTGCCACAGCCGTGAGGAAGCGCAAAGCGTCCTCGCAACGGTGCGTGGTTGGGTGACGGAGGCGGGGCTGACCCTGCATCCGGAAAAGACCCGGATCGTGACGGAAGCGGAAGGCTTCGAGTTCCTTGGCTATCGCTTCGAGAAAGGGCGGCGCTGGCCGCGTCAGAAGAGCGAGGACAAGTTCAAGGACGCCATCCGCAAAGAAACCCGCCGCCGCAACGGCCACAGCCTGAGCGAGATCATCTGGGCGCATACCCATGCCGATCATCGACGGTGGAACAACGCCTTCTTTCAAGCGCAGGGGCTGTTCTCATTAGCCGCAGCCCATGCCGCCGAATGCCAGTCCTTGAGTCGAAGGTAACCATCAACTGGAGAGCCGGATGCGGGAAATCCGCCAGTCCGGTTCGGAGGGAGGGGTAGGGCGAAAGCCCTATCCCTACCCCTATCCGGGGCGATCAGACCAGGCGGTCCATGATGTATTTGCGGCGGTCGGGGGTGTTCTTGCCCATGAAGAATTCGATGTAGTCGTCGGCGTGCTTGCGCTGTTCGATGAGCACGGGCAGGAGGCGCATCTCGGGGCCGATGAACTGGCCGAATTCGTTGGGGGAGATTTCGCCGAGGCCCTTGAACCGGGTAACTTCGGCGCTGCGGCCGAGTTTTTCCAGGGCCAGGTTGCGCTCACCCTCGTCGAAGCAGTAGATCGTCTCTTTCTTGTTCCGGACGCGGAAGAGCGGGGTCTCAAGGATGTAAAGGTGGTTGGCGGCGACGAGCGGTTCGAAAAAGGCGAGGAAAAAGGTGATGAGGAGGTTGCGGATGTGCAGGCCGTCGACATCGGCGTCGGTGGCGATGATGACTTTTTCGTAGCGCAGTTCCTCCATCGATTCTTCGATGTCGAGGGCGCGCATGATGTAGTACAACTCTTCGTTTTTATAGACGGTGCCACGGTCGAGGTTGAAGCAGTTGAGGGGCTTGCCGCGCAGGTTGAAGATGGCCTGGTTGTCGACGTTGCGGCAGGCAATCATGGAGCCGGCGGCGGACTGCCCCTCGGTGAGGAAGAGCATGGACTTGGCGCCTTCCTCGGTCTCATTGCAGAGGTGGTACTTGCAGTCGCGCAGGTTGGGGATCTTGAGGATCGCCTTCTTGGCTTTTTCCCGGGCTTCCTTTTGGACCGCCTGGATTTCCTTGCGCACCTTTTCGTTCTGGGTGATCTTTTCGAGCATGCGCTCGGCGACGGGCTGGTTTTTGTAGAGGAAGGCCAGGAGCACGTCCCGCACCTTGTTGACGATCTCGCCGCGGATTTCGGTGTTGCCGAGCTTGTTCTTGGTCTGGGATTCGAAGATGGGATCCTTGAGCTTGACGGCCACGGCGCCGACCACGCCGTTGCGGACGTCGGCGGGGTCCAGGTTGCGCCCGGAAAACTCGTTGACGGCCTTGAGGATGCCCTCGCGGAAGGCGGACTGGTGGGTGCCGCCGTCGTTGGTGTACTGGCCGTTGACGAAGGAGTAGTAGTTCTCGCCGAAGTTGGCGGTGTGGGTGAAGGCGAACTCGAGGGTCTGGCTCTTGAAATAGACGGCGTCGTAGAGTTTTTCGGTTCCGACTTTTTCATCGAGCAGGTCAAGCAGGCCGTTGCTGGAGTAAAATTTCTCGTTGTTCCAGACCAGGGTCAGGCCGCTGTTGAGCCATGCATAGTTCCAGAGGCGGCGGCGGATGGTTTTCTCGTCGAAATGGAAGCTCGGGAAAAACCCGGGGTCAGGCTGGAAGATGATTTCGGTCCCGGTCGGTTCGGCGGACTTGCCGCGTTTTTTGTCTTTGAGGAGGCCGCCGGAAAAATCGGCCCGGGCGAACTCGCCGTCCCGGTAGGAGGTGGTCGTGAAGCGGCAGGAGAGGGCGTTGACCGCCTTGAGCCCGACGCCGTTGAGGCCGACGGAAAACTGGAAGACGGCGTCGTTGTACTTGGCGCCGGTGTTGATGGTGGAGACGCAGTCGATGATCTTGCCCAGGGGGATGCCGCGGCCGAAGTCGCGGATCCGGACCGTGCCGTCGGGGGCGATGTCCACCTCGATCTTGCGGCCGTGGCCCATGATGAACTCGTCGATCGAGTTGTCGACGATCTCCTTGAGCAGGATGTAGATGCCATCGTCCGGATGGGATCCGTTGCCGAGGCGGCCGATGTACATGCCGGGCCGGGTACGGATATGCTCAAGCGAGGAGAGCGTCTTGATTTTGCTCTCGTCGTAGACAGGAGGGGCGTTGATGCTCATGGGTAACAAGGAATGTAGCCGGACGGCGGGAAATGGCAAAAAGGCGGCGGGGTGCCGCCGCTGAAACTTGAAACTGGAAATTTGAAACTTAGGGGAATCTCAGAATCTCCCCTGCCTTGAATACCTCACGAGCCGATTTGCCCGCTAAACACGCGAAATTTCGCGGGCAAAAGGCTGTTGATGAATAATTCAGGTTAAGGATTGCACGAGATCCGCCTCCTGCCGTGGCGAAAAATCCAAAATCCAAAATTCCGCCTTCCGCCGGGCACTCGCGTCATCTTCAGGTCTTCCGCAACGAAGAACAGCCCCCACTGAAGTGGGAACTCCCAACGTGAACCCGGCCGTCCGAGTTCGGAGTTCCGCCTTTAGCAGAGCCGGGTTTATTCGCGTTCATTGGCGTTCATTAGCGGTTAAAAAAGAAAATGTTATAGAATGATTCTGCAAGAATCTGTTCCTACTTTTGAACCGCGAATGAACGCGAATGAACGCGAATAGTATCCCCGTTTGATTTTTAATTGCTATTAGGCTTCGCCGTTTCTTGGTGTCACATCCGGGATTCATAAATTCCCGCGCATGTCTGCCGGGGCTTGGGGCGTTACATTAATGTTTTATCCGTGAACCCGTACAAAACCGTAGCCCGGGCAAGCCGGCCGCAATGATCGCATAGCACAAAAAATGTGGTTCCGGCTTGGCCGGGCTAGGAGTATGACGGCATGAACGGACCCCGTCTGGTGCTGGTGGATGGCTATGCCCAGGTCTACCGCGCCTTTTACGCCATTCCGGGGCTGACCGCGCCGGACGGCCGCCCCACCAATGCCCTTTACGGCGTGATTCGGCTGCTGCTCAAGCTTGACCAGGAACTGCCGGGCGGCCGGGGCGTGGTGATTTTTGATTGCGGCCGGCCGCAGCGGCGCATGGATCTCCTGCCGGACTACAAGGCCAACCGCCCGCCCATGCCGGACGCGCTCCGGGCCCAGCTTCCCGAGCTGGACCAGTGGCTGGAGGCGCTGGGTTGGCCGGTGCTGCGGCAGGAAGGGCGCGAGGCCGACGACGTCATCGCCGCCGTGGCCATGGCCCGGGAAGGGGCGGAGACCGCCATCGTCACCCACGACAAGGATCTGATGCAGTTGGTAGTGGAGCGGGACGTCTACCTGGTCCAGACCGGCGCCAAGGGCGCGCTGGACCGGATCGGTCCGGCGGAGGTCGAGGCCAAGTTCGGCGTGGCTCCGGGGCAGATCCGCGATTATCTGGCCCTGCTGGGGGACAGTTCGGACAACATTCCCGGGGTGCCCGGGGTCGGCGCCAAAACCGCCGCGGCCCTGCTCAAGCAGTTCGGCAGCGCCGAGGCGCTGCTGGCGCGGATCGCGGAGGTCGCCAAGCCCGGGATCCGCAAGTCCCTTGAGGAGAACCGGAACCTGCTCCTACGGAACCTGGATCTGGTGCGGCTGGATCTGGATCTGCCGCCGGATTGGCGCGGCTTGGACGCTCTCCGGCGCCGCCCCTTGGACGGTCCCCGGCTCCAGGACATGGCGGCCGCCTGCGGGTTTCGTTCCCTGGCCCCGGTGCTGGCGGAAGCCGCGCGCCCGGCGAGCCAGCCCTCCCTGTTCGGGTTCTGAACCCGGGGTGGCCGCCCCCCCCGGATCAGAGCCGTTTCGGCTCTAACGCGTGGAGGGCGATGGTGATCGCCCAGGCATTGTCGGCGGGCATGCGCTTGAATTCATGGCCGCGCCCCCAGGAGTCGGTGTAGAGAATTTCTTTGGTTTTGGAATTGTAGCCGAGGATGATGCGCATGTGCCCGCCGGAGGCCTGGGAGGATATTTTTTCCTCGGGATACAAGCCGAGCTGGACGGTCCAGGCCAGGGGAATGCCGATTTGGATGTAGCGGATGATGTCATCCTGGAAGCGGACATAGTCGGACTTCTCTTTTTCCGTCTTGAACTGCTTCCACACGGCGGGGTCAAGATTGCTCAACAGTTCGGTCAGATTGATGGCGCCGCTGGTGGGAATGGTGAGCGGGCGGACCTTGGCGCGGCGGGCCATGGAGTTGTAGCGGTCAAGTTCGCGCAGGAGTCCCTGGGTGTCGAGTTCCTTGAGCGCCTTGGTGGAGACGCCGAGCTTGGTGCTGGCCTTGCGCAGCATCTGCACCATGAAATCCATGTCGGTGCCGCCGCCGCTGGTGGTGTCCGCGAGCTGGGCGATCATGTGCATGTTGACTTCGGCGCCGTAATAGCGGAGGATGCGCTCGGCGGTGGCGGCGGCGCAGTAGCCCTTGTTGCCCTGGTCGACCATGGGCAGGCCTTCGATATGGACGTCGCCGGAGGGGTCGGTCTTGACGTTATTTTTCAGGTCCATCTTGCCGGTGGTGGCGGCAAGCTGGGCGCCGTTGGGTTTGCGGGCCGCGGCGCCATCATCGTTCGGCTCGATGGCCAGGTTGATGTATTCGGCGCGGAATTTCCGGGTGTTTCCGGAAGGCGCGTTCCAGGTGAGTTCAGCGCGGTACTTGCCGAAGGCCCAGCCGCGCTGCATAACCACCATGTCTCCCACCACCCGTTGTCGGGAACCGGCGACTCCGGGATTGCCGGTCCATTGGGAAACCGTGCCGCAGATGTGCTCGACGGCCTGTTCGAACCCCTTGATGTTCATGGCCCCGTCATCGCCGCGGCTGAACAGCGAAAGCTCAATCCGGGCCGGTCGTTCCTTGGCAAAACGGATCATGGCTTCGGACACGGGCATGGCCAGGAAAGTCAGTTTCTCCCGGCTCCGGTCCGCCAGATAATTGGCTTCGGTGTGCCGGTCCTCTGCGAGCCAGTGGAAGACGCGCGGTTGCGGCTGTTCGACCATAAAGGAATCGGGCGATTGTTCCCAGAAGGCGCCGTTGGCGTCCAGGAACGGCGCCAATTCCGTGGCGCCCAGTCCGGGAACGCCCGCCAGCACCAGTAGCAGCCATCCGGTGGCCAGCCGCCGACCCGGGCGAATCGTTACCGGCGGTGGAACAAAGAATCGGAGAATGGAGAGAAAAAAGTTCATGTTAGTATGGAAGCTGGACGTTGGATCGGGTTATAGGCAAACCGCAATTCAACGTAACGGCGCATTTTCGATTGGCAAGGATTGGGGGAGTGTGGTTCGGTTGGGGTGAAGAGTTTTTTTCTCACGGAGGCACCGGGGCACGGGGATGAAAAACGGGTTTGCACTCATGGCTGCGGGAGTGCCGCCCCCTGCGGGGCTGAAGTCAGACTTAAAGAGAATGAGTCTGCGGATATTCGCTGGGGCGGAAGCCGGTTTTCTGGCGAAAGAGGCGGGCGAAGTAGTTGGCGTCCGGGATGCCGACGGCGGCGGCGGTTTCCGCTATGTTCAGTTGCCCCGCCTGGAGGAGTCGGCAGGCGTGCTGCATCCGCAGATCGTTCAGGTATTGGACCGGCGCTTTCCCGAGCACGCGGCGGAAGGCGCGGCAGAGATGGTTCGGCGTGAGGCGGGTGCGGCGGGCCAACTGGCCCAGGGTAACCGGCGTCGCGTAAAATCGTTCCAGGTGGTCCTTGGCCGTCAGGACGGCGCGCCAGGTCTTGCCGGCTGCTGGCGGCAGGTGCGGCGCCGGCGGGAAGGCGTGGCGCGCGGCGTCTTGGAGCAGGGCGTTCAGCACGGGCCACAACAGGCCGCCGGCCGTGCCGTACGCGCCGGAACGCAGGCATGTCAGCATCGCCGCCAGCACGGATTTAATTTCCGGCGCCAGCGCGTCCAACGTCGTCACTAGCGGCAGCAGTCCGGCAATCTCGGGGGGCGGCATCACCGTCCGGCCGAGAGTCTCAAAGCGTTCGTGGTCAAAGGCGGCGAGAGGACGCGGTTCCCGGCCGGGCGGCGGCAGCCAGTCGAAATGAATGCAGTGGCGCATGACGCGGCCGCCGGCTGGGAGTACGCTTTCATGGCGTAATCGCGGCGGAATCAGGATCAGGGCGCCGGCAGTCAACCGGTGCGCCTGCTCGCCCAGATACAGGTCGAAGGCGCCAGCGCTCACATAGACCAGTTCGCAGTCGTACAGCCGGCGCCAGGGCTCCACATACGTTCCTTCCCAGCGGCCTTCCCAGAAGATGCGCACGGCGGGCGCAAAGAGGAATGCCGGCGCGGGCGGCGCGGCGGATTCCGGTCCTGACTGATTGAGATTTAAAGGCATAAAATATGCTATGAATCTCCATACTTTAGCATTGTCTGCGAAAAGTTTTGAACATACAGTTTAGAATAATCTGCTAGTCTGATCGATCATGAACAAAGCCACCGCCCTCCGGAGACCTTCCCGATGCATGCCCAAGCCCTGGTCTGTGATGCGCAGCAGCAGTTTTCCCTGGCCGACGTCTTTCTGCCTGAACCGGACGCGGACTCGCTGGTGGTGCGAACCCTCTGCTCCGGGGTGAGCATCGGCACGGAGTTTGCGCTGATCCGGAACAAGATTTCCTGGGGGCCGTATCCGCTCTGCACGGGCTACCAGGCGGTGGGTGTGGTGGAGTCCGCCGGCCGGAGTGTAGAGGGGTTCCGCCCGGGCGACAAAGTGTATTACCGGGACAACCAGAAGTTCCAACTGACCGACGGGACGGCGGTGTCGGCGGTGTCCGGCACCCATGCCTCGCACGCCGTGATCTCGCTCAAGACCACGGGCGGCGTGGCCAAGCTGCCGGCCGGCGTGGATGATGATGCGGCCAGCCTGTTTGTCATGCCGGCGGTGGGGCTCTGGGGTGTGGACATGTCCAACCCGCGCCTGGGTGAAACCGTGCTGGTCTACGGCGCCGGCCTGATTGGGCTGGGCGTCGTCGCCGCCTGCGCTCGCCGCGGCTGCCGGGTGATCGCCGTGGATCTGGACGACCGCCGCCTTGCCCTGGCGGAAAAGCTGGGCGCCGACCATGTTCTCAACAGCCGCACCCAGGATGTCCAGGCTGAAGTTCTCAAGCTCGCTCCGCAACTGCCGGACACCGTGTTCGAGGCCACCGGGATTCCCGCGTGCCTGGACTCGGCCATCGCGCTGTGCCGGAAAGGCGGCAAGTTCATCTGGCAGGGGAATTACGGGAAAGACCCCGTCGCCCTGCATTTTCTGCCGCCGCACGGGAAGCAGTTGCAGATGTTCTTCCCCTGCGACGACGGGCTGGCGCCGTGCCGCCGGGCGGTGCTCAAGAATATGGCCGCGGGCGCCTTGGACTGGGCGGCGACGATCACTCACCGCATCCCGGCCGCTGCCAGCGCCGCGTTCTACGACCGCATCAACCGTGGCCAGGCGTCGGACGTGCTCGGCGCCGTGATCCGGTGGTGCGAGTAACCGGCAGGGGGCAACAGGGAAGTCTGAATCAGTCACAAGAAAACCGAATTCGTTGAACAGAAGGGCGCAAAGAGCACGAAGGGGTTAGACCAAGAAACCTTTGTGTTTTTTGTGAACTTCTGTTCAAATCGGAGCAGCAATCATGAGTACCATTCTGGTCACCGGCGGGAGCGGGTTTATCGGCGGCGCGCTGGCGGCGGCGCTGAAGACGGCGGGGCACGACGTGGTCTGCATCGGCCGGCACAAGCCGGTGGCGGACGTCGGCTTTGTGAAGGGCGATTTCACGGCCTTTGAGGACCTGATCCGGCTGGACGGGTGGCGGTTCGACGCCGCTGTGCATCTGGCGGCGGTCACCGGCGGTTGCAGCGAGCGTGACGGCATCCTGGTGAATGTGGAAGGTTCGCGGACGCTGATGCGCTACCTGCTCGACCGCGGCTGCCGGAAGTTGGTCATGGCCAGCTCGATTGCGGCTGTCGGCTTCCAGAGCGTCAGGTTCCGGCCGGTGGCGCTGCCGGTCACGGAGGAACATCCCTGTCTTGACCGGGACGGGTACGGCTTTTCCAAGTTCCTGATGGAACAAGTGACCCGGTATTACGCGCGGCAGCACGACGACCTTGACGTGCTCAACCTGCGGCTGGCGTCGATTTATGATGAGGCTCGGCCCGGAGCGTTCTACCAGCCGCGCCCGGTCCATGCCTGGGCCTTGGGCGCGGCGACGCAGATGAGCCGGAAGGAATGCGTGCGGCTGCTGATCCTGGCGGTGGCATCGCCGCGCCGGCCCGGTTGCCGGGTGATGAATGCCGTGGCGCCGCGAGTCTATGCCGCGCGACCGGTTCCGGAGCTGCTGTGTGCCTGGTATCCGGAGTTGAGCCTCGACCTGTCATTCTATGAACGGCCGGGGCAGGAGATGGCCTCCCTTTTTGATGCATCCCGCGTCCGTGAGGCTTTCGGGTTTGTCGCGGAGGCGTGAGGCGGTTGCGCTTTGCGTTTTTGCGCTCGCGCTCACACATGATGCGCGGGAGTGAAAATGTCGAGAGCCCCCGAGGGCCATCGGAAGCTCTCGCGGGCTTTCGATCGACGATTACAGGGGCGTTGCCTCTGCCAATTACCCTTCAGCCCGTTCACTGCGGAACAAAGACCAGGCTCAGCCACGGGACGAAGGTGATCACCGCCAGCACGATCAGCAGGACGATGGCGAAGGGAATGGCCGCCCGCGCCAGTTCGAGTACTGGTTTCTTGAAGCGGATGGCCGAGATGAACAGGTTCATCCCGACCGGCGGCATGATGTAGCCGATGGCCAGGTTGGTGAGGAAAATCACGCCGAGATGAATCGGATGCACGCCGAAGCGCGCCGCGATGGGCAGGAGCAGCGGCATGATCAGGACGGTCGCCGCATAGACTTCGAGAATGCTGCCCACGATCAGCAGGAACACGTTCAGGGTCAGGAGGAAGGCGATGCGCCCGCTCATGTAGCGTTCGGCCAGGGCGAAAATCTGGCCGGGCACATCTTCGGTGACCAGGTAATTGGTCACCGCCATGGTCATGCCGAGGATGATGAGGATGCCGCCGGAAAGCACGATGCTTTCGCGGGCCACAGAGGCGAAGTGGCGCTTGCGGACGTCGCGCCGGATCACCATTTCCGCCAGCAGGGAGTAGCCTGCGGCGACGACGGCGGCTTCGCTGATGGCGAACATGCCGGAATAGATGCCGCCGATGACCAGTACCGGCAGCGGCAGTTCATAGCGCGCCTCCCACAGGGCGCCGCGCAGTTCGCGCAGGGAAAAGGGTTGGCACGGCACGCCCTGGCGCTGGGCGCGCCACGCCGCGTATCCACCCAGGGCGGAGAGGGTCAGGAGGCCCGGCAGCAGGCCGGCGCGGAACAGCATGTCGATGCTCACGCCGCTGACCACGCCGTAGAGGATGGCCGGCAGGCTGGGCGGGAACAGCAGGCCCAGGCAGCCGCTGGCGGTGATCAGGCCGAGCCCGAAACGCTCGTCGTAGCGGTTGGCCAGCATGGCCGGCAGCAGCAGACCGCCCAGGGCGAAAATGGTGATGCCCGAGGCGCCGGTGAACGCCGTCAGCAGCGCGCAACTGACCACGGTGATCACAGCCAGGCCGCCGGGCATCCAGCCGAGCACGGCGTTGGAAAGGCGGAGCAGCCGCGCCGGCGCCTGACTGCGGGCTAGCAGGCAGCCGGCGAAGGTGAACAGCGGCAGGGTTTGCAGGAGCGGCACGGACCCGAGTTGGTAAAACTCAATCACAGCCGACTGGAAGGAGATTCCGTTGTGCCAGTAGTTGAGCAGGGACGAGATGCCCATGACGGTGAACAGGGGCACGCCCGCCAGGCAGATGAGGAGCACGCCGATGCCGATCAGGATTGTCATGCCGCCGGCCCCCCGTTCCCGGCGGGCGGCGCCGGGGGCGGTTGGGCGGAGGCGGTCTCCTCGGCTGCGGGAGCGGTGCGGCACAGCGCCCGGGCGTCTGCGACCAGGATCATCAGACTGCGCAGGGTCAGGAGCGCAAACCCCGCCGGCAGCACCACCGTCAACCAGCAGGCGTGCAGGCCGAAAAAGGTGAGGGCCCTGCCATTGTTTTCGAATTCCGCGGCCGTAAAGCCGACCGCGAGCCAGGTGAACACGCCGCAGAGCAATGCCGTAGTCAGATTGGTGAACATGCCGGCGACGCGGCGGAATCGCTGCGGCAGCACATAGGCCAGCGCGTCAATGGCGATGTGGCTGCGGTCCGCGGCGGCGGCGCCCGCGCCGAAGAGCGCCACCCACAGCACCAGGTGCTGCCCCAGCGGTTCCGGCCAGCTCAGGCTGCCACCCAGCACCCAGTCGCCGATCACGGGCAATTTGACGACAAACCGCCGCCCTACCGCCAGCAGGCCGGCGGCAATCATCACGAACATCAGGCCGGCGCAGAACCAGTCTTCGGCGCGGCGCAGGAGCGAGGTCGACGGCGCCGGCGGAGAACCGGCACTGGCAATTTCGTTTGGCGCTTCCGGGACCGGGTCCGTCATGGTTTCGGATCCCGCTGCCGCGCCAGGGATTCCTGGAGCTGTTTCAGGATCGCCTCGGAAAACGCCTTGCCGACAAGTTGGTGGACGACAATTTCGTTCAGCCGGCGGAACTCGGCCACGGTCGCTTCGGGCATTTTCAGGGTTTGGACCTGCTTGCCCATCACCGCGTCGGCTTCTTCATTTTGCTTGTGGACCAGGAGGTTCAGGTCTTCCAGGCGCCGGGTGAAAGTTTCCTGGATCTTGGTGCGGTCTTCCGCTGCCACGCGGTTCCAGGTCTCGCCGGTGACCACCAGCGCGCCGATGGAATAGGCCAGGCCGAAGTCGAGCTTGTAGGCGATCCGGGTATGCCACTGCATGGTGACCATCACCAGCGGCGGCGCGTATACGGTGTCGAGCAGCCCGGACTGGAGGCCGGTGAGCACGTCGCTGACCGGAATGGAAATGCCCGACACGGCGGCGGCGCGGAACAGGGTCTCGCTGAAAAGATCATCCGGCACCAGCCATGGCTTGGCCCGGCGCAGGGCGTCCAGGTCGGCCACCGGTTTCTTGCTGTACATGTAGGCGAAGCCCTGGCGCGTCCAGCACAGGATTTCCACCTGATTGCCGCGGGCGGCGGCGCGCAGGTTGGCGTCCAGGTCGCGCAGGGATTGCTGGAATTCTTCTTCGGAGCGGAGCATGAGCGGGAGCTGCAGCACGGTGGCGTCCGGGCAGACCAGGCGGATGCCCTGGCCCATGAAAGCGGCGCCCTGGAGCTGACCGACGCGCATCTTGCGGAGCACGGTTTGTTCATCCCCCTGAACGCCACCGGGATAAATCTTGAACTGGACGCGCCCGCCGGTGGCGGCCTTGGCTTCGTCGGCGGCGTCGCGCAGCGCCTTCACCCACACGCTGCGGTCGGGGGCGGCGGTGGCGAGCTTGATGGTGACGGCGGAGTCGGCCGGCGCCGCGGCGGCCAGGCCGGCGGCCAGGGCAAGCGCGCCGGTGACGGTCAGGATCAGGGAGCGGAGCTGATGGCGGGCCTGGGAATGCTGGCAGGGTTTCAAAACAGTTCATCCTTTTGTTGCAACAACCGCGCGGCCCGCTCCCGGGCGATGGCGTTCATGAGACGGAAGCGCGGCGCCTCGGTGTCCGGAGCCGCCACCACGTCCCGGAGCGTCCGGGTGAAAAGGTCGGGATCGTTTGCGGCGCGGGCGTAGAACTCGGCGAAGAGCACACGCGGTAGCAGGTTCTGGGCGCCGCCGATGGCGATGGCGCGCTCGAAATGCGTCCGGCTCCTGGGCAGGTCCTGGCCGGCGCCGGGAACCTGGACGGCGTAGTAGGTGGCGAACACCAGGTGCGCGCCGCCGTCGGCGCAGCTTTCATCCAGGGCCAGCGCCCGGTTCATGACCGCCAGCGCCCGGGGCAGTTCGGCCATGGCCTCCATGGAATCGTTCTTGCTGATGATCCAGCCCAGCCACGCGCTGCCGGCGGCGTACAGGTCGGGGACGTCATCCCGCCCGAACCGGGCCAGGGCGGCCTCGAATTCCGGCACCGGCGCGTTTTCGACCGTGGCGTAGAATGGCCGCAACCGGAGCAGGCGCAGGCCGTATTCCCGGGCCCGGCCCTGGAGCCGCGCGGCGCGAACGGCGTCGGCATCGCCCGAGAGAAATGCGGAGGCATAGGTCGAATACGCGTTGCAACCGGCGCGCAGCAGGCCGGGGTCGAGCGGATCGTTGGTGATGAGGCCGTCGATGGCCAGCAGATAGGCGGGCGCGCCGTCGCGCACCAGTTGCGGGTCGGGCTGTTCCATGAGCGATCCGAGCATGCCCTGCATGGAATTGGCCGCCACGCGGTTCACGGTGCCGCAACCGCCGGAGACCAGCCCGAGGGCGGCCGTCAGCAACAACAGATTGAAGATGTGGAGAATGCGCACGAGTTTCCCGCTAAATACGCGAAAAGCCGCGAAACGGATTTGGAATGGTTCATGACGGAATCAGAACAGGTCGGGACGACACAAAATTTGTACTATAGCCCATCCCGTCCCGGGCATCCTGCGCCGCACACGCAACCGAAGGAATGCCTCAGATGGGAGGGGGCGGGAGGTTCAGTCGCCATAACGGGGGCAAGATGCCCCCGCTCCCATGTGGGCGGGACGCCCACTCTCCCAAGGGACGCCTCTTGTAACTCCTATGTTATTCAGGCCGGGGCGGAATCCTCGCAGGGGATGGGACAACGTAGCCATGGGCGTAAGCATGCGCGTAACCTTAAGGCTTCGAGTCCCCTTGTGCCGATGCGTAGCATTTTTGGAGTGTCTGCGGCTTGACGCAGCTTTCCCCGGCGGCGGAGCTGCCCATCCCACGCAGGGTCCAACTCCCACGCCCAGGCAGAAGCGGAGAAATTAGATGAAAAGCCGGTTCCACCGGCGGGGAAAAGCGGTGTCAAGCCACCGCACTCCAAAGCGGCGAAGCCGCCGCAGTAAATACCCATAACAATTTCTGCGGGGATTTCGTTCCCGCCTGAATGCCGGGCGAGCGCAAGGTCACGCATGCCCCAGGGATTGCAGGGTTTCGAGGATGGCTTGGAGCTGGGCGCGGCGTTTGGAGGTGCTGCGGCCGGCGAGGCGCGCAGAGAGCGCGGGGATGGCGGCGGCGGGAGGGATGGACTGGATGGACTGGATGGACGGAATGGACGATATGGACGAAGCCCCGACGGGATGGGGCGCGGCGACGGGGGCTTGGTAGTCGGGGCGGAGGTAGCGAATGTGGCCGGCGGTTTCGGCGGCGGCGCGTTCGCGGTTGAGGGCGACGAGGCGGTCGGCGAGGGGGACGGGGGAAGGTTTCGAAGCATACTGAATTGTTATAGCGCGGCCGGTCTTCAAGCGTACCGCCTTCTGCCAGCGCGAGATGAAACTGTCAACGTCTGCCATGCCATCCCCACATCATACGAATGTCGCCCGTGTGAACACGGCACTATATATCACGGAGCGGTAATGGCTCAGAATCGCGGTCAGCTTGTTGGACGCTGCGCTCGCGCTCGATCGTCGCACTCGCTGAGCGCGAATGAGCAATTCTATCGCGGCGGGGACGCCGCAGTAAATCCTTTAAGGGTCGCAGAAACGGGAAAAATCCACGGTTCTCCGGGAACCAAGCCATAGTGGGTCGGTCAAACAAGCTTATGTTGTCCTTCGCCGTCGCATCGGGCGGAGAGCGTGGCGTGAAAGGGAACGGGCGGCCTCATGGTGTTTTCTCGGATCGTATGGATGTGGGCAGGGCTGGTGGCGGGCATGGCGGTATGCCTGGCCGGGCTGCCGCATCTGGCCGTTCGTGGTTCCTTTCTTCTCCAGTCCGGAATGCTGGCCGGGGTTTTGGCGTTGGCCGGAAGCGTGGGGGGTTGGGGAGCCTATCGGCGTCGGCGTCTGAACGGCGCGGCGTTCGCCGGCGGTCTGGCGGCGGCCTGCACCTGGTTTTTTCTGCGGTTCCTGCAAGTGACGGTGGATCGTATGGGCCTGTCCTCGCTGGGAGCGTTCCTGCAGGTGACGAACTGGGTGGCGGTGGCGGCGGCGGCGGTGTTGACCCTGTTTTTCCTGGCGGCCTGGCTGCGGCCGGAAGCGGGGGATGGTGACCGTGCTGCGGGGGAGCGGTGGGCCCGGGCGGGATTCCTGGGGTTGACGGGCGTGGCGGTGGTGTGCGGCGTCACCTATTTCAACGACTGGGTGATGCGGCAAACCATGTTTGTGGGCAATGTCATGCCGATTGCGGTCTACGGGGGGATGATTCTGTTTGTGCTGCTGCTGAATCCGCTGCTGTTCCGCCTCTGCCGCCGGCTCGGACTGGGCGGCCGCGAGATTGCCCTGGTGCTGGTGTTGACCCTGTCCGCCTGCTGCATCCCGGGTTCCGGCCTGATGCGCTACATGACCAACGCGATGTTGCTGCCGCATCATCAGATCAAGACCCAACCGGCCTGGCAGCAGCAGCGCGTGTTCGAGTCACTGCCGCCGGCGGCCCTGGTCAAGGTTACCCCGGAGAACGAGAACCGGGTGTTGAACGGGTTCATCCAGGGGTTGGGTTCAGCGCGCCGGCATATTCCGGTGTCGGCGGTGCCCTGGCGCGAGTGGCTGCCGTCTCTGGCGTTCTGGGCGCCGGTGATCCTGCTGTTTTGGCTGGCGCTGATCGGCCTGACCGTGGTTTTGCACCGGCAGTGGGCCGACCATGAGCAATTGCCGTATCCCATCGCCGGGTTTGCCAATGCCATCCTGCCGGGCGGCAACGGCGCCCTGGCGGAAGTGTTCCGGAACCGCCTGTTCTGGTGGGGGATGGGTGCGGTGATGGTGATTCATCTCAACAATTTCGCCTATGTCTGGTTTCCCGATTTTGTGGTGCAGATACCGCTGTTTGTGGATTTCCAGGGATTGAAGGATCTCTTCGTCAATATCCAGCGCGGCGGCGGCGTCTGGTGGGTTCTGCGGCCGACCTTGTGCCTGACCGCGGTGGCCTTCGCCTTTTTTCTGGCCGCGGACGTGTCCCTGGCGCTGGGGATCGGCCCGGTGCTGTATTGCTGGATTTCCGGCATGCTCATCGGCTACGGCATCACGGTTCAGGGGCCGTCGCCGAGTCTGTCGCACGGGTTTTCCTATGGCGCCTACTTTGGCACGCTGCTGGTCCTGCTGTACACCGGCCGCCGGTATTACAGCCAGGTGCTGAAGGCGGCGGTCTGTCTGCCGGCGCCGGACCGGCCTGACGGTGAATCCGTCTGGGGCGCCCGTCTTTTTCTGGTGTCCATCCTGGGCTTCATCGCCTACCTGTCCGCCGTCGGCCGGCTGGAATGGCCGTTTGCCGTGGCCTTTGCCGGCATCGCCGTGATCACGTTCGTGGTGCTTTCGCGGGTGGTGGCGGAAACCGGCTGTTTCTTCGTCCAGGGCGCGAGTTTCCCGGCCGCGCTGGTGTTGGGGCTCGTGGGTTCCGCCGCGGTCGGGCCGCAGGCGGTGATGTTGCTGGCCCTGTTCTCGGTGATCCTGATGGCGGACCTGCGCGAAACGCTGATGTCGTTCATGGTAAACAACTTCAAGCTCCTGGATTTGCAGGGGATCAAGATCGGGCGGTCGCTGAAACTGGTGGTGACCGCGGTGGTGGTCGGCCTGTTCGTGGCCATTCCCGTCACGCTGTATCAGCAGTATGATCGCGGCACGAACATGACAGACTGGAGCGGCGCGGTCCGCGCCCCGGGTCTGGCCTTCGCCGAGCGGGTGCAAGTGCAACAGCGGCTGGAATCGCAGGATCTGCTGGTCAAATCGGAAACCCTGCATGGGTTGAGCCGTCTGGCGCTGGCCCGCATGGACCGGCCGGCGGTGACGGCCATGGTCCTGGGGCTGGCTCTGGTCCTGCTCTTCACCCTGGGGCGGCTGCACTTCAGCCGCTGGCCGTTGCATCCGGTCATGTTCCTGGTCTGGGGGATGTATTCCGGCTATTCCCTGGCGGCGTCTTTTCTTATGGGCTGGTTGATCAAGGTGCTGGTCAGCAAATTCGGCGGCGGCGCCGGCTACAAGACGGTCAAGCCGCTGATGATCGGCGTGATCGCCGGCGAAATGGCCGCCGGCCTCGTGATCATGATCATCAGCGCGGTATACTACTTTGCCACCGATCAGACGCCCAAGGGATTTTTTGGAATTATGCCGGGATGAAAAGGGACCGATGACGGATGCGGGAAACGATTTGGAGACATGTCCGCCTGGCCTTGCCGGACGACTGGGAGATGCTGCAGTTCTCCCGGGCCGCGGATCGGGGGCGCTGCGTCTTTGCCGACCGGTACGAGTACCGGCTGGAACTGGATTGGCAGGCGGCGCCCGCCCGGCCGGACCTGACTCGGACGATCTCCGACTATGCCTCGGTGTTGCGCGCCGATCCGGCCGTGGCCGCCGTCACCCCGGCGGAGCACGGCGGCTGGTGCGGGCTGGTCTCCACGGCCAAGGCCGACGGCACCGCCGTGGCCCGTTTCGGGAACTGGTTGGCCGCCGCGGAATTGCTGACGGAGATCGTCTTTATCTGGCCGGCCGGCCGGCGCGACGAGCGCACCGAGCGGCGGGTGCTGACCTCCACGAGCGCGGTGCCGCCGGACGCGGACGGCCGTCGCCGCTGGCGCGCCTTCGGTCTGGACATGCGCGTGGCGACGGAACTGGAATTGACCGAATGTCAGGCGCAACCGGCCCGGACGCGGCTGCGGTTCGCGCCGCCGCCGGGCCGCGGCCCGCGCCAGGAGCAATGTTTCGAACGGCTGGGCATGGCGGAGCAGTGGCTGCGGCGGCCGGTGCCCGAGTGGTTGCGTCTACGGCTGCCGGTTTCCTTCCGGGTGCGGTCGCAGGAATCTTTGACGGTTTCCGGGCACGAGGTGACACGGTTGCGCGGCGACTGTCCGGAGCACGGCTGGCGCCGGTTGCTGGGTCGGCGCGCGGCGTTCACGGCGCAGGCCTGGACCTGCCCGGGCGACGGCCGGGTTTGCGCGGCCCTGGAAATCGGCGTGCCGGCTCCGGCGGAGCGGCGGCCGTCCCTGCGCTGCGACGACTGGGCCGGGGGCGGCGTTTGAGGGTGTCCGAGTCTTGACAAATCCGTGTTTGTTGGAAGTCAGTAGTCAGTAGAGGCTCTTGCAGAAGTGCCGCAAGGCAAAAGCGGGGTTCAGGGTTCAGGGCCGTGAAAGCAACTGTCAAATTGTGAAAGTGTTGTACATCCAGCAGACTCTGCCTCCTGAACCCTGACAC
>CAITSE010000262.1 GCA_903894975.1 uncultured Lentisphaerota bacterium
CGGGATAAAGGAGTAACGAACATTGAACATTCAACATCCAACATTCAACGTTGAATCCCGCATCAATTCGCAGGATCCCTCTGGATTCGATGTTGGATGTTCAATGTTGAATGTTGAACGTTCGCAGCCGGCGAGTAATCAAATCCAGCCATATGCTTCATGAATTAATCCGGCGGACGTTCAGAACCCTCTCGGATCACGCCCCCCAATCCAAAATCCAAAATCCAAAATCGAAAATTCCCATGCCTCCCTCCTCCTCTCCCGCCAACGTTCCGCCGCCCCCCGTCCGCGGCGAGTTCACCGAACTCAACGGTGAAACCTTCTACCGCATCGGCCATTACGACCGCATGCCACCGTTCTTCATGAGCGTGGTCAGCGCCTCGGATCACTGGCTGTTCATCTCCAGCACCGGCGGCCTCACCGCCGGCCGCGTCAATCCCGATTCGGCGCTCTTTCCGTACGGCACCGAGGATCGGGTGGCGGAGAGCGCGGAGAACACCGGCGCCAAAACCCTGATCCGGGTGCGCGACGGCCGCCGCCACCATCTGTGGGAGCCGTTCTCCGACCGCCAGGCCGGCGCCTGGCAAACCGAACGCGCCCTATACAAGAACGTCTGGGGAACGGCCCTGGTGTTCGAGGAAACCAACCGCAACCTGGAACTGACTTTCCGGCAGGCCTGGCGAACCAGCGACGCCCGCGGGTTCGTCCGCACCGCCACCCTGATCTCCCACAGCGCCAAACCCCGCGAAGCGGAAATCCTCGACGGTTTCCAGAATCTCCTGCCCTACGGCGTCAACACCGGCTCGCAGGGCTGGGTCAGCGTCCTGCTGGACGCCTACAAACGCAACGAACTGGACTCCGCCTCCGGCGTTGGCCTCTTCACCATGACCTCCGGCCTCACGGACCATGCGGAACCCTGCGAATCGCTCAAGGCCACCGTGGTCTGGCAGGACGGGCTGGAATCGCTGGGGCACCTGCTCTGCAGCCGCCAGCTCGACGCCTTCCGCGACGGCCGCCCGTTGCAGCCCGAGACCGACGTGTGCGGCCGGCGTGGCGCCTATTTCGTCCACGCCAACGTGAAACTCCCTGCGGGCAAGGAAGTACGCTGGAACCTCGTCGCCGACGTCAACCAGGATCACGCCGCCGTCGCCGCCCTGCTCCGCGACCTGGCCGGCGACCGGCAGGCCCTGCGCGCGGGGCTGGAGACGGACATCGCCGCCGGCACCGCCAACCTCCGCGCCATCCTGGCCGCCGCCGATGGCCTCCAGGCCGGCGCCGACCGCGCCAGCACCGTCCACCACACCGCCAACGTCCTCTTCAACACCATGCGCGGCGGCATCTTCGCCGACGGCTACCGGATCGAAAAAGCGGATTTCACCTCTTTCCTCCACGCCATGAACCGGGAAACTGCCGACACCGCGGCGGCGCGCCTAGCGAAACTGCCCGACACCTTCACCCTCTTTGAACTGCACGCCTGGGCGGCAGCCGGACCGGCGGCGCTGCGCCGGCTATGCTTCCAGTACCTGCCGATCACCTTCAGCCGACGCCACGGCGACCCGAGCCGCCCTTGGAACTACTTCTCCGTCAACGTCAAAAAGGCGGACGGTTCCCGCAACCTCGACTACCAGGGCAACTGGCGCGACATTTTCCAGAACTGGGAAGCCCTCGCCTTTTCGTACCCAGCGTTCCTCCCCAGCATGACCGCCACCTTCCTCAACGCCACCACCGCCGACGGCTACAACCCCTACCGCGTCTTCCGCCACGGCATCGACTGGGAAAAACCGGACCCCGGCAACCCCTGGTCCAACATCGGCTACTGGGGCGACCACCAGATCATTTATCTCCTGAAACTGCTGGAGGCCGGCGAAGCTCATGAACCCGGCCGCCTCGCCGGCCTGCTTGGCGAACCGCTATTCAGCCACGCCGACATCCCCTACCGCATCAAGGACTATCCGGCCCTGCTCGCCGACCCGCACCACAGCATCGCCTTTGACGCCGCCGCCGACCGGCGCGCCGCCGAACGGGTCAAAACCCTCGGCGGCGACGGCCGCCTGCTGGTCGGGGCGGACGGCAAGATCCTGCATGCCACGCTCGCGGAAAAACTGCTCATCCTCACCCTCGCCAAGCTCACCAACCTCGTCCCCGAGGGCGGCCTGTGGATGAACACCCAGCGCCCGGAATGGAACGACGCCAACAACGCCCTGGCCGGCTGGGGGCTCTCCGTCGTCACCCTCGGCTACCTCCACCGCTTCCTCGGTTTTGCCGCCGGCCTGGCGCGGCAGAACGGCGCCGCGGAACTCGCCGTCGCCGCCGAAGTGAAGGCGTGGCTGGACGACATCCACGCCGTCCTCCGCGAGTTCGCCCCGGACTTGACGGAAGGCTTCACCGACCGCCGCCGCCGCGCCTTCATGGACCGGGCCGGCCAGGCTGGCGCCAAGTATCGCGCCACGATTTACCAAAACGGGTTCGGCGGCGCCACCGCGTCCATCGCCCGCGCCGAACTCCTCGCCTTCCTCGAACTGGCGGAACGTTTCACGGCCCAGGGCCTCCGCGCCAACCGCCGGGACGACCATCTCTACCACGCCTACAATCTCCTCAAGCTCACACCGGACGCCGCGGCCATCGGCCGCCTGGACGAGATGCTGGAGGGCCAGGTCGCCATCCTCTCCTCCGGCGCCCTACCCCCCACCGAGGCACTGCTGACTCTCAACGCCCTGCGCGCCAGCCGCCTGTACCGCGCCGATCAGCATTCCTACATGCTCTATCCCAACCGCCGCCTGACCGGGTTCCTGGAGAAAAACCTGCCGGATCCCGGACAGGCCGGCCACTCCATCCTCGCCGCCCGTCTGGACAACGCCAGCGACCGCTCCCTGCTCTTCCGCGACACCGGCGGCGTCTGGCGCTTCAACAGCACCTTCCGCAATGCCGTCTGCGTGCGGCGGGCCCTGGATCTGCTGGAAACCGACCCGCGTTACGCCGAAGCCGTCCGCGCCGAACGCGCCCTGATCCTCGACCTGTTCGAGACGACCTTCCATCACCACGCCTTCACCGGCCGCTCCGGCGCCATGTTCGCCTATGAAGGGCTCGGCAGCATTTACTGGCACATGGTGGCCAAGCTCCTCCTGGCCACCCAGGAAAACTGGCGCCGCGCCGTGACGAAAAACGCCTCTCCGGAGATCGTGGAAGGCTTGGCGCAAAGATATTACGACATCCGCGCCGGTCTGGGCTTCAACAAGAGTCCGGACATCTACGGTGCCTTCCCCACCGATCCCTATTCCCACACCCCTTGGGGCCAGGGCGCGCGCCAGCCGGGCATGACCGGACAGGTCAAGGAGGAAATCCTCACCCGCCTCGGCGAACTCGGCGTTCAGGTCCGCGACGGCCGGGTGCAGTTCCGCCCCGACCTTCTCCGCCGTTCCGAATTCTCCGCCGCGGCGCATAGCTTCCCCATGGTCGCCCTCGACGGCACTCCCCGGACGTTGGAACTGCCTCCGCACTCCCTCGCGTTCTCCTTCTGCCAGGTCCCGGTCGTCTATGTCCAGGCGGCGGAAGACCAGCTGGAGATCGAGGCGACCGACGGCACCCGCCGCACCGTGCCCGGCGACACCTGTTCCCGGGAAGACAGCGCCGCCCTCTTCCACCGCACCGGCCGCATCACCCGCATCACCGTCCGCACCACCGCCGGCCGCGGCTGATTCTGCCCACAGGCCTACAGACCACAGACCCCGCAACCCACGCTTCCGTTTCGACCGCAGGCCGGTTATGTTATCCGTTTTCCCTTGTATGTTCCGGCGGAGAATAGACCAGACATGAACCGTGAGCCGATCCCAAACGTTCTGAAAGACCGCGTCCTCGTCTTCGACGGCGCCATGGGCACCGAAATCTACCGGCGCCATGTTTTCACCAACCGCTGTTTTGACGAACTCTGCCTGTCCCTGCCGGACATGATCCGGGAAATTCATCAGGCCTATGCCGACGCCGGCGCGGACGTGCTCACCACCAATTCCTACGGCGCCAACCGCCTCTCCCTGAATCCGTACGGGTTCAGCGAAAAGACCGCGGCCATCAACCAGGCCGCCGCCGCCCTCGCCCGCGCCGCGGCCGATGCGGCGCTGCGCCCGGTCTGGGTCGCCGGCTCCGTCGGCCCCGCCCCCACCGCCGGCACCGACCCCGTCCAGCGCCAGGGACTCATGGCCGAACAAGCTGCAGCCCTCCTCGCCGGCGGCGCCGATTTCATCCTATTCGAATCCCTCCCCACCCACGACGCCGCCCAGGAAGCCTGCCGCGCCATGGCCGCCCTTCCCGGCCAGCCCCCATTCCTCCTCTCCTTCGCGGTCCTGGATGACGGCAGCGACGCCGCCACCCTGACGGAAAGCGTCGAAAGCGTCCTGGCCCCCCTGCCCCGGGATCTGCCCCAACCCTTCGCCATCGGCTTCAACTGCGGTTCCGGCCCGGACACGCTCCTGGCCGTCCTCGAAAAAGCCGTCCGCCTCACCTCCCTGCCTCTGGTCGCCCAACCCAACGCCGGCGCCCCGCGCCGGGTCGAAAACCGCCAACTTTATCTCTGCTCCCCCGAATACCTCACCGAATACGCCCGCCGTTACGTCGACCTCGGCGCCCGCGCCGTCGGCGGCTGCTGCGGCACCAATCCCGACCATATCCGCGAGATCGCCCGCAGCATCAAGCCCATGCAGAAAAAACGGCTCGAAGTCCGCGACATCGCTCCCCCCGCCGAAGTCCCCCTCAAGGAACCGCTACCACTAGCCGACAAGTCGCGCCTGGGCTGGAAACTGGCCCATCGCCAGTGGGTCACCAGCATCGAAATCCTGCCCCCCCGCGGGTTTGACTTCAACGATGTTGTCGCCAAGGCCGCCCTCTGCCACCGCCGCGGCGTGGATGTCATCAATATCCCTGACGGCCCCCGCGCCGCGCCGCGCCTCTCCCCCCTGGTCACCGCCTTGAAGATCCAGGAACTGGCGCGCATCGACACCGTCCTCCATGTCTGCTGCCGCGACCGCAATTTCATCAGCCTCCAGGCCGACCTCCTCGGCTGCGCCGCCAGCGGCATCCGCAACCTCCTCTTCATCACCGGCGATCCGCCCAAGCTCGGCCACTACGCCTTCGCCTCCGGCGTGTTCGACTCCGACTCCATCGGCCTGGCCACGCTCCAGAACCGCCTCAACCGCGGCGTCGACCTCGGCGGCCAGGCCGTGGAACCGCCGACCGCCGCCGTCATCGGCGTCGGCGCCGATCCCAACGCCCTGGACTTCGACCGCGAGGTCCGCCGTTTCCGCGCCAAAGTCGAAGCCGGCGCCGAATTCGCCATCACCCAGCCCGTGTTCAATACCGACGCGCTCCTGCGGTTCCTCGACGCCGTCCAGGATCTGAACATTCCCATCCTCGCCGGCATCTTTCCGCTGGCCAGCCTGCGCAACGCCACTTTCATGAAAAACGAAGTCCCCGGCGTGGTCGTGCCCGACGCCATCATCGAACGCATGGCCAAGGGCTCCTCCAAGGAAGACCAGCGCCAGATCGGCATCGACATCGCCCGCGAAGCCGTCGCCGCCATCCGTTCCCGCCTCGCCGGCATCCAGGTCAGCGCCCCCCTCGGCAACGTCGGCACCGCCCTGGCCGTCCTGGAACCCTGACCATCTTTAAACCCGTTTTTGAACAGAAGCTCGCGAAGAACACAAAGGGCTCTTTTTCTCACCCCCCTTTCGTACAGACGCGTAAAAAACGTTATTGACGCACCCCCTTCATGACCTTCGCGGCCTTCTGTTCAAAAGAAATTTCATCTTTTTGTAACACCTTCAGGATAAGTTTAGTCCGTCCGGATTTCGTTCGACGTTCAACGTTCGATGTTGAAAGTTCGACGTTCGTTTTCACCCCCCCCAGGAGTCCGCCCCATGCTGAAACGCCTAACCGCCGCCGCCGCCCTCCTCTTCTCCAGCGCCGTGCTCTACGCCGGTACGCTCTCGTTCAAAGGAGACTGTGAAAAACCCCGGGCCGTCTTCGAACCCGGCGAAAAAATGGTCTTCAAAATCCAGCTCCTGGAAGACGACAAGCCCGTCGCCGGCAAAAAACTGAAATGGACCCGCAGCGGCGACGACAAGAAAACCGAGAACGGCGAGGCCGTGTCCTCCGCCACCGAACCGCTGATCGTGACCACCACCCTCGAACAGCCCGGCTTCGTGCGCATCCTCGTCAGCGTCCTGGATGAAACCGGCAAACCCTTGAAGACCGACAAAGGCCGCGACCTCGCCTTCGACGGCGGCGCCGGCGTCCGGCTGGAACGGCTGGAAAGCATTCCGGAACCGAAAGACTTCGACGCCTTCTGGGCCAAACAGAAAGCCAAGCTCGCCGCCGTCCCGCTCAAGGCGACCGTGACGGAAGTTCCTTCCAAAAATCCGGCGTTCCAAGTCTTTGACGTGAAGGTGGACTGCGCCGGCGGCAAACCCGTCTCCGGCTATCTGACCAAGCCCAAGGACGCCGCCCCCAAGTCCCTCCAGGCCCAGGTCAATTTCATGGGCTACGGCGTCGCCTCACCCAATCCCGACACCGCGCCCAAGACACTCTCCTTCACCGTCAACGCCCACGGCATCGAAAACGGCCGCGACGCCGACTATTACAAGAAACTCTATGACGGGGAACTGAGGAGCTACGCCTTCAAGCCCGCGGAGAACGCCGATCCCGAAACCGCCTATTTCAACGGCATGATGCTGCGTGTCATGCGCGCCCTGGAGTTCGTCAAGAGCCAGCCCGAGTGGAATGGCAAGACCCTGATCGTCGCTGGCGGCAGCCAGGGCGGCCTCCAGGCCATCAACGCCGCCGCCCTCGACCCTGACGTGACCAAGTGCTTCGTCTACAAACCCTGGTGCTGCGACCTCGGCGGCCTCACCCTCGGCCGTCTCCGCGGCTGGCGCCCGGAGTACACCGAAGCCCTCGCCTACTACGACCCGGTCAACCAGGCGAAGCGCATCAAGTGCGAGACCGTCATCACCGCCGGCCTGGGCGACTACACCTGCCCGCCATCCGGCGTTACTATCCTCTATAATAATATCAAGGCGCCCAAGCGGATCGAGTACACCCAGGGCGCCACCCACGGCGGCAATCCTCCCGGAGCCCAGAAGTTCACGATCGAAGCCAAATAACCAAAAAAACGAACGTCGAGCAAAAAACCGACCGGTCAAGGGTTCGCCTGATCGTATCATGAACCGATCCCCCGTCAGGCCTGAAGGGCCTTGACATACCAGCCCAGGGCAACGCGCTGGGAAACAGACCCAAATAAAAAGAGCCCTGAAGGGGCGAGACAACTTCCACGGCATGAATTCCATTCGAGGTTGGACGTTCGACGTTCAATGTTCGACGTTCGTTTCCCGGGAAATTGAGACTTTGCGTTACCGCCTTCCCCTCCGGCCCTGATTTAACCCCAACGGCGTCCCCATGAAACCTGCGCGCCTGATACTTGCCCTGGCTTCCCTGTGGATTTGCACCCTGGGACTGCCGCACGCCGCCGGCGCGGAAGACACATTCACCCTGGCCGTCCTGCCCGACGTCCAGCAAGAAACCGCCGGCCCCCGCCTCCAGAACCGGCTGCAATGGCTCGCCGACCACCGCGCCGAACTGAACCTCGCCATGGTCCTGCAATGCGGGGACCTGATGAACTTCAACGCCGACCCCCAGTACGCGCACCAGAGCGAAGCGCTCAAGGTCTTGGACAATGCCGGCATCCCCTACGCCACGACCATCGGCAACCACGACACCGCGGCCGTCAAGGTGGACGGCGGCAGCGCCGCCCCGGGCAACGTCAACGCCAACCTGCGGAACACCGCCAAGTACAACGCCTACTTCCCCGTGGCCCGCTACAAACGGCTCGCCGGCACCTATGAACCCGGCAAGATCGACAACAGCTATCACACATTCACCGCCGGCGGCCTGAACTGGCTGGTCCTCATCCTGGAACTCTGGCCGCGGACCGGCGCCGTGGACTGGGCCAAAACCGTCGTAGCCGCCCACCCCGACTGCAATGTCATCCTCCTGACCCACGCCTACCTCAACAAGGACGGCACCATCCAGAAAGACAACGGCGGCTACGGCGACAACAGCCCCCAGTTCCTCTTCGACCAATTGGTCAAGCCCTACCCCAACGTCCGCCTGCTCTTCTGCGGGCATGTGGGAACGCAGGGCTACCGGGAGAACAAAGGCGCGCAGGGAAACACCGTCTACCAGTTCCTCCAGTGCTACCACGACAACAAGGACAACCCGGTGCGCCTGCTGGAGATCGACACCAAAAACGGCACGATCAAGACCCATGTATTCTACCCGTCGCTCAACGCGGACAAGCAAGACGGATCCGCCCGCACCGTCACCGGCATCCAGTGGATCCAGCCCGCCACCGCGACGGCCCGCCCGACGCGGTAATTCGCCGGCCCCTCCGGCGTTCTCCCTCCGTCAGAACCGCGCACGTCAGTAAGCGGACTCCCCGCCCATTGCGCTCATGTTCGCGGTGTCAGCCTGCTCCTTTGTCGATCATTGTAGCAACGTGGTTGCACCACGTTCCCGCGGCATCGTCGAAAGCCGCGGCCTGGAAAGCTCCCACATACCCAGGGTTCTATTGCCAGTACGGAGGATCAATGCGGCGCGCGGGAACACGGGCGGCACGCCAGTGCCTACATTTGGTATGAAACCCGCGGAACCGCGTTACATTCAACCCTCATTATCAATCCCCGAACCGGAACAGAACCTTCCGAGTGAAACCCGTTGTTTTCTGGCAATAATTTCACCCGTTAACCAGCACCAACAATAGCCCGGGCAAACCGGAAACAACGGTTGCCTAGTACCACAAACGTGGTTCCGGTTTGGCCGGGCTAAGGAGTACGAAAAATGACCACGAAGAAAAAGACCGTGAAAAAAGCCGCCGCCGAGCCCGTTGCGAAGAAACTCCGCGTCGCCTGCATCGGCGCCGGCGGCATCGCCAACGCGCACCTGACCGAATTTGCGAAGATGAAGGACGTCGAGATCATCGGCCTGGCCGATCCGATCATGGAATCCATGGTCAAGAAAGCCGAGCAGTTCAAAATTCCGCTCGACCACTGCTTCACCGACTACAAGGCCATGCTCGCCAAGCTCAAGCCCGACGCCGTCAGCGTTTGCTCCCCCAACGGCGCCCATGAGGAGAACGCCATCGCCGCCCTCAAGGCCGGCGCCCATGTGCTCGTGGAAAAGCCCATGGCCATGAACGCCAAACAGGCGCAGAAGATGATCGACATCGCCAAGCGCGCCGGCCGCAAGCTGGTCATCGGCTTCCAGTACCGCTATGACGGCCGCAGCGCATTCCTCCGCGAAGCCGTCAAGAACGGCATCTTCGGCAACATCCTCTACGGCCGCGTCCAGGCCCTCCGCCGCCGCGGCATCCCGAACTGGGGCGTGTTCGGACGCAAGGACCTCCAGGGCGGCGGCCCCATGATCGACATCGGCGTGCACTGCCTGGAAATGTGCCACTTTGTCATGGGCTCCCCCAAGCCCGTCGCCGCCGTCGGCAACTGCTTCACCTACCTCGGCAACCAGCCCAGCACGACCAAAAGCTCCTGGCCGAACTGGGACTGGAAGAGCTACACCGTCGAAGACCTCGCCGTCGGCATGATCCGCTTCGAGAACGGCGCCATGCTCAACATGGAAGCCTCCTTTGCCGCGCACATCGAAAAGGACGTCTGGAACTTCGGCCTCATGGGCACCAAAGCCGGCGGCCAATGGGATCCCGCCGCCATCTTCACCGACCAGAACAACCACATGGTCAACATCACCCCCACCTATGTCCCCGACAACGGCTGGGGCGGCATCTGGCCGGTCAAAATGCGGAACTTCGCGGAACATTGCCTCTACGACAAGCCGACCCTGGCCCCCGCCGAAGACGGCCTGATGGTCCAGAAAATGCTCGACGCCATCTACGAATCCTCCGCCAACGGCGGCAAGGAAGTCGCAATCAACTGACCGGTTTGATTGAACAGAAGTCACAAAGACGCAAAGGCCGGACGGGAGCAACCCCTCCGCGTCTTTGCGTCTTCTGTTCACCAGAAATGTTTGAAGATGCAATACTTCCAGCCCAAACCCGGTTACTTCGTCGGCGACTGCATGCCATTTTCCCATGACGGCGTCTTCCACCTGTTCTATCTCCTGGACGAGGCGCACCACCAGGGCAAGGGCGGCCTGGGCGGGCACCAATGGGCGCACGTTTCCAGCGCAGATCTGGTTCATTGGCAGGAACATCCCCTCGCCGTCCCGCTGGACGAAGACTGGGAAGGGTCGATCTGCACCGGCTCCACGTTCCACGCCCGGGGGCTATACCATGCCTTTTACGCCACGCGCAAACCGGATCACACTCAGCATCTGAGCCATGCCGTCAGCTCCGACGGCATCACTTTCAAGAAATTGGCGCCGAACCCGTTCGCCTCGGCGCCGCCCGGGTTTTCGCCGAAGGACTGCCGCGACCCCTTTGTCTTCCAGGACGAAAACGGCCGATTCCACATGCTGGTCACCTCGAAGCTGGAGGACTACCCTCTCCATGACCGCGGCGGCTGCCTCATCCGCTACACCTCCCCGGACCTGAACGTCTGGAAGTACGAAGGCATCTTTCTCCTTCCCGGCGGCGAGCCCGGCTATGGCTGTACCCCGGAATGCCCGGACTGGTTCCACTGGAACGGCTGGTACTATCTCCTGTTCGGCATCGGGTTGCAGACGTGTTACCGGATGTCGAAGCACCCCCTCGGCCCCTGGCTGAGGCCGCGGGTGGATGTGCTGGACGGCCCGCTCTGCGCGGTCATGAAAACCACCCCGTTCGGCCGCGGCCGGCGCCTCGGCGTCGGCTGGATCGGCCCGCGCCAGGACGACAAGGATTCCGGACGGATGCTCTGGGGAGGAAACGCAGTCTTCCGGGAAATCATCCAGAACGCCGACGGCACCCTCGGCGTCCAATTTCTGAAAGAAATGATCCCGGCCGCCGGCCCCGCTCTCAACCCCGTCTTCAAGGCACTGACCTCCGGCGCGACCGGCAACGGAAACTCCGTTCAGCTCCAAGCCGCGGAAACCGTGGAAGTCGCCGCCTGCGAAAATCTTCCGCGAAACTTCCGGTTGCGTTGCCTGGTTCATCCGGAGCCCGGCACCTTCGCCTTCGGCCTCGGCCTGCGCGGTTCGGGCGCCTACGAAAAAAAATACGACCTGACCTTCGACACCCACCGGGGCACCCTCTCCCTGATCCGGGAAACCCTGACCGCCGCCGCCGACCTCACCCGGCCGTTCCAACTCGAGGTCATCCACACATGAAACCCTCTTACCGGTTTCGATCCCTCGTGCTGCTGTCCCCGTTGCTTCTCAGCTTCGGGCCGCTCGCCACGCTCCGCGCCGAGGACATTCTGTTTTTCGGGAACAGCTTCACCTCATCGAATGACATCCCGAAAATGGTCGAGGCCATTGCCGTATCCAAGGGCAAGGCCGTGACAGTCATGGCCGTCACCAAGGGCGGCCAGGGCTTTCCCTACCACCTGGGCAACCCGGCCACGGACCCGGCGCTGGAAAGCAAGCCCTGGAACTGGGTCGTCCTGCAAGATTACAGCCTCGCCCCTACCCACGCCCGCAAGGTCGAGGACTTCATGAAATACGGCCAGGCCTTTTACGACCGCATCGTCCAGAAGTCGCCTGCGGCCGGCGTCGTGCTCTATGAAACCTGGGCTTTTTCCCCCAAGCATGCACTCTTTACGGCCGCCGAGGGCAAGAAGGCCCAATTCGCCAGCCCCGACGAACTGACCGGCGAACTGCAGAAAAACTATGCGGCCCTGCAAGCCGTCCTCCAGGCCAAAGATCCCAAGCGCCCGGTTCTGGTCGCCCCGGTGGGAACCGCCTTCGCCAACTGCGTCCGCACCCATCCCGATGTCAACCTCTTTGCGCCCGACTTCAAGCATCCCAACGTTGATGGCAGCTACCTCTCCGCCCTGGTGATCTACGCCACCGTCTACAAAGACAGCCCGCTCGGCGCCGCCCCCGGGAAAAAAGTCAAACCCGCCGACGCCAAAATCCTCCAGGAAGTCGCGGAAGCCACGATCAAGGCCGCTTCAACCGGCAAATAACCGGATCGCTTCTCGCTCCCGCGTCCTCCCCCCCGGGAGGGCGGGCTTCCAGCCCGGAAAACCGGCAAGTCTTCGTTCATGCCGAGGGAAAAGAGCATGCGCGCCAGGCTCCGTTCGCTCAATCCCAAACGGTCGAGGACGCGGGGAAAACTGGGCCGTCGGTGCAGGTGCGGACGTACTCCCAGCCATCCGGGGTCTCGGCCTTGCGCTTGACCACGCAGGCGAAGCAGGCGCCGACGCCGCAACACATGGCGTGGTCCAGACTGATCTCGGCGTCCAGGCCCCGGGCCAGGACCAGGGTGGAAACCGCCTTGAGCATGGGATTGGGGCCGCAGGCAAAGACTTTTAGCGAACACGCCGCCGGCGCCTCCAGCAGTTCCCGCAGCAACTCGGTCACAAAGCCCTTGCGCCCGGCCGACCCATCGTCGGTGGCGGTGCGGACTTCGCAGCCGAGAGCCTGGAATTCCTCGACCAGCAGCAGGTCTTCCCGGGAGCGGGCGCCGAAGAGACAGAGCGGCCGACGCGAACTGAACCGGGGGCTGGCCAGGAGGTAGGTGGCCGCGCAACCATAGCCGCCGGCGACAATCACCGGCTGGACGCCCGGGTCGTCGGGCGGTGTGAAGCCGTTACCCAGCGGCCCGAGCAGGTCTGCCGTATCCTCCTGCCGCCGCGACAGCACGTCCGTGCCCTCCCCGACCACTTTGTAGATGACCGAGAGCCGGCCGGTGGCGGGGTCGGCGTCATAAATGCTGAACGGCCGACGCAGCACGCGGTGTTCCAGCAGCGGAATCCGCACATGCACGAACTGTCCGGGCCGGGCGGCGGCGGCAATTTGGGGCGCCCGGAGATCGATCTGGTAATACCCGGCCGCAATGGGGCGGTTGCGGAGGATTTCCGCCTGGACTTGGAATTTCATGCGCCGAAACCCTTCCGAAGCGCGTTCTTTTTCGCCTCGCGCTGTTCTTCCAGTTCCGCGATTTCTCCGGCCATGCGCCGGCGCACCACAGCGGCTTTTTCCGGATCGTCGGCGCAACGGCGGCCTTCCGCCTCCGCCGCCAGCCGGACCTGGGCGATCTTCGCCTCGTACAGGGAATGCACGTCGGCCAATTCCGCCTTCTGAGCCGCAGAGAGCGAGGACACACCGCCGCCGCCCGTCCGTTCCATGGCCCGTTCAAATGCGCTTTTCATGGTGCCCGCCTGGGTTTCCTGCCAATGCCAACGTGCCCGCCGCGGTCGCAGGACACACTCCCGCGAACCGGCCTTCAAGCTGAAACTATAATCCGGTTGTATAGTAAAGCGGCGTCCGATGCTGTCAGGACGCAAAAGCCGGTCAGAGTTGCACGGGTTTCCGGTTGCCGAGGAGAGAGTTCCATGATGCCGACGTCGAGCCGCCACCTCCCCCGCCCCGTCACCGAGCTTGACCGGGAAGAGATGATGCAACTCGTCGGCCGCATGACCACGCTGCGGCAGATTCATCATATCCTGCTGAAAATGAAGAACGAGCAGGATATGTACCGCAATCTCTGCCGGCAGCTCACCAAATTGGACGGCATGGCCTTTGTCTGGATCGGCCTCTGCCGTGACGGCGCCGACCGGCTGGAAATCGCCGCGGCTGGCGGCCCCGACCCTCTGCCGGGCACCTTGCCGCAACTGCCCCTGGAAGGCGCCGACGCCGAGGCTCTCCCCCCCGCCGCCATGGCCGTGGAAAGCCGCCAAATCGTCCTCGTCCGCAGCCTGGACGTCGCCGCCAGCACCTGCATCGTCGAGCGTCCGAGCCTCATGAACCTGCGCCAGTCCCGCCCCTTGGATTGCGACCCGTTCCACCGAGTCCTCAACCCCGCCGCCGGCGCGCCGGAACGGTACCATGACGCCCTGTTCCTGCCCCTGCTCTCCGGCGAATCGGTCCTCGGTGTCATCGGACTCTACGCCGCCAAACCCGACCTGTTCGACGACCAGGTTCTGGTCTTCCTGACGGAAATGGCCGGCGACATCGCCTTCACCGCCCACTCCCTGCGCGTGGAAAAACAGCTCGAAAACAGCTTCCACTCTCTCGGCAATCTCTTCAATCAGACCGTCGATTCGGTCTCCATGATCCACGAATTCCGCGACCAATACACCTCCACCCACCAGAAGCGGGTCGCCGACCTGGCCTGCGCCATCGCCCGCAAGATGGGGCATGCCGCGGAAGAACTGCAAGGCATCCACATCGCCGCCCGCCTTCATGACATCGGCAAAATTCTGCTGCCGGCCGAACTCTTCGTCAAAAGCGAGGAACTCACCCCCGCCGAACTGGCCCAGATCAAGACCCATCCTGAAGCCAGTTACAAGATCCTCAAGAGCATTGACTTCCCCTGGCCTGTCACCACCGCCATCCTCCAGCACCACGAGCGGCTCAACGGCAGTGGCTATCCCCATGGCCTCAAAGGTGATGAAATCAGCTGGGAAGGCCGCCTCCTGGCCGTGGCCGATGTGGTCGAAGCCATCTCCGCACCCCGCCCCGACCGCCCCGCCCGCGAACTCCAACAGGCACTGGACGAAATCACACTACACAAGGGCGAACTTTACGATCCCGAGATCGTCGACGTGTGCGTCGAGCTTTTCCGGAGCGGTTCTTTCAGCTTCGAGAATTAAGCTCCCGCTCCACCCCGCCCCCGATCCCGGCGCGGGCTGGCCGGACAACGCGCCGGAAAACCCGGTGGCTCCCGGCTATATTGTGGCGGACTGCGACCGGCGGAGGCCGGCCGCCGGACCAAGGAGACCTGTTGTGGACGCCGAATCGATCCTGCGCGGTTTTACCACTTCCCTGCGCCTGCTCACCCGACTCAAGCCGGGGGGCGGAGAGGCTCAGGATACCCGGATCGTCCTGGCGGCTTTCCCGGCCGTGGGGTTGGTGGCGGGCGTGATCATGGCCGGCCTGGCCTGGCTGGCGTGCCGGGGGCTCGGAGCCCAGGCCGCCGCGTACCTGGCCGCCGTGGCGCTGCCGCCAGTGTACTGGTGGTTCACGGAAGGGCGCAGCCTCAAGGGCGTGATCGGCACCGCCGCCAACTGGCGGCCGGCCGAGGGCGCGGACAGCGCCGAGGAAAAACGGCTCCGCCCCTACTGGGTGCTGCTGGCCGTGCAGATCCTGTTCTTTTCGCGGGCGGCGCTGACCGGGTTCATCGTCCTGAACTGCGACAGCCGCGTCTTCTGGCTGGCCCTGGCGCCGGTGCTCGGGCTCACGGCCCACGCCCATCTGCTGGCGGAATCGTCGCTGCCACCCGACCAGCGCGGCCGGCTGCCGCTGCACTGGCTGACCGCCGTGGTGCTGGTGCTGATCCCGGCCCTGTTGATGCGCGCCGTCGTGCCGGCGCTGCTGGCCCTGACCGTGACCTGGGCCGTCACCGGCGCTCTGAACCGCCATCTTGTCCGCCGTTGCGACCAACCGCTGCCGGAATACACCCACGGCGCCGTCCGCGAGGTGGTCGAACTGCTGACGCTACTGGCGGGCCTGCTCTATTTCAGCAGTGAATACGCGGTCTGACCACCCTAGCCCGGCCAAGCCGGAACCAAGTTTTTTGTGCTATGCGATCATTGCGGCCGGCTTGCCCGGGCTACTGTTTTGTACGGGTTCACGGATAAATCATTACCAGAAAACGACGCTTTTCACGCAGAAGGTTCTAAGAGGTTCAAGCCATGGCGCCGGTCAGGAAAAGCATTTATCTCAGCGGCCCGATCATGGATGCGCATGAAGGCGAGGCCCGGGAATGGCGCGAAGCCGCCAAACGCCTCCTGGGCGAGCATTTCCGCATCCTTGATCCCATGCGCCGCAATTTCGTGGACCGCCAGGTCGACAGCGCCAACGAAATCGTCGAGTTCGACCTTCAGGATGTGCGCGACGCCGACATCATTCTAGTCAACTATTGCAAGCCCAGCATCGGCACGGCCATGGAGGTTTTCCACGCCTCCCACAACCTGGGCAAGTTTGTCGTCAGCTTCTCCCCGTTCACCTTCAAGGACTGCAGCGCGTGGATGGTGCGGTTCAGCACCAAGATCCTGCCCGACCTCGAGTCCGCCTGCGACTACCTGGTCACGCACTTCGTGAAGGTGAAAGAATAGGCGCCGCACCGCCCATGCCGCACGACTCCCGGAACAGCCTGCTCCCCGGGCATAGCTTAACGCGGAGCCTCACGGGGCTGGCCGCGCCGATGTTGATCGGCGCCCTGCTCCAGAACCTGCAGAGCGTGATCGACATGTTCTGGGTGGGGCGGCTCGGGCCGGTGGCGGTGGGCGCCGTGGCCGTGAGCGGCACGATCCTGATGATCCTTTTCCCCATGCTCATGGGCGTGTCGGTCGGCACCGTGGCGCTGGTGGCGCGCTTCATCGGCGCGGGCGACCTGGAAAAGGCCAACGCCGCCGCCGGCCAGTCCCTGACCCTGTCCGTCCTGCTCGGCGCAGCCTCCGGCGCCGTCGGCTGGGCCTTCACCCTGCCGCTCTTCGAGCTTCTCGGCACACCGCCGGAAATCGCCGCCGCCGGCGAGCCGTTCCTGCGAATCTCGCTGCTCGGCAGCGCCACGGTCTTTTTCCTGTTCCAAGCCAACGCCGCGCTGCAAGGCGCGGGAGACGCCTGGACGCCCATGTGGATCATGCTCATTTCGAATGTATTGAACATTGTCCTGGAGCCGCTCTTCATCTTCGGCCTCGGTCCGCTGCCGCCCATGGGTGTGCGCGGCGCGGCCCTGGCTACGGTGCTGGCCCAGGCACTGGCGGCGCTGCTGTCCATGCACGCACTCTCCGCGGGACGGTCGCGCCTCCATGTGACCTCCCGGCAGTGGCGGCCGGACTGGAACCTATGCTGGCGCATCCTGCGCATCGGCATCCCCGGTTCCGGCCAGATGTTTACGCGCAGCCTGATGAGCGCGGTGATGATGCGCATCGTCGCCGGGTTCGGCACCATGGCGGTGGCAGCCTACGGCATCGGCATGCGCCTGCACATGCTGATCCTGATGCCGGCCTTCGCTTTCGGCGGCGCCGCCGCCACCCTGGTCGGGCAGAACCTGGGCGCCAACCGACCGGCGGTCGCCGCCCGCGCCGCCTGGCTGGCCACCGGCCTGGACGCCCTGATCATGCTGGCCGCGGCCGGGGTCATGCTCACCGTGCCGGAACCGGTGATCCGCTTTTTCAATGCCGACCCGGAAGTGGTGCGTCTCGGCGCTGACTACCTGCGGATCGTCTCGCCGTTTTATCTGTTCGCGGCCCTGGGCATTGTGCTGGGCCGCGGCCTCAATGGCGCCGGGGACAGCCTGGCGCCGATGATCGTCACCATCCTCAGCCTCTGGGGCGCGCAGGTGCCGCTGGCCCTGTGGTTCTCCCGCATCTGGAACCCGCCGATCAACGGCGTCTGGTGGGCCATGGGCGTGGCCATCCTCCTCCACGGCCTGCTCATCACCGCCTGGTTCAGCACCGGCAGATGGAAACACCAGAAGGTGTGATTTTAGATTTGTGATTGCCGATTTTGGATTGCCGATTGCCGAATCAACAGACCAAGCGTATTCCTCTGCGCTACGGCATCGCCGGGGTCGGGACGCTCGGGGCGGTGAAGAAAAAATCACCTTCTTCGTGGCCGGCTTTGAAGATGGGGGCAAATTCAGGGGACTGGTCGGAATTGAGTTTGACGCTGTTTTTGACCTGGCCGTAGAGGAAATTTCCGGAAATGACGCCGTCGGAATGTTCCAACGCGTTGAGCAGGGCGCCGGCAAACACCGAATGGCCGGTATTCCCGCCGGTGTCGGCCACCGGTTCGACGCCGCCGGAAAGCAGGGCGACGCGGACTTTTTTGTTGGTTGCCTTGTCCGAGAACGGCTTGTCGGAGAAAACCAGCCCCCGGGTCATGACTCCAGCATAGCAACTGTCGGAGATGACCAGAATCTGTTTGGCGGGGATAGCGTGAAGTTCGGCCGTAACCGCGGTGTGGGCGATCCAGTTGGTTTTGTTGTCCATGGCGGCGTCAGCCGGCAGCCAGTATCCCTCGTTCGCCTCTTTGTCATTCAATCCGTGCCCGGCGTAATAGATGATCAGGCGGTTGTCCGGGGTGAGCGCGGAGCGGACGCGGCTGAGCGCATCAAGGATGTCCGCGCGCTTCGGATTTTCCAGCAGCAGCACCTTGCAGCCATAACGGGTGCGCATGATGTCGGCAAAGGCCCTGGCATCCGCGACCGGGGTGGTCAGCGGGGAAAGTTTCTCGTAGGCGCCAATCCCGATGACCAGGACGAAGGTTCCGGTCCCGGTGACGGTAGTCGCCAGGCTCGAATCTCCCGGGCGCTTGGGTTCTGGCTGGGGCGCCTGCACCGATTTGACGACGGCCGCCCAATCTTTCCTGGCAATGAAGTCGCCAGCCTGATCAATAAGCCGCGTATCCGCGTTGCGATAGGATTCTTCCAATTCCTTCTCGTCGGCGCCCCAGCCGGAGGCGCTGACCTGGGCCTTGATGGCTTCGGCCGGAACCGTATCCAGCGACGCATTCTGATGGGCCGGGTCGACCACGGCCAGGTTCCAGTTGAATTCGGCCGTCTCCTCAATCAGGCCGGGAAAGGACAAGCCGATCAGGCCGATGGGCGTGGCAATGATCGAAACCGTGGCCGGCCACAACAGGGTAAACACCACTTTGTTGGGCTTGCTCTCGTGCTTGGGGGCATCGCAGGCAAGGCGCAGGATCACATCACACGCCAGAAGCCCTTTCCGGTCGTATTCGGAAACCGGCACAAATTTCAGCTTGGGGTCCTGCCCCTGAACGGTCTTGCAGATCGCCGCGGAAATGGCGTCTGACCGCTTCATATGTACAGCCTTGGAACCGTCGGCAAACACGGTCTCCACTCCGACCGTAATGGTGGTCGGCGGCGGATACAGGGGATGAACCGGATGATTCGCCACCGGCGGATTCTTGATCGTGCTGGCGCAACCGGCAAACAGCAGAAACGCACTCCCCACCATCCCCCCTGCCATCAACCAACGCTGAAGAGAACGAACCATGGCCAGCATCCCTTCACGGTAAGCGATTTCAGAGATCGCCCGCCGCCAGCAGCATGACACCGCTGACGGCGGGAACGGCCGAAAGGATTACGGCGTCACTTTCTCCACTTGATGGCGGTGCCGGTCATGGTCACCGTGGACTCGGTCCAGAACACCATGAGGATGGCTTTTTTGCGCACATCCACTTTGATGTTGATGACATCGTCGGCGCCGGCGGCGCGGGCCTGCTCAAAGAGCTTGGCATAACCGCTGTCGCCGGTACTGAACAAACCGAGGATGTTACGGCTCTGGGCCTCGGACGAGATCGTCTTGACAATCTCGAAGTCTTTGGAGGTCAACTGCACCTGGGTGTGCCCGCCGAGAAGCGCTGCATAGGTCACATCCCCGTGCAGGGTGCCCAGCGACACGCCGTCCACATCAGATGAACTGAACCTGGCGCATCCCGTCGCCACCAACGACAGAACGGCGATCCCGATCAAGGCGATAAAACTCTTTTTCATGGTAAAAATTCCTTCCTCTTTTGTGACTCTGGGGCCGGCGGCGCGGTATTTTTCGCGGACCGGGGTACCCGTGCGCTGGACCATTTCCTGAACGTATCGGCGTTCCCTGAGGTTCACCTCCTTCTTCTTCCTGGTCTGACCTCGCCTGCCGGCGGCCTCCTACGCATACGGGAAAACGAAATATGCAGGCTTCCAGATGTTTAACAGCCTATCGCCCCAAGCGCGTTTTGTCAACCCCTACTGCTCCCGGCGGCGGCCGGCGGGCTTCTCCGGCGCCGCGGCTGGCGCGGCGGAATTGGCAGACGGGGTCCGGGCGGAACTGTAGTCTTCGGGATAATAATGAATTTCACGGTCGGGCATGGGCTGCCGGCTGAGCTCGACATCGGACTCCGCGCAGAAGCGTTCGGCCAGGGTTTCATGATAGTCCGAGCAGACCACAATGCGGCGGATGCCGGAGGCGATCAGAGCCTTGACGCAGGCGGTGCAGGGCATGTTGGTGACATAAGCCGATGCGCCTTCCAGGGTGACTCCATGGCGCGTTGCCTGGCAGAGTGCATTGATCTCAGCATGGTTGGTGCGGATGCAATGATTATTGACCACCAGGCAGCCGGCTTCATCACAGTGCGGCGCCCGCGGCAACGACCCGTTGTAGCCCGTGGCCAGCACGAACCGATCCTTGACAATAACGCAGCCGCAGTGCATCCGCGGGCAGGTCGAACGCTCCGAGGCGAGCATGGCCAGTTTCAAAAAATATTCGTCCCAGCTCGGCCGTGCGCGCTTTTCTGTTTTTTTCTTCATACCCCTCACCCTTCGTGACCTTTGCGACCTTCTGTTCAACAAATCCGAGTCAGGTCACCGAATCTTGACCAGCAGCCCGAACAGCAGCGGCGTGGCAAAGCTCTGGATCAGCAGGAACCGCAGCAGCACCTGGGGGTTTGACCATTTCAGATTTTTGCGGCAATGGTCGTGCAGCGGGAAGCGTACCTTGTGAAGCAGGGTCACGACAGGATGCTGCTCCGGGATGGCGAGTCCGGGATTCTGGGCGGCGGCATCCTTGAGTTGCTGCGGCGTCCGCACATCAAACCCAAGTTTTTTGAAAAAACGGAGCGTGGCGATCTTGACGATGCCGGAGCCGCCGTTGGCCAGCACCACCGTGGCCACCACCAGGATGAGGAAGGGATTGCCCGCGGCCAGAACCGCGATCCCGACTAAAAGACCGAGAAAGCGCGAGCCGGCGTCCCCCATCAACACCCGGCTGGGTTCGGCGTTGTGCCAGAGATAACCGGCCAGGCCGCCGGCCGCGGTGGTCAGAAGCACGGCCCAGTGCGCACCCTTGGGATTGTGGGTGACGAGCAGGTAGTTGGCGACATCCTGGTTGCCGATGACGATGTAGAGAAAAAGGGCGAGGAAGAAGAGCGAGAGCAGCGTCAGCGAGCCGGCCAGGCCGTCCACGCCATCGGTGCAGTTGGTGGCGTTGATAGTCATCCAGAGCAGGATCGTGGCGCCGGGCAGGAACATCCAGAGTGGCATGAGGAAATCGCCCTTGACCAGGGGCAGCCACATGAGCACCGGCTGGCCCATGCAGAAGGCCAAGGCGGCGAGAAAGGCGACGATCAGGTCGAGGGAGCCCTTGAAATATTCGCCCCAGGGCATGTAGCTGCGGTCGTCCATCCAACCGGTAACCATGGCCAGCAGCAGGCAGCCAAGAACGCAGTAGATGCGCGGGTGGAACGGCACGACCAGCAGAAAGACGGGCATCAGCATCAGCACGAACTGGAAGCCGGCGCCGGTAGGCTTGCCGACGGCCGCTTCGCCGTCCTTGCCGGTGTGGAGCCGGCCCCGGTCCCGCGGCAGCCGGCTCCAGGTCCGGGGCAGGCCGAAACCGACCACAAACAGGCCCAGGCCGGCGCCCAGTCCCATGAGCACGACAAACGACGTGAAAAGGCGGAACGGGCCCCAGGCCTGGTCCAGCCGGAAAGTCTGCACAAGATCGGCAAGCATGGCCACCTGCAAACCGCCCGGGAGAAAGGGGGATGGGTGGGGGGGAC
>CAITSE010000263.1 GCA_903894975.1 uncultured Lentisphaerota bacterium
GGCGCCGGGAGCAGGCCTCGCGGGCGAGAGCCGCGGCCAGATGTGTTTTTCCCAGGCCGACGCCGCCGATGAACACGACGTTGGCCTTCTCGCGCATGAACCCCAGCGTGAACAGATGCCGGACCTGCTCCCGGTTGACCTTTGCCGGCCAGGTGAAGTCGAAGCCGTCCAGAGTGCGCACGGAGCGCAGTTTTGCCTCCTTGATGCGACGCTGGACGGTGCGGGCATGGCGGGCGTCGAGTTCACCGCGGAGCAGGCGAAGCAGAAGGTCATGCGGGGTACGGCTGAGGCGGGCGGCGTCGGCGAGTTCGGCTTCACAGTTCTGCAGGATCCAGGTGAGGCCGAGTTCGGCAAGTTCGCGGTGCAGGGGAACGTCGTCGGTTTTCATCGTGTTTTCCTTATTCATAGAGGTTCAGATCGGGGGCGGGCAGGTCGAGTTCAAGGAGGTCGGCACGGCGGGTGAGGTGCAGCGGTCCGGGTTCGGCCTGCCGGTGCTTTCTGGTGTCCAGGATATTGTGTACATACTCGGCGGAGAACGCGGCACACTCGCGGGCGTCTTCGAGAACGCGGGCAAGTTCATCCCGGCCGTGGATGTCGGCCAGGGCATTGATGCGCTCGATGTGGCGGCGCCAGTCAGGCCGCCTTTCCCGCAGTTCCGTGAGATAGGCCGCAGCGGCCGGACCGAGGGTGAGGAAGCACTCCAGGAGCCGCTTGTCCCGGCTGTGACGCATGGCGAGCACCAGCGCGCGTTCGTGGTCCGGATCGGCGATTTCCTGGCGCCTGCCGTAGTTGCGGGGATGATCGGCCAGCAGCGCACCCTGCTCATCACGGATGACGACGCGCGCGGCGAAGCGCTCGACCGTCACCCGGCGGGACGCGGCGGCGCAGGGGACGCTGTAGCGGTTGCCATCGACAGTCACGCGGAAGCGACTGTCGGCGATGGCTGCATGGACGCAGGCGCACGTGTACGGCCCGGCCGGCAGCGGTCGCAGGGCGTTCTTCTCAACCTCCGCGAACAGCTCGCACGGCCGCCGTCCGGTCACACTGTGCAACCGCCGGTTGGCGGTGTTCTCCAGCCAGTCGGCCAGAGCCGGCCTCAGAACCTCCGGCGACTGAGGCGCACGTCCGGCCAGGAACGCGCCTTTGAGATAGCCAACGGCACTCTCGACACGTCCCTTCTCATTGGGTCGGCGCACGTTGCACGCGACGATGCGGAAGCCGTAGTGCTGTGCGAAGTCCGCGTAAACGGGATTCGGTTCCGCCGGGAGAGTGCCCCGGCGCGGCCGCCGGACCGCGGTCCGGCAGTTGTCGACCATGACCCGCTCCGGCACGCCGCCGAAGAACTCCAGCGCGTTGCGGTGCGCCTGGAGCCAGTGTTCGAGCGCTTCTCCCGGGAAGAACTCCGCGTACAGCATCCGGCTGTGGCACAGGACCATGACGAAGAACGACAGCCGGCGCCGGCCGCCGGGCAGATCGAGCGAACCCCCGCTGCCCCAGTCGACCTGGGCGCATTCGCCAGGGGCGAAGCTCAGGGTCAGATGCGCCGGACGCAGCCGCGGACGCAGATCGGCCACACACTCTTTGACCAGGCTGTAGCCGCCCGCGTACCCGTGTTCCCGAACCATCGCGA
>CAITSE010000264.1 GCA_903894975.1 uncultured Lentisphaerota bacterium
CGCCGGCCAGGCCGTGTCCTGGATGGACGCCCAGGTCGGCGGCCGCCCCATCGTCGCGCGCTGGGGCTACCTGGTGGAACTGAACGCGCTCTGGTACAACGCGCTCTGCTTCACCCAGGAACTGGCGCAGACCCACTTCAACGAAACTCTGGAATTCCTGCCCTCGGATTACACCGTCCGCGCCCGCCACGCCTTCGTCGCCAAATTCTGGATGCCGGACGGCAACGGGCTCTTCGACTCCGTCAACGAATTCACCGCCGACGGCAGCCTGCGGCCCAATGCCCTCCTGGCCGCGTCCCTGCCCTACACCCCGCTACGGCCGGAACAGATCCGGACCGTGGTCCAGGCTGTCCGCCGCGAGTTGCTGACTCCGATCGGCCTGCGCAGCCTGACCCCGGCCGACCTGCGCTACCGCGGCCAGTGCCAGGGTGAAAACTGGGTGCGCGAACTCGCCTATCATCAGGGCAGCGTCTGGCCCTGGTTCCTGCCGCACTTCGCCGAAGCCCTGTTCCGCGCCGAAGGCCGCACCCCGGCCACGGAAAAACTGTTCGAGCCGGTGCTCGAAGCCATTGACCGGCACCTGCGCGAAGCCGGCGTCGGCTCAATCTCGGAAGTGTTCGACGGCGACGAACCCTACACCCCGCGCGGCGCCATCTCCCAGGCTTGGAATGTGGCGGAAACCCTGCGCCTGCTCTACCTGCTCAAACTCAAGCCGCACAAAACCGCCGCCACCGAGACGCCCGCCGCGCCGGTTAAACCGAAAACCGCCGCCACCATCAGGCCGGCCCCGGCCCGGCCGACCAGCGTCCGGGCTCGCCCGGCCACGACCGCGGCCAAACCCGCCGGCCGCCCCGTGATCCGGACCACCGCCGCCAAGCCGCCGCCACCACCCGCGCCGGCCAAAGGCAAAAGCGCCGGGAAATAGGAAGGGTGGACGTCCCCCTCGGGGCATGAGGAAAACTGATAGCCACGGGCGTGCCGCCCGTGTTCCGACGCACCGCACAAGCCCGCCGCAGCGGCAAACCCTCCCCGGCGAGGATCGGAACGTTCACCGCTGCGGCTTTCGGCGATGCCGCGGAAACGTGGTGCAACCACGTTGCTACAACTGTCGGCAGCCAAAACACTCCAAAACTGCTTAACCTAATGGCTATGGGCGGTCACTTCTCCCGCACCACCTCGTACAGCATGCGCGCCGGAGCGCCGGGGCCGCCGCCGGCGACGTCGGCGGCAAAACGGAGAATACCCTCGCGATCCGTTGCAGTCCGCACTTCCGCCAGACGCCGGCCGCCGGGGCTGAGGGCGTAGACTTTGAAGGCCGCCGCCCGGTCCAATCGCAGTTCCACCGCAGCGGAACCAGCCCGCATCAGGAGCGGCAGGCCGCCCCAGTCCAGCAGGGTCTTCCTGGCAGTTTCGCCATACCTGGTCCCGGTGTTCTGAACATCGGTGAGATGGGTGACCAGAAGCCTCCGGCTTTCACGCAACGGCTTGCCATCCAGGGAACTGACCCAGAGCACGGCCGGATCGTTCTGTTTCTCGAAACGGACGCCGCCGTCGCGGGACCGGAGGCTTTTATCGCCGGCGCCGAGGACGCCGCCCGCGGTCCGGGGAGTGTCGATCTGCATAACCCCCTGACCGGCATCGATGCGGAGGGTGCCTGCATCGTTTTCGATCAGGTCGACGCGGGGCGTGACGCGGCTGGGATTGGCCGCCGCCAGCGCGCCGGTCCGGCGCAGAACCGCCAGAATTTCCGCGTTGCCGGCCTTGTAGGGATTGGCGTCCCCCTGCCCTTCCCAGAGGACCGGCAGCGGTGACCAGCCCGCCGGCGGCGGCACACCATCACCCGAAACGCCGAGGCGCGCCAGCCAGGCGGCCCAGTGCCAGCCCGCCGCCAGCTTGGGCACTGACAACGGTGGCGGCGCGCTTTCCACCGGCGGCACGAGCACGGCCAGGGCGGTCTTGGCGGCCGGCAGGTCGCCGCGCAGAAACAGGCAGAGCGCCGCCCGGTCGCCGGCCTGACCGAGCGGATCCGCGGCCAGATCGAAATAACCCATCGGCCCCGGCGTGAACATCCGCTCCCGGCTGTGGCTGTAGGCGAAACGCCAGATGCCATCCCAATCCTGGACGGCAGCCAACGCGCCGGCCATCAAGCCGCCGGCGGCGCGGTAACAGCCCGGTGCGGAATAGTTGAACTCGGTGATGGTAAACGGCTTACCCGGAACGCGGGTGAAACTGGTGTAGCGTCCGCCAGGGGCGCCGTTGGCTACGGGATCCGCATTCGCGCAGCGGCTGGGCAGGTTCCAGGGGCGCTCCAGGAACTCGGGGTGGTCCACATAAAAATGGTCATCCACATAATCATAGGCGGCGCGGGCGGCCTGGTCGGTGGCGTGATTCACCCAACTGCTGGCATTGGAGACCAGCGTGCGGCAGCCGAGGTCGTCACGCAGGAACCGCTTCATGTCCAGGACCATGCCGCGTTCGGTGGCGGCGAGGAAGAGAAGGAAGTCGCGGGCTTGCGGGGTGGCGTCGTCCAGATTGTCCGGGAGGGTGAAGGCATCAGTCGGCGGCCAGTCTTTGTAGGCGGCGTCGGCGATGTTGCCCCAGGCGGCAACCAGGCGCTGGGGGCTGGCGCCGTAGCGCTGGCGCAACCACTGGTTCCAGGCGCGCTTCCAATCCGGCATGGTGTGGAAGGTTCTGACGAAATTGCCGAGATTGCCCTCATTGATCAGAGCGATCCAGGCCAGGGCGGGTTCTTCCGCATAAGTCCTGCCGGTGTAGGGATTGCGGTGGGTCAACAGGTTACGGGTGAAGGTGTTCCAATTGGCGCGCACCGCGGCATTCACCGGAACCAGCGCCTTGAAATCATCCGGCGGAAGGGCGCCCGTTCCCGGCAGGCCGAGTTCTTTGCGGGACACGGGGCGCGAGACGAACAGGTCGGTGGTGAGATAAAGGCCGCGCTTGATCAGGGCCGCCAGGAGATAGTCAAGTTGGTCGAGCCGCTTGGGATTGAGGGTGACAGAGTCCCGTTGGCCTTCAACCAGCCCCCCGTCATAATGATGGATGCGCACGGCGTTATAGCCGAGCCGCTGGAGACGGTCGGCCAGGCGGTCGGCCTCGGCGTGTTCCAGGTATTGCGCGGTGAAACAGAGATTGACGCCGTAGAAGCGGCGGGGCATCGCCGGGCTGTCGGCAAAGGCGAAATGCCCGGCCGGCGTGGCGATGACACGGCCGTGTTTGCCGGCGGGAGCGTCATGGAAACCCTGAGTGGAAAAATCCAGGGCGGAGCCCGGCTCAATGTCCAGCTCCGGCGCGAACGGAATCCAGTCCGGTCCGGCGGCCATGGTCACCGGCATGTCCGCCACCACCGAGAGGGGGCCGGGGCCGGCCACCGTGAATTCGATCCGGACCGGTTGTCCCTTGGCATAAAGCGGCTTGTGATCGGCCGGGCCGCCCAGGCGCAGGGACACGGCCGGAACCCAGCGCCGGTCGTCCTGCAGCAGGATCTGGGCCGGCGCGGGGAAGTTTACCCGCAACTGTTCACCGGAGGCCAGACGCAATTCGAAGGCGGACACCTGGCCGGCAAACAGGATGGGCTCGCCGAGATCGGCGGGAATCGTCCCGGACCGCCCGTCCGCCGTCCAGGTCCCGCCCAGAATCTGTTCGAGCGGGAAGGAAGTGCCGACGAAAAGACTGTCCAGCGTGACGTCCGCCTCCGGGGTGAAGGTGTAGGCCGCGCGGATGCCACCTTCCGGGGTGCGGGTGAATTCGGCCAGGCCACGCACGACCTTGCCGGCCGGGGTGCGGATGCGGAAGGCGCGGCGGCAGTCGCCGGCGACGCCCGGGAGCGCCGGGTCCGGCAACCGCGCCGAATCCACCGTCGCGCCAGCATGCTGCCAGCTTTTCTCGAACAATTGGGGACTGAGGCTGCACCAGGCCGGGGCGGACGGGTTCGGTCCCGGCAGCGCCAACGCCGCATCCGTAGCCACCCGTGCCATCAAGATCCCGTCGGCCGCCCCGGCCGGGGCGTAAATGGACAGGACCGCCGGAACCAGGCATCCCCCGATCATCCACCGCGGGAAAAACCACATGCGATTTACTCCTGGGAAAAGGCTTCGTGACCGGAGTTAAGATAAAGACCCCGGGGGAATTTGCGCCGACCATCCCGTTTCTGAGGGAAAGGGCTCTTCATTTTTCCCCAGCAGGCTCGCGCGTAACCATACGATCCATTGGGTATTTACTGCGGCGTCTTCGCCGCTTTGGAGTGCGGCGGCTCGACGCCGCTTTTTCCCGCCGGTGGAACCGGCCTCCCGTTTAACGGGTCCGCATCTTCCGGCCCGGGTGCGGGAAGTTGGCAATGCGTGGGACAGGCGGCTCCGCCGCCGGGGAAAGCGGTGTCGAGCCACCGCACTCCAAAGATGCTCCGCATCGGTAGTAGAAGTATATTGCCGATTCTTCAGCCCGGCCTGATGACCTGATCACCCCGACTTCTTCAAAGGATTCCACCCATGAATCTGACGCGGACCTTCCTCCGGCGCGAACTGAAACTTGCCATGCTTGCCGGCTCCCTGCTGACGGCCGTGAGTTGGGGACAGACGCTCAGCGTCACCCCGGATCATGCCGACGGCAAGTATCTGGCGGGCGAAACCGCCAAATGGCTCGTCGAAGTCAAGGGCGGGACGCCGGCCGAAGCCAGCTATATCGTGAAAAAAGGCGGGTTGAAGGAAATCGCCAAGGGCAAGTGCGCCCTGACCGCCGCCAAGGGAGAAATCATCGCCCCGGCGCTGACCGAACCCGGTTCGCTGCTGGTGGAAGTCAGCGTGACCGGAACCGGCGAAAAAGCCGTCAAAGAACTCAGCGGCGCCATGTTCTCCCCGGAAAAAATCCAGCCCTCCGCGCCGCGCCCGGCCGATTTTGACGCCTTCTGGAAGGCGAAACTGGCCGAACTCGCCACAATCGCGCCCAATCCCAAGCTCGAACCCGGCGACAGCGGCAAGCCCACGATAGACTACTGGAAGATCTCACTGGACAACATCCGCGGCACCCATATCCAAGGACAGCTTGCCCGACCGAAGCAGGGCGAGAAGTTCCCGGCATTGCTGGTCGTGCAATGGGCAGGGGTTTATCCATTGCAGAAGGGTTGGGCGGTCGACCGCGCCAACGAAGGTTGGCTGGTGCTGAACATCGAAGCCCACGACCTGCCGATCGACCAACCCGCGGCGTTCTACAAAGAACAGAGTGAAGGGCCGCTCAAGGATTATCCCGCCATCGGCAACGACGACCGGGACACCAGCTATTTCCTGCGGATGTATCTCTCCTGCCACCGCGCCGCCGAGTATCTGACGCAGCGTCCCGACTGGGACGGCAAAATCCTGGTGGTGACCGGCGGCAGCCAGGGCGGCCTGCAGGGGCTGGTCACCGCGGCCCTGCACCCGAAAGTAACCGGCGTCTCCGTGGGCGTGCCGGCCGGCTGCGACATGACCGGCCCGGACGCCGGGCGGATGCCCGGTTGGCCGATGTGGTACTGGAAGACCCAGAACAAAGACGAGAAGAAGGTGCGGGAAGCCAGCCGCTACTACGACGTGGTGAACTTCGCGCCGCTCGTGAAATGCCCCGTGCTGATCGGCGTGGGCCTGGTCGACCAGACCTGCCCGCCCGAAGGCGTGTATGCCGCGTTCAACCTGCTGGCCGGCCCCAAAGAAATCGTTCTCCTGCCGCGCGCCAACCACGGCGACAAGAACGGTTCCCACGGCAATTACTACAAGCGCATGGGCGCCTGGATGGGCGACCTGCGCCAGGGCAAACCCGCCCCGGTCCTGCCGTAAATGGAACAAAAGATGGGGAGGATTTTCATGCGTCACTGCATTCCGGGGCTTGCCATCGCCGCCGTCGCCATGATCGTGGCCGGGTGTTCGCCCCGGGAAACGGCGGGCAAGCCCACGACTTTTCCCATCGCGTATGTCCGGAACAGCGACTATCCCAAGAACCGGAGCAGTGACGAATTCCCTCCGCTCGTCCAAATCCAAGTTCCCGCCGGATGTAAAGCCACGTTTTACTCGGTGATTTGGTACAATGGCAAGCTTGATTTGCCTAATTGCGACAAACAAACGGTGGTGGGAGAAAAACTCGGGGAACCGTTTTCCGTGAAAGCGGGTTTAACCGCCAACGTATTCCTGTCCCTGCCGGAAGAATCCATGGGAAACGTTCCCCGGACAGCACGCCCAACCTGCACTGCAGCGTCTATGCGGTTGTCAAGAAAGGCGAGAACAAAACCTATATGATCCCGACCGAAGAAGAACTGCAAGCGTTGACGAAAAATTTTCGCAGATCCCCCGCAGACGAGCTGTGATGGAAGAGTCGGGGGCCGTCGCAACCGACCATTTTCCCCCTGCGTTTGGCCGATCAGAGGAAACGGAATTAAGGTCCGATCCTTGTAGGAACGTGGTTGCACCACGTTTTCGCGGCATGGTCGAAGGCCGCGACGGCAAGCGTTCCAACACCCGCCCGGGCATTCGCGTCAACTTAAGGATTTGAGTCTCTTTGTACCGATGCGCAGCATCTTTGGAGTGCGGTGGCTTGACACCGCTTTCCCCGGCGGCGGAGCCGCCATCCCACGCGTAGTTTGACTCCCGCGCCCTGACAGAATCGGAGACGTCAGACCGTAGGCCGGTTCCACCGGCGGGAAAAAGCGGTGTCGAGCCGCCGGCACTCCAAAGCGGCGCGGACGCCGCGGTCAAGACGGAGAATTCAGTTTAAAATATTCCTTAAGTTGACACGCATGCCGCCCGGGGTATCGGCCTGCGCCACAAGTTAATGCGACGCGCTAGAACACGGGCGGCACGCCCGTGGCTACACCGAAAAACGTCCTTGGCGAACGTTGCGCCTTGGCGAGAAACGAGTTTGCAGACGAGCGGGGTTCACCTGGGCTGCCCGGCGGCGATCACGCGGGAACGGTCTTTCAGCCGTTCCCGCCAGGCGGTTTCCCAGGCGTCCAGACCGCCGGCGCCGGCGAAGAGCGCGGCGAACTCCGCGGCGCCGAGCCGGGCGATGCGTTCATTCCAACGCCGGCACGCCTCCGTGGTGAATTTACCGTCGGCATCCAGGAATTCCGCGCGGAACTTCCCGGCCTGGCTTTCCGGATAAAACCCGTTGCGGCATAGTTCAATATAACGATCCAAGGCCGCGCGCCGGCCGGGATCTCCCATGACGGCCAGGTCATAGGTCAGCCCCCAGGCCAGTGCATAATTTCCCGAGGGCAGATCCTGATGATTCGGCCGGGCCAGGGCAAGCGCCACCAACCCGCCTTCCCGCTGCGCCCGGAACAGCCCGCGCAGTTCGCCGTAGCGCGGCCAGTTGGGCTGGACGGCGGCGGGATCCCAAACCGGCGGCGGCCGGGAACGCCGCACCAGCAGTCCTTCCATGCAGGTCGCCAACCCTTCGTTCAGCCAGAAAGGCGTGCAGACCGGCAGGGCCTCCAGTTCCGGCGGCAGCCCGGCCCGGGCGGCGAACACCCGGTCCACCCGCTCCCGCAACAAATGATGCACCGCCTCGTGCGCCAACAAGGCCTCCGGCGCCTGACCGCCGGTCCGAACCCAGGCCAGTTCGATGCGCGGCAGTCCGGCCGCGGAGCCGCGAGGTAGATAAAAGGCGGAAGCGCCCGGGGAGAACCCCGTCGCCGCCAGCGCGGTCTGGAACTCCGCCGGGGTCGCGTCCATGACCAATTCCACCGTTCCCAACGGCTTGAGTCCTGCCGGGCCGCGGTTGAGAAGGGATGCCACGGGACTGGCCGTCACCGTGCGGATGAACACCTCCCGGGCCGCCACCGTTGTTTTCGGATCGAGACGGGTCCGGACCAAAATCTGCGGGGCCGTGGCGACCGGTTCTTCCTGCGGAGCGGCGGCGCCGGTCAGATTCAGGGCGCCATCGGGAGCCGCACAACCGCCAACCAAACCCGCGATCAGGGCCAGCCGCGCCAACCGCAAACACACCCCGGCGCCGCCGTGGCGCCAAACGGAAACACTCTGCCTGCCGCCGCGCCAGCCTGACCGTATTCTCCTCATGGCCCCTTTCCGCCGGCGGCGGCTTCACCGCGCCGGAACGCCGCGACCGCCTCCGTCTCGCGACCCAAACGGCGCAAGGTCATACCACACCCCTGCCAGGCGGCCGGCAACTCCGGTTGCAAAGCGGCGGCAAGCTGAAATGATCGCAACGCGGCCGGGGCCTGCCCCGCTTCCAACTGGGACGTGCCCAAGGCCAGCCAACCCAGGGCATTCCCAGGCCAGAACACCGTTTCGCGCCCAGCCATCTCCGCCACAAATCCAGCCGTGCCGGCGCCGAAACTCCGTCCTGCCGCCGCCGCCTGACCGAGCCGCAGGCAATCCCCGGGACTGACAGGCATCGCGCTTGCCAAGATCGACCGCACCGCCGCGGCATCCCCGGCCGGCAACCGTTCCAGCACGTTCCGCCAGACCTCTCCCGACGCGGTCTGGCATCGGCGCCGCTCCCATTGCGCCAGCGGCAAGCTGATGCCGAAGCCCTTCGGCGCCACCGCGGGAACCATCCCGGCGTGAACCAGTTCCGGATCCGGTCCCAAACGCGGCGACGGACCGGCCACTTTCATCGCCTCCAGCACCGCCGCGGGCACGGCAAAAAACAGTTCGCGGCCGCCTTCCACCACCATGGCCGCCACCCCCACCACTTCGCCCCGGCGGTTCAACACCGGCGATCCGCTCGACCCCTCCGACAATGCCGCCGTCATCTGAATCCAGGATGCCCCCCCCGGCATGACCCGGCGGGCGGAAACCACCCCGGTCGTCACCGTCCCGTTCAACCCGCGCGGACTGCCAATGACCCAGACCGGCATGCCCGGCCGCATCTCCGCACTGTCGCCGAGGGCAAGCCCCTGTTCCCGCGGCACTCCTTCCGCCTGCAACAAAACCAGATCTGAACCACAGTCCACGCCGCGCAGCGCGGTTACCGGCACTTTTTCACCGCTGGCCAGACGCGCATCGGCCCGGGCGGCGCCGTCCAAGGCATGCAGGCACGTCACTACCAGACCGTCCAGAATAAACCCGCTGGCCTGGGACCGCCAGGGCGCCCCGGCGCCCAGCCCGGATTCGCGAAATTCCAAGGTCACCGTGCCGACAGCAGCCTTCTGCAACATTCCGGAAACCGTCCCATCCCCGGGAGCGGCGGGCGCGGCCGCTTCGGATGCCGGCCGGCAGCCGGACAGGGCCAGCATTCCGGCAAGAGCCAGGACCACCGCCGCATGTGTTTTTACCCGCCACGAATTCCGCACCGTCATGGAGAAATCTCCGCGCCAGCCTGGCCAGCTCCTCGCATCGCCTTGCCCCGGCAATACTGTACGCAGTCATGAACCGCCCCGCAACCCATGCCCCGGCTGAACTTCCGCCCCGAACCGCCCTGGGCGCCGTCTACGCCAACCTGCTGGCGGCCTACGGGCCCCAGGGCTGGTGGCCGCTGCTCGGGATCGCCGGCGGCAATCCCACCAAGACCAGTAGCCACACCGGTTATCATCCCGGAGATTATTCTTTTCCTCACGACGAGCACCAGCGCTTCGAAATCGCCAAAGCGTTCTGCATCCGCCGCCTGCCCCGCACCCTGGAATGCTACCAGGAATTCCACGCCCTGCTCGTCGAACACGGCAAGCGGATGCGGGGGTGATTTTCGATTTTCGATTTTCGATTGCCGATTGCCGAGTGCCGATTGGGGACTGCCAAGTTTCAAATTTCCAGTTTCAAATTTCACCCCCACAAGCCCACCGGCCACAGACCACAGGCCAACCGTCACGCTATATTGTTTTCCCTTCATTCCGGAGCCCCGCCGCCGATGCCCTCCTCCATTCCGTTCCAGCGGACCCCGCGCACCTTTCTCATCGTGCTTGTCTGCACCTTGGTGGTGTTCGGGCTGATCATGCTCTACTCCACCAGCTACGCCACGGCCGGTGACCGTAACCTGCGGATGCAGGCCATGTGGATTGTCAGCGCCTTTGCCGCCGCCGGAATCATGCGTCAGGTGGACTATCATTTGCTCTGCCGGTATTCCATCTTCATTCTGTTCTTTTTTGTGCTCCTGCTGGGATACCTGGCGTTCGCCCATCTTGTACACAAAGTGTCGCCCGGCTTGGCCGCGCACCTGCCCTTCACCGGCGGCGTCAAAGGCGCCTTCCGCTGGTACAAGTTCGGCCCCATCCGCCTGCAACCCTCCGAGTTCACCAAACTCGGCATCATCCTGTTCCTGGCCGACTATTACGGCAAGAACAATCGCTTCGCGCTGGAAACCTGGCGCGGGTTCTTGCTGCCCGTCGGCATCGCCGGGGGCGCCACGGGACTGATCCTGCTCGGCGGCAGTCTCAGCGTCACCGTCATCACCGGCCTGATGGTGCTCGGCATCGCCTTCACCGCCGGCATCCGCCTGCGCTATCTGATGGGGCTCATGTTCGGCGGACTCATGACGGTTCTCGGGGTGATCTGCGTCAGTCCCGAACGCTTCAGCCGCCTCACCTCGTTCATGAACCCCGAACTGGTCCAGCAAGGCGACGGCTACCAGCTCTGGCACTCGATCCTGGCCTTGGGCTCCGGCGGCTGGACCGGCCTCGGCTTCACCGAAAGCCGCATGAAGAAATTCTACCTGCCGGAAGCTCACACCGACTTCATCCTCTCGATCGTCGGCGAGGAGCTGGGATTCCTGGCCGTCCTGCTGGTCCTCATCACCTTTCTCCTGCTCACCTTCACCCTGCTGCACATGGCCGCCCGGGCCGCCGACCGCGAGGGCAGCCTGATCTGCACCGGCATCGCCCTGGCCATCGGCCTGCATGTGTTCGTCAATCTCGGCGTGGTCAGCGGCTTCCTGCCCACCACCGGCGTCACCGCGCCGTTCATCAGTTACGGCGGCTCCAGCATCTTGGCTTTCGGCATCGGCCTGGGCATGGTCCTGAGCGTCTCCCGCCACGCCGACCGCGTCCTGGCTGAACAACTCGCCCAGGAACACGGCAACCAGGTCCGGCCTCCGGCCGTGCCCGACAAACTTTTCCATTGATGAATTCCCCCTCTTCCAGCAGCAACTCCGGCTCGCCTCTTCACCTCGCCCTGGCCAGCGGCGGCACCGGCGGCCATTTCTATCCGGCCCTGGCCACGGCTCAGGAATGGCGCCGCCAGGGCGGCCGCGCCACCTTCTTCATTTCCGGACATCATGCGGCGGCCCATCTCCTCGCCGCCCGGAACGAAGGGTTCGAGTCCCGGGAAATCCGCTCCGTCCGCCTGCCGAAACGCCCCTGGCTCTGGCCGTTCTTCCCCTTCCGCTTCCTGGGCGCCATGCTCGACGCCCGCCGCGCCATCGCCGCCGGCAAACCCGACGCCCTCCTCGGCATGGGCAGTTTCGCCAGCGCCCCCGTCTGCCTCGCCGCCAGCCGCGCCAAAATCCCGCTCATCCTGCACGAAGGCAACGCCCTCACCGGCCGCGCCAACCGCCTCCTTTCCAAACAAGCAACCCTTCTGGCCGTCTCCTTCCGCGAACAGGCCAACCCCGACGCCGTTCACTGCCCCCTGCTCTGGACCGGGTTCCCCCTGCGCGAAGCCCTGCTCCGAGCCGCCCGCGAACCGCAACCGCCCCTGGACTACCTGCGCGCCGCCGGACTCACCCCCGGACGCCCCACCCTGCTCGGGTTCGGCGGCAGCCAGGGCGCGCGCTTCGTCAACTTCCTGATCCTCGACACCCTCGCCGCACTGGACGCCTCCGGCCGCGAACGCCTCCAGCTCCTGCACTTCACCGGGCAAGACGACAACCGTGAACTGGAAGCCGCCTACCGCGCCGCCGGACTCACCGCCTGCGTCAAGAAATCCGAAAGCGACATGGCCTCCGCCTATCTTGCCGCCGACCTAGTCGTCTGCCGTTCCGGAGGCAGCACCCTGGCCGAACTCGCCCTGTTCGGCAAGCCCGCCGTACTCATTCCACTCCCGACCGCGGCCGAGGACCACCAGACCCTCAACGCCCGGGCCGCCATCGCCCGCGGCGGCGGCCAGCTCCTGCCCCAGACCGATCCCGCCACGCCCGCCCGCCTCGCCGCAATCCTCCGGGCCTGGCTCGGGGACCCCGACACTGTCCGCCCCTGGGGCAACGCCCTGCGCGACACCCTCGCCGCCCCCGACGCCGCCGCCACCCTGGTCCGCGAAATCCGCGCCCGCCTCACAGACGCCAACCCCGGCTGAAACGCGAACAGAAGGCACAAAGACGCAGAGAAAGCCGTTGGGAACTCCCCGTTCCCGTGGCGTCAGGAATGGATATCCCGGCGACGGGGTTTCAGTCTGTGCGGCCGGGCATCTGACTCGGCTTCAAGGTCGTGACATGCCCCGGCGGCGAGATCGTGAACCGGAGTTTTTCGGCAAACGCACGGTTGTCCGGATCCGCCAGAAAGGTTTCGCCGTACTGGAGAAAGGGCTGCCTCTGCTTTTCCACGAGCGGCCGCAGCAGATACTTGGCCCGCACATACGGCGAGAGGCCCACGCATCCGCCCCAGGCATTGGTCGAACGGGCCAGGATTTCGGCCTCGTGCGGCCCCGCGAACGCCAGGTTGGACAGCTCCGGATCGTAGAGCGCAGGCGTCCAGCAGGGCGTCGCAGTAGGGGAAATCCACCCAGGCAAACATCTCCGGAGATTCCGCACACTGTTTGGCCGCCTTCTCCCTGGTCGTTCCGGCGGTATGGGCGACGGCGTGGCCGATGTAACGCTCCAGAACCAGCCGCTCCGCCTCATTTGCCCGCACGGACGGCGCCAAAACGAGTCCGGCCCCTGCCGGAGGCGGTTCGGCACCTGAGGCGGAATTCAGGTCCTCCGCTTCCGTAACGACAAGCGCGCCAGCCAGAAGGAACAGGGAGAGAATGGGAGACTTTGCCATCGGAGATTCCTTTCGCCACCGCCGGCACAAGCAGGAAAAACTGTGCCGAAAAAAACGAGACGGCGCACAGCCATGCGCATGATCATCCTCCGGGAAGAAAACCGGAAGCCAAGATCAACGAACCTTGATTTGACGTTTGCCCGGACTGTAGGGATCGGACGCGTCGTCAGGAACCCACGCCGGACCGCAGCCGGCCCGGTAGCTTTTCCACATGTTTTTCACAAACTCGCTGCTGAACGCTTTGGGGTCGCAGGCTGCCAACCGGTCCGCATAGTCGAACAGCGGGTCGTGATTCCACGCCGGTTTCTGCCCCATGATCTGCGCGGCCAGCACCCAGCCCGTATAGCCGACGTTGTTGATCCCCCGGTACGTGGCGTCCCAGGCCATGTTGTCCGCCGCGGGCTTGGTGGTATGGACGATACCCCATTCCGGCAGACCGACATCCTTTTTCTCATAGGCTTTTCGCGACGCCCGGGAGTCCGGGCTCCAGGCGCTGCCGTGCGTCATGTCCACTTCCGCCTGAGAGACATAAAAGGTGTCGAGGTCTTCCTGAAACGCGGTTTTCCACTGGCCGACGCCCTTCATGTGCGCGTCATTCAGCATGATTCCGGCAAAAAGAATCGGCCATTTCCGGCCCATGTGGTGGCCGCCGTTGGACGGCCAGCCGCCGCCGTTGTCCGCAATGGCGGCAAAATCAATGCCGATCTGGACAAAACCGACCAGGATCTTTTCCTTTTGCTCCTTCGGAAGGTCGAGCAGGAGCAGGAGGGCAGCATCGCCGAGCGTGATCGAAAACTCCCGGCCGTACTGCGGCATGTTTTCCGACGGATGAACCATGGCGCCGAGGAACTGATACACATGGTCGATCCACGGACGCGCCACACTTTTCTCGATCCCGGCCAAATCCGGCGTCCCGTTTACCGGCGGCAACGCCTTCAGCAACGCGTACTTGAGATCCTTTTTATTGAACCGGACGGCCTTGTCCCTGCCGCAGTACGGCGGGCGGAAACTGCCTTCCGGCGGCGCCGCCGCCAGGCAGGTCAGGACCGCCGCGTCGCGCAGGACCGGTCGGGGCATCCCCGTACCCCCGTTGATCTTCGGGCAGCCCGGTTCGCCGACGAGCCAGCTCACGGCGCTGACCAGCGATTCCCCGGCCTTCAATTCCAGGGGGCTTTTCCCGGTCGGGCTCCGTTCCGCGACGTTCAGGGCGGCGACATAGGAGTTCAGCCGCTTGTCGTACCCCTGCTTGTCGGTCGCCGGCGGATTGATCATGGATCCGTCCAGCCCGGGCTCGGGTTTCGGGCCGTGGGTGTGCCAGGAATTCTCGATGGCAATAAGCTTGACCGGCCCGACCACCCAGAGATCGCCGTTGCAGAACCGGCCGGCCGGATAATCCCGGTCAAACTTCCAGGTGATCCCGTACTGCGAGAGTTCCGTCGCCCCCCGGGCGGTTGCCGCCGTCAGGACGATTCCGGCCAGGAAAGTTCCCAGATTCCAGCGCATGCGCATGATCCTCCGGTGCCGCCGCCCGGCACAACATCAATCGCTTGACACACCATACCGCAGTTTCCCCGGCAATCAAGCCCCAACCGGTACGCCGATCGATTCATGAGATGAAAACCGTTCTGCCACAAAAGAGCACAAAGAAACACAACGTGAATGACGCGTTTTTTGTGTGCCCTTGTGATTGGTTGTGGCTATTCTGGCAGATTCGTGAGTCATCAGGCGAACCGTTCTGCAGTCTAACCCCCGATCAGCCTGGGCGTCCCATGGGACGCCGGTTGGTTTATTTCATGCTTTGCAGCAGCGAGGATGCGCGCGCTTCAACGATACTGGCCACCCGATCGGCCGTGGCGGCATCGCCGGGGGTTTCCCATGCTCGGGAATCCTGCAGGACCGCACGGGTTTTTCTGCAGAGTCCGGTGATTCGTTCCCGCACCATGGGCCAGCCCAGGCGTGTTTCCTCCGTCATTTTTTTCCAATGGGCCAGGGTGATCGTCTCGATGGAATCGCTCTGCCCGATCTTCATGGCCGGGGTCTTCGACAGTTCAGGCCACGCCAGCGTACAGACCAGGTCATAGAAGGGGGCGAGCCGCCGTTCGCCGCCGCGGTAAAGCAGCGAGTAGTTCTTGCCGTGGGCGTCGGCATTGCCGATCAGCATATTGAAGATCAATCCGTCGAGGAAGTCCCGGATGTCCAACACGGGCGCGGTGGACCATTCGCGGAGCATCGCGATACAATCCCGAAGCAGGGGACCACCCTCCTGCTGGTATTTCCGCTCCGGGGGAATCCCCAGCGCCTGACAGAAATCCTCCTGATGCACCCGTGCAACCGCGCCATCCGGGCTGATCGTCCGGTCATAGCGCTGAACGAGGATGCATGCTTTGTCGCCAATCGAACGGGGGGTCACGAAGGGAACACTCAAGCCAACCGCCTTCGCCAGCGTCATGCAGAGGACTTCGTTGGCAACCAGGCCGGGGAACCGCTCCGGTTCCGGTTTCAGGATGTGCGTACTCGGCGTATTGCCGAGAGGCAGCGCGAGGCGTGAGTCATGCAGAACCACCGGAAGTTTGTCCTGCGATCCGGCCAACGAAAGGCGAATCCCCGCTTGCCCGGCCAGGAGGGGGCGGCGGGGCAGTTCGGCCATGATTTCCCGAAGTTCTTGCTCATCCAGTTCGCGCAGCCGCGTTTCGCCGACGGGTGACGGCATGCCTTCCGGCAGCAGGCTGACAGCTCCCGCACATTCACCGCCGATCCGTTCCAATATCGCAAAATCGTTGCGTTCACTGATGCCGAGAATGGAGGCAATCTGCTGCCGCGGGCCTTCGTCAGGAAGGATCCCGGCGAAGAAGGGGCGGGCATGCTTCCCCCGGAAGGCCTCGCGTTGCAGAGGCAGCGAGCGTGACAGGGCGGCGGCTTCCGGCTTGTTCAACCACTCCGGGCTGTAACGGAATCCGAGCAGGCCGCCGTCGTCCTGGTCAAGGGCTCCGACAGGTTCACCGTTCAAGTAGACGGTCAGCCGTTTCATGGCCTCTTGTCTCCGGGCCCGGCATTGCCGATGCAGCCCGTTTCAAGGACAAGCCCGAGGGCTTGCAGCACCTGCAGGGTCTTGCCAACCTGGCAGGTGGGCTTGCCTTTTTCGAGGTCGACAATGAAGCGCAAGCCCGTGCCGCAGGTCATGGCCAGTTCCTTCTGGGTGACCTTCAACTGCTTGCGCCTCGCGCGGACTTCCGCGCCAAGTTGTGCGGGGTTGATGATTTTCATGGTTCCCGATCGGTAATATTACATGTAATTTAACGTAATTCAACTCAAAGCTTACCGTTCGGGAACTTTTCAGCTTTTCGCTGGGACAACGGAGTAAATATTACCGATCGGTGTCATCGTCAGGTCAACCACAGGATAACTCAGTTCAGAACAAGGGTGTCGTGTCCCTACGCCTTTAGTCCCTACGCCTTTATCCTTTGCGATCTTTGCGTTCTTTTGCGGCAAAGAAACGGTTTTTAGCGCCATTTCGCGTGTTTCGCGGGCAAAGTTCCCCGCTTCCCTGACGCTCTTGGCGGGAAACGTGTAAAAACAGAAAACGCCGGGGACTGACGTCCTCGGCGTTCTGGGTCAAGACAAAGGCCGCTCGAAGGGCCTGAAATTAAAGTTGGCTCCGTATAAACCCCAGACAGGGTAGTCCGCCACAGTGTAAGCGACCAGAGTATCCCACCCCATCTTTACATCTCGTCTCGGCTACGGAGAGATGCTCTGTTCCCATGCTCATGTTTCCTGCACGGACGTGTTCGTTGTTGCATTCAAACGCATCCGGGTTCTCCCTCCTTACCCAAGGACGAGAAATGTCCTTGGGCGCGGAGTATAATTTCACTGATTGTGGCACATTTGATGCCGGGTAACTGGACTTTAATACCGAAACATCAAAGAGGACTTCCCAACAAGCTCCATTACCTCGGATGCCAGCATCAACCTGCCCTGTTGTATCCTGTCAGCTTTATGCTGGCATCCTTGGATGAGTCCGACTATATTCGCTCGCTTCATGAATCGGTTAAGGCGACCATAACAGCTCGCTGGATCGGGCGATCATGCAAGAACAACAGCGCGGGCTTTGGGTTGAGGAGATTACCGCCCATCTGGGCGTCAATAGGGACGCGATCTACAAAAGTGGATCGGTCAAAAACAGATAAAGATGGGATAACCCTGGAAAGTCAAAGCAACTGAAATTGACATTTTGGTTCGGCAGTGAAAGTCGGCGGAGGACTCGCAGGCGGACTGAATTGGCTAGTGTCTGACGATTGTATTCATTGAGGGCTTACCATGGCGAAGATCGAGAACTACAGGTACAGCATTGAGGAAGCATTCCGCGAATGCTTCTACATCGTTCCGGATTACCAACGGGAGTATGTGTGGACCGAGAAAGAGGTGCAGCAACTTCTTGACGACATTGACGAACAGATCGACGGCGGATCAGGCCGCGAGTATTTCATTGGAACTGTGATCGTGGCTCCGACCGCCGAGAAGAACCACTATGAGGTGATTGATGGTCAGCAACGTCTAACCACTTTCTTTCTCCTTCTTCTGGCGCTGAAAAACATCTTTCGTGGTCAACCACAATGCCAGACCATCCGAGGACTGATCTCGACAAGCTACACGGCTAGCGACGGCAACACCCAGACAAGCCTCAAACTGGAGCCTCGTTACGAAAACGCTGGCGAGCTTATGGCAAAGATCGTCGAGATGGACTCCGATCCCGAGTCGACCAGAGCCGGTATTCAAGCGGCGGGGCTCCCCTGTTTCGGCTCCCTGGAAAACATAACGAATGCCTACGGCACACTCTATCGGTATCTCCAGAGCAACTTCGATGACTTAGCGGACCTCAAGAGATACTGGGGTTACGTGGCGAACAGCGTCGTCTTTATTCAGATTTCCACCGATGTGAGCAGCGCCCTGAAGATATTCGAGACGATCAACGAGCGGGGCATCGGTCTCAACCCGATGGACCTTCTGAAGAATCTTCTCTTCACACATGTCAAGACGCAGGAGTTCACTAGGCTTAAAGACGATTGGAAGAAGATCACTAAGCCGCTTGAGAAGGCAAAGGAAAAGCCCCTGCGGTTTCTGCGCTACTTCCTGATGGCGAACTACAAAATCGAGATTTTCCGCAATGAGAAGGAGCGACGAGACGCCGTCGTGCGCGAGGATGAGATATACGATTGGTTCACCAAAAAGGATAACGCGGCGCTTTGCGAATACCCGACCAAGCCGTTCGAGTTCGTGCGTAAGATCGCCCAGAACGTCGAGCTTTACCTTGGCTATGCAAAGGGCCTGGGCAACGACGGACAACCGAGCCTTGCCATGGACAATCTGAAGCGTCTGTGTGGCGGGGCATTCAGTCTGCACTTTGTTCTTCTGCTTGCTGCCAGTAATCTGCCAAAACCCCTGTTCGACCATTTTGTGGCCCAACTGGAGTCGTTCCTGTTCTACTACATCTTCACGAAAACGTCCACGAAAGAACTCGAACGGAACTTCTCTGTCTGGGCTGACGAACTGCGTGCAATTGCGTCAATCACTCACCCCTCCGAGCAAACGGCCAGTCTAAATGCGTTCATAGAAGAGAGGTTTAA
>CAITSE010000265.1 GCA_903894975.1 uncultured Lentisphaerota bacterium
ACAAAACCAGTCAAGGCTGAAAGCCTTGTTCAACCAGCATTCGCGATCGTCTCCGTCACGGAACCGCAGACGACAGCCGGCCATAACACAAACCCAACCGAAAACGGTAAACTACCCAGAGGGTCGGGGTATTGACCCCCACTAGGAATAAGCCGTCGCATGCTTGCTATATTCTAAGTGCTCGCACTCCTACAAAGAATTCAGAAACAAAAGCGGAAGCTCCTCGCATGACATACTCCCTGCCCGCCGAAGAACGCCTGCGTCTGCGCACCCTGGCCCGGCGCCAGGCGGAAATCGCCGCGTTGCCCGTGATGGCGGATCGGCGGCGGCTGTGGACCGACATGAACGACGCCAAACCCGGCGCGCGCCCGCCGTTCGCCATCGAGAGCGGGAGCTTCGACCGCGATTTTATGCCGGACTCCATCTTCCAGTGCCGCAGCGACTACGGCCGGCGTCTGGAACGGGGATTCCTCCGTCACATCCGGCACCAGGAAATCCTGAATGACGATCATGTCTGCCCCGACACCCTGGACATGGGCTGGCACGTCTGGCACGACGAGTTCGGCATCAAAATTCCCACGGAGTACGTCAAGGACGCCGAGGGTGTGGTCACCGGCTATCATTTCGACTGCCCAATCAAGGATCTCAACACCGACGGCTTCGCCATGGTCAAGCCCGCCACCTTCGGTGTGAAACGGGAGGAGACGCTGGAGGAGAAGGCGTTCCTGGAGGAGGCGTTCGGCGACCTCCTGCCGGTGGTCATCCGCTCCGGCACCTTCGGCAATGGCAGCGTCACCCAGCGTCTGATGCGGTTGCTGAGCATGGAAGCCTTCTTCCTGGCCATGTATGACTGCCCGGACAAGCTCCAGGAACTGCTTGCTCTGCTGCGGGACAATGCGATGCGCATGTCGCGCTGGGCGGAGGCGGAAGGGTTGCTCGTGCTCAACCACGGTAACCAGTGCACCTGCGGCACTTGCTACAATTTCACCACGCTCCTGCCGCGGCGGGAAGTGACGCCAGGCCAGATCCGGCTCTCGGACATGTGGGGGACGTTGGACAGTCAGGAGACGGTCGGCGTCTCCCCCGAGATTTTTCATGACCAGATTTTCCCGCATTACCGGGCGCTGGCGGAGATGTTCGGCCTGGTCTATTGGGGTTGCTGCGAGCCGGCCGATCCGTTGTGGGAAAGCTCGTTGAGCATGCTGCCGAACCTGAAGGCCGTCTCCATTTCCCGCTGGGCCGACCAGCGGTACATGGCGGAGGCGCTGGAGGGCACGGGCATCATCTTCTCGCGCAAGCCGAACCCGAACCTGCTCGGAGTGGACGTCGTCCTGAACGAGGCGACCTGGGCCGCGGAAATCCGCGAAACGCTGGAGATCACGGCCGGCCGGAACCTGCCCGTGGAATTCGTGGTCCGCGACGTCTATTCCATGCACGGCAACCTGAACAAACCCCGCCGCGCCGTCGAGATCGCCCGCCAGGAAATCGACCGCTTCTTCCCGCGCTGAAAGCCGTCGGGGGGCGCAGTTCGCGCGCCCCCCGAGCCCCCTTGCGAGGGTCTTCGACCCGTTTCCGTTTGAAGGCGTGGCGAAATGCGCTGGCGACTTGCGCGCGGTCATCTCGCCAACGCTCTCTGCGCCAGCGAATTTCGCCCCGCCGGAGCGTCTCTGGGAGAGTGGACGTCCCATCCACTTGGGACCGTGGGCCTCTTGCCCGCGTTGTCCGGGGAGGAGGGCGGGTGTCCCACCCGGCAACATGGGCCGGCGGGCATCTTGCCCGCCGAATTCAGAGCCAGCACCGATGGTCACCGTGCGATATAGTAGGCCAAACCTTTCCGATCAGGCCCGCAGCCACAATTCCGGCCGCCGTGCCGCGCGGAACCCATGACGGCTTTAACAGGAGATCGGGTAATGCGCAGCATGACGGGATGCGGCCGGGGCGAGGGCGGGGACGGCGCGGTGCGGGTCCGGGTCGGACTGACCTCGGTCAACCGCAAACAGTTGGACCTGCGCCTGGTGCTGCCGCCCGAACTGGCGGCCCTGGAACCGGGGCTGCGGCTCCGGGCCCAGGCGGCTTTGGGCCGGGGCGCGGTCACGGCCACCGTGGCCTGCGAGCTGCCGCCCGAACTTAACCCGGCGCCGGTGACTCTGGATGAAACCGTGGTGCGGGGCCTAGTCCACCAGTGGCGCGCCCTGGCCATGGAATTGGGACTGACTCCGACGCTAACCCTGGGCGACCTGGCCGCCGTGCCGGGCGTGGTGCGGGAAATGCCGGCCGCGGACGTGCCGGAAACCGTGAAAGCCGCCGCGCTGACGGCATTCGATGCCGCCGTGGCCGACCTGCACCGGATGCAGGCAGCCGAAGGGCTCCGGCTCCAGGCCGACCTGGAACGGGCCGCGGCCTGCCTGACCCGGGGAGTGAAACTCATCCGCGAACGGGAGGACGATGCGCTCCAGTACTGCCGCGATCATCTCCGGGAACGGATCCGCGTGCTCGGCCTGGACCTGAACCCGGACGACGACCGGCTGGCCAAGGAAATCGCCTTCTGGGCCGAACGTAGCGACATTCATGAGGAGGTCGTCCGCCTGGAAAGCCATCTCGGCCAGCTCAAGGATCTGTGCGCGAAGAAGGGCGGCGAGCCCGTCGGCCGCGCCCTGGACTTTCTCTGCCAGGAAATGGGGCGTGAGATCAACACGCTCTGCGCCAAGGCGGCGGAAACCCTGGTGGTTCACCAGGCATTGGAACTCCGCGGTGAACTGGAACGGCTCCGCGAACAGGTGCAGAATGTGGAGTGAGGGCGGAGTCAGAGTTTCGGACCGGCCAGGCGTTGCTCCAGGTCGGCGGCCGTGACGGCCGTGGCGCCGTCCGGCGTGCCATCCGGCTTGAGGAAGACAAAGGCCGGAGGGCCGATGATTTCGAAGCGCCTGACCAGTTCCGGGTTGCGGTCGAAATCGACCTTGACCACATGGTAGCGTTCCAGCGTTTTCCGAATGTCTGGTCGGGCCAGCACGGTGCGTTCCAGTTCTTTGCAGATGGCACACCAGGGCGCCTGGAATTCCAGGATGATCGGTTTCCCCTCTGCGGCAATCTGTTCCGCCGCCAGGACTACCTTGCCATCTCCGGCGGCCGTCGGTATCAGGTTCTGGCGCTGGCCGTTCAGGATCCAGGCTGCGGCCGCCGCCAGCAGGACGATGCCGAGGATCAGGCGCAGCCGCGGCCACCAGATCCGTCCGTCCACGGCGGAGGCTTTTTCGGGCAGGCGCAGCCAGCCCAGGACGCCGAGGCCGGCGGCGATGCAGACGAAGGTCGCCGCCCAATACACGGTTTCCCCGGTCAGCGGCCGGGTGAACAGGAACGCCGCCCAGATCAGGATCATGCCCAGGACACGCTTGACCGCCTCCATCCACTTTCCCGCCCTGGGCAGCCAGCCGGAGGCGCTGCCGGCCAGGAACAGGACCGCGCCCATGCCCCAGGCCAGCGCAAAGAAATCCAGAAACCCGGTCAGCCAGGCGCCGGTGGTGGCCACATAGGTCATCAGCCCCACCAGCGGCCCGGTCACGCAGGGGCCGACCACGAACGCCGACAGCGCACCCATGCCGAACACGCCCGCGGCTGACGAACCGCGCCGCCCCGCCGCCTGAAGCCGGGCGGCCAGACCGGAGGGGATGGCCAGGGTAAACAGGTCGAACATGGAGAGCCCGGTCAACAGGAACACCACGCCGACCGGGGCCAGGACCCAGCCCGAGCGCAGAAAGGCGGCCGCGCGGTTTCCCGCCAGGGCGACCAGCACTCCGGCCGCGGCATAGGTCAGCGCCAGCCCGAGAACATACCAGAAAGTGAGCCAGACCTTGCGGCCGCGCGTACTTTCCCGGCCGGCGATCACCGCCACGGTAATGCCGATCATGGGATAGACGCAGGGGGTCAGGCTCAGGGCCAGCCCGGCGGCAAAGGCCGCCAGCATCCCGAGCAGCAGACCGTGCCCGCCCCAGGCGGGCGGTGTCGGTGTGACGGTGTCCGGGGTGACGGTGGATGCGGTGGGGCCGATGACACCATGAAACGCAAAGGCCTGGGTCTTGGGCGGGAAACAGACAGTTTTCGTGCAGCACTGGTAACGGATTTCACCTTCGTACTTCCAGGCGGCGCCCACGGCGGCCGTCGCCGGTCGGGTCACGGTCATGACCGCCGAGCCGGAGAACACCGGCACCGTGGCGCCGGGTTGGTCGGCGAGCAGATCGGGGATGGCAATGGTAGCCGGCAGATTCATCTTGGCCGGACCGAGTCCGGCGACGGAGATGTCGCGGATGCCGAAGCCGTGGGATGCTGCGGCATAGACCTGCACGCCAGGTTCGGTTTCAAAGCGGAATTCGAGGCGCAACGGCTGATCCGCGGCCGGTTCCCGGACTAATTGCGCGGTTACGCGGATCGGTTCGGCCCCCATGGCCCGGGACATGCCCACGACGGCGGCCACCGTCAGCAGCAGGCCGAGGCTGGCCGCTCGGATGATGGCTGGAACCAGGTGGTTCCAGAGAGGGAGGGTTGAAGAATTCAGGAATTTCTCTCCGCCGTTACCAGGTGAATTTGACATCCCGGTCTCTTCCCCGAGTGGTTTCGGTCGGATTTGCGGAGCGCGGCCGCCGCGGTACGTTGGTGCTGATCCGAAACTTCCGGCGGCGCGCGAAGGGATCCAACGCGATTATGCAGATAAAACGTCCATTACGCTATTACTATTACAAGGTCGTCCGCAATCGCGCCAGTCCGGAGAGCATTGCCCGGGGTGCGGCGCTGGGGGTTTTCCTGGGAGTGGCGGTGCCGCCGCCCTTTCAGTTGCTGGCGGCGGTTCCCTTGGCGTATCTGTTCCGGGCCAGCCGGCCGGTGAGCTTGATCTGCACCTTTGTCAATCCGCTGCCGGTGCCGATGTACCTTCCGGTCCACTGGGTGGTCGGATCACTGCTGCTGCACCGGGCGGGAGAGCGCTGGGTGCGCAAGTTCGGGCTGGATAATTTGAAACAGATATGGAATGAACTCTGGAATCATCACGAGATTAGCCGCGACCTCGTGGCCTTTTCCGTCGGCACGCTGCTGGTGAGCACCGCCGCCGCGGTTCTGGCCTATGCCGTCGCCCTGTGGGCCGCCCGCAGCTACCGGCGCAACCGGATGCGGAAGCTGGCGGAAAAACGCACCGGCGACAGCCGGGTGGGGCTGTCGCCGGATTGAGAACCGACGCAAGTTCCGGCGTCGGGCCGAAACGTGGCGGCGGAATTACTTGGTGGCGGGAACCGCGGCCGCCGGCGTGGCTGCCGGGGCGAAGCGGATGTTCATCTTCTCATACTTGGCGATAATGGCGCGGGCTTCGCTGTCGTAGCGGGACAGTTCGACCAGGCCGCCGGCAAGGATGGTCAGGTTTTTCTGAATTTCGCCGCCGTTCTGCTGAATGGCCAGTTCACGTTTGGCGATTTCGGTGGAGGCTGCGGAGTATTGGCGAATTTGCCCGTACAGCATGGAGACCAGGAGAACCAGGAGTGAACCGCCCATCAGCACCAGCGGCCAGAAGGGGGAGACGGCGGCAGAGGCTTCAACATCAGAAATTTCGGTAGTCATCTAAGTCTCCTCACTTCTTCATGGCGGCGGGAGCGGCTGCCGCCGGGTTCGCGGGTTGAACGGTGACGCCAACTTTGGCCAGGAAGCCTTTGACGTTAGCGCTGCGGGTAGACGACTCGGCGATGTCCTGGAGCAGGCTGTTAAACACCTGCTGCATCTGGTTGATGTTGGCAATCGAGTTTTGCTGCCCCTGCAATTTCTTTTGCTGCATTCCGCTCAGCTGGCTCATGACCAGCAGGATCACCGCGGAGATCAAGCAGGCGATGCCCACTCCCAGCGTGATTTGGTAGTCTTGCTTGTTCAACATGCGTTGGCCCTTTTTGCACCCGTTGCGCCGGCCGTGATTCCGGCTGGCAAAGGGGAAAACGTATCCCATGTCGGCCCGCATGCAAACGCATCCCGAAAATCCGCCATAATGGAAGGTCTCTTTTTTGTGTACCCTTGTGATCTTTTGTGGCCATCCCGGTCGGTTCGTGAATAAATTAGAACTTTCTGAGTAAAAGTGTTGTTTTCTGGTCATAATTTACCCGTGAACCCGTACAAACAGTAGCCCGGGCAAGCCGGAGGCAACGAGCGCATAGCACCATAAACGTGGTTCCGGCTTGGCCGGGCTAGGTTAGAGGATGGTGCATTGGACGCAGCTCTCGACAATTCCCGCGGAGATTGCGTAACGGGTCAGGCCCGCGGTGTCATGGATGCCCAGTTTGGACATGACACTCTGCCGATGCTTTTCAACCGTCTTGACGCTGATCCCGAGATCGGCCGCGACCTGCTTGTTGGCGTTGCCTTCGGCCACCAATTGGAGCACTTCCCGTTCACGCGAAGTCAGGTGCTCCACTTCCTTCCTGAGCCGTCCCGTCCGCCGCGACGATTCCTGCTGATGATCGCCCATGCGTCCGGCCAGGGAGGGACTGTAGAACTGTTTCCCGTTGTAGATCTCCCGGATGGCCTTGGCCAAAATGTGAGAGGATGTCTGTTTGACCAGATATCCCACCACGCCCAGCGCGGCGACCTGCTCGACGTAGGCGTCATCGCTGTGCGCGGAGAGAATGATCACCTTCGGGACGGGGGAGACCTGTTGGAGAATCCGCCGGGCGGCCTCCAGGCCGTTGAGCTTTGGCATGGCCAGATCCAGGACGACAACGGCGGGGTGCAACTCCATGGCCTTTTCCACGGCTTCCAAACCGTTGGTCGCCTCGGCGACCACGTCAAAATCTTTTTCAATCTCCAAGAGCGCCCGGAGTCCTTCCCGGACGATATTGTGGTCGTCTGCCAACAGGACGGTAATGTGCTTCATGGCATCTCCACTCGCAGGTTTATTTTTTGATGTCGTTGTGGAATGGGATTATCACGCGAATGGTGGTTCCTTTGTTCGGGGTGGACTCGATGGAAAAGATGCCGCCAACCATCTCCACACGTTCGCGCATCCCAATGATTCCCAAACGGATACGTCGTCGTGAGCCGAGGATGCGGTTCACGTCAAAAGCCTTGCCGTTGTCGTGGATTTCCATGCAGACGGCGCCCGGCTGTGCCTGAAGTGACACCTTTGCCAGGTTGGCGTGCGCATGTTTGGCGATATTGGTGAGGGCTTCCTGGGCCACGCGATAGAACACGGTTCGTTTGAGGTTGTCCAACGGCTCGAGTTTTGCCGGCGCCGCGGCGGTGAGGCGCATATGCAGCCCCGTCCGTTTCCCGAATTCTTTCATAAAAGCCAGGAGCGCAGGAATTAACCCGAGATCGTCCAGCATCGCCGGGCGCAATTCCCGCGCGAAACGATGCACGGCCGCCATCGACTTCTCCACCAGCCGTTGGGTGTGAGCGATATTCTTCTTGAGATTCCCGGTGTTGGCCGTGGCCTCGATTTTCAAGGCGGCCAACCGGACATTGATGCCCGTCAGGATCTGGCTGATCTCGTCATGGAGTTCGCGGCTGATGTGCTTGCGTTCTTCCTCCTGCGCCAGTAAAATCTGGTGGGACAGATATCGAAACTGTTCCTGCATAAGGATCGACTGCGCCAGCAATTGGTCATGGTGCGTCTGGCTTTTCTTGAGGGCGACTTCTGCGGTTTTGCGCCGGATGGTTTCCCGCCGCACCCGCAGATTGGCGGCGGTCAGGAGCGTGTGCGGCGGCTTGCTCTGGGCGGCGGCCCGGCCTGCGCCCAAAGCGGTCACGATCGGGGTCAGTGTCTGATGGAAAAAACTCTCAGCCCGATGGAATGTCCCGTTGCCATTCCCGGGGGAGTGCCCCAGAGACACCAGTGCCGAAAGAGCCTGTTCGTGGCCCTGCGCCAGATCCAGGATTCCCAGCCCCATCCTCTGCGCCTGGACTCCCAGTTTGTTCGCCGCCGGTCTCTGGTTCGCCTGCGGGTCTTGCGCCAGGTAGGTCCGCAACGCACTCAGGTACCGCCCTGCCCATCGACTTGAAGTCGTGTTCATCGGAATCCTTATCTTGGCATACTCGCGCCAAAACCGGGGACCGTCTTGATCCTTACCCCCCCAGCCGCAAGGCATGAGTCCTTATGTCGGCCAGATCTTTTCTTGCAATCTTATTATATCGACAAGTCCCCCTCTGTCTATGGGGTATAACCCTCCCCGTAATGCCTCCGTTACGGGAGGGGCGGGATGTTCAGTTGTTAGAAAAGGGGCAGATTCCCCATCTCCTCTGTCATTCAGGCAGGAACGAAATCCCCGCAGGGGATGGCACAACGTAGCCACGGGCGTGAGCCCGTGGAGCGTGGGAAAGAAAAAAACATCCGGAGCCCCCGCAGGGCATGCGCGTAAACGTAAGACACCGTTTGTGGGATACGAAGACGCGACAGAGCGTGAAACCGGCACCGCCTGAAGGCGGAACTCCGAACTCGGACGGCCCGCTCCACGTTGGGAGTTC
>CAITSE010000266.1 GCA_903894975.1 uncultured Lentisphaerota bacterium
CTGATTCTCCGCCTTGACCGCGGCGTCCGCGCCGCTTTGGAGTGCCGGCGGCTGGACGCCGCTTTTTCCCGCCGGTGGAACCGGCCTACAGCCTGAGTTCTCCTTCCGCCGAGGCGCGGGAATCAACGGGCGCGTGGGAGAGCGGCTCCGCCGCCGGGGAAAGCGGTGTCAAGCCACCGCACTCCAAAGATGCGGCGCATCGGTATAAGGTGCCCCGAATCCTTAAGTTGACGCGCATGCCCTCCGGGGTAAACGCTGGACGTGTCAGGACAAATGGTATTATCCCGAAAACCGCGCCCGCCCTTGACTCCGCGGTTTTAATAAGTATAGTAGTACTTAAATACGACTAACTCCCCCGCGCACCACCCACGAAAAAGAGAACACCCCATGAAAAAAAATGCCCGCCAGATCATCCGCATCGACGAAACCCGCTGCAACGGCTGCGGCCTCTGCGCCTCCGCCTGCGCCGAAGGCGCCATCCGCATGGTAGACGGCAAGGCGAAGCTGGTCAGCGAAACCTATTGCGACGGGCTGGGCGCGTGCCTGGGCAAATGCCCGGTGGACGCCATTACGATCGAGACCCGGGAAGCCAAGGCGTTTGATCCTACCGCGGTGGAACGGCATCTGGCCGGTCAGGGCAAGCCCCATGCGCCCCCTGCCCCGGCGGTTACGGCCAAACCTGCGGCGCCCCATCCCCACCATGCCGGCTGCCCCGGAACCCTGGCGCGCATGTTCACGGGACCTGCCGCCGACGCGGCGCCGGTCGCCGACGCGGCCGCCACCGGGGCTTCACCCTCGTGGCTGCGCCAATGGCCGGTGCAGCTCCGGCTGGTGCCGGTCTCCGCGCCCTGGTGGGACGGAGCCGACCTGCTGCTCGCAGCTGATTGCACGGCTTTTGCCCTAGGCGCCTTCCACGGGGATCTGCTGCGGGGACGGCGGCTGGCGATTGCCTGTCCCAAGCTGGACGACACCGACGGGTATGAAGCGAAGCTAACCGCGATTCTGGCGCAGAACAACATCCGTTCGGTGACAGTGGCGATCATGGAAGTGCCTTGCTGCCAGGGCTTGCGCCTGCTGGCGGAACGCGCCGTGGCGGCGAGCGGGAAAACCCTCCCGCTGCGCACGGTCACCATCACCGTCGACGGCCGGGTGGAGTGAGCGATTTCAGATTTCTGAAAGGATGTTCCATCCCAGAGGAATGCCAGCCGGGGTGCTGTCATTCAGTTCGCGCCGGTTTATAGTTTCTTCTTCATTCTTTACGGTCAACACATACCGATGCGGAAGGTGCCCTCGCCATGCTGGAAAAACTCCCCAAACTCGCCGGGTTCACCCGCCGCCCCGGCCCGCTCGTGCTGGTGATCATGGACGGCGTCGGTTATGGTAAGTTCCCCGAGGGCGACGCGGTGAAGACCGCGCTGAAACCGAACCTCGACTGGTTCCACGCCAACTGCCCCAACACCAAGCTCAAGGCCCACGGCACCGCCGTCGGCATGCCCAGCGACGCGGACATGGGCAATTCCGAGGTCGGCCACAATGCCATCGGCTGCGGCCGCGTCTTCGCCCAGGGCGCCAAGCTGGTCAGCGAAGCCATCGCCACCGGGGAGATGTTCCGGGGTGAGACCTGGAAAGCCCTCGCCGGCAACGCGGTCAAGCACAAGTCCACCTTGCATTTCATCGGGCTCTTCTCCGACGGCAATGTCCACAGCCATCTCGACCATCTCAAGGCCATGATCGTCCAGGCCAAAGCCGAGGGCGTGAAAACCGTGCGCATCCACCCGCTGCTCGACGGCCGCGACGTCGGTGAGACCTCCGCCCTGGAATACATCCTCCCCTTTGAGGCCTTCCTCAAAGAACAGAGCCGGGACGGCTTTGACGCCCGCATCGCCTCCGGCGGCGGCCGCATGTTCATCACCATGGATCGCTACAACGCCGACTGGAGCATGGTTGAGCGCGGCTGGAAAACCCATGTCCTCGGCGAAGGCCGGCAATTTCCCTCGGCCCAGGCCGCCATTGAAACCTACCGCAAAGAAGCCAAGGTCATCGACCAGGACCTGCCCGCGTTTGTCATTGCCGAAAACGGCAAGCCTGTCGGCCCCATCGTCGACGGCGATTCGGTCTGCTACTTCAATTTTCGCGGCGACCGCGCCATCGAGATCACCGCGGCCTTCGAGGAGGACGCCTTCACCCGCTTCGACCGCGTCCGCCGTCCCCAGGTCTTCTACGCCGGCATGATGGAATACGACGGCGACCTGCACGTGCCCAAGAACTACCTGGTCACGCCGCCGGCCCTGGACCGCACCGTCGGCGAATTCCTGGCCCCGCTCGGCCTGCGCACCCTGGCCATCAGTGAGACCCAGAAATTCGGCCACGTCACCTATTTCTACAACGGCAACAAGTCCGGCAAGATCGACGACAAGCTCGAAGACTATGTCGAAGTCCCCTCCGACCGTCTGCCCTTCGAACAGCGCCCCTGGATGAAAGCCGCCGAGATCACCGACAAAGTCTTGGCCGCCGTCGGCTCCGGCAAGTATGATTTCATTCGCCTCAACTTCGCCAACGGCGACATGGTCGGCCACACCGGCGTCTACCCCGCCGTCCAGGTCGCCGTCGAGACCGTGGACCTTTGCCTTGGCCGCATCCGGACCGCCGTCGACAAAGCCGGCGGCGTCATGATCATCTCCGCCGACCACGGCAATGCCGACGACATGTACGAGCACGTCAAGGACGGCGCGGTCAAGTTCGAGAACGGCATCGCCAAGGTCAAGACCGCGCACTCCCTGAATCCCGTCCCCTGCCTCATCTACGATCCGGCGGGCAAGGGCGAGTACGCCAAGGAACTCCGGCCCGGCCTCGGCATTTCCTCCCTGGCCGCGACCTGCCTGAACCTCCTCGGCCTCCAGGCTCCGGCCGACTACGACCCGAGCGTACTCGTCTTCAAGTAAAGTAAATAAAAAACCCGGGACGGGATGTCCCGGGCGGAGAGTCTTCGAGATTGCCGATTAGAACTGCACGTTAAACAGGGGGAACCCCGTCAACGGGCTGGTATTGATGACATTGATCAGGCCGAGCTGGAAACCGGACATCCGGTCGCTCTTGTTGAAAACACCAATCTGAGCCCCGTTCGTGATATTGCTGAGATTGACCACGCCCAATTGGACGCCCGTCATCTTTTTAGCCGTATTCCAGCAGGAAATTTGGAGGCCCTCCAAAGAACCGTCGCTCACGATGTTCCCGAACGGGGACAACTGAACGCCAACCACCTGGGCATTAGGAGCATAGTTGACCAGACCAGCAACCTGGACGCCGCCGACCTTGCTATTTTCCCCGGCATTGATGTTCAAGAGACCAGCCAATTGGGCGCCATAGGAGTCTCCCCGGCTGAAGTTGACCAGGGCGGCCTCCAGGCCGTACATGTCCCTGGTGTTGTTGAGCATGCCGCCAAGTTCTGCGCCATAGACGTTTTGGCGGAGGCCGTTCCAGAACGCGGCCTGCAGGCCATACACATCCGCATCAGGCATATAGTTAAGGCCGACCGCGAGCTGAAGGCCGTAGACTTCGGCATGATGGCTCGAAGCATAATTGAACACCGGCGCCACTTGAATACCCACAATCCGGCTCGACCCTTCGTTCGCATTGAACAGGGCGCCAGCCTGGATCCCCAGGACATCGCCACGGTTCCAATTGACCGCGCCGGCTTCCACGCCGATCATGTCGGCCGTGTTGTTGACCAAGCCGAGATCCGCACCGTACATATTCGCGTTTTTCCCATAGAGAAGATCAAGTCGGAGCCCCCAGACTTCGGTGGTCTCGGGAAAGATTTGGAGCTTGTTCCAAAGCGCGAGCTGAACCGGTGTCATATCCGCGGCGTGGGTGGCAGCTCCAAGGACAAGAAGGATCGCGAACATCGCCAGCTTCTTCATGTAGCACTCCGTTCGTTGCGTGATGAATGTTTACCTGCAGGAAGGAACCTCATCACTCTATACGGCGAAGACATGATGTGCAACCAAGTGGGTGTGGAATATGAGCAATAGGCCTCTTGTCTGAGTCATTACCTCCCCTTCCCCTGACCGCTGGTGACGCCCGCGGCATCCATTATGTTGTCCAGCAGCCTTCTGAATGCCGATTTTCTCCGGAGACTTTCCTGCCATGAATGTTGACCATCTGTCACTGTTAAGCTCGTTCGATCCCGCGGTGCGCAAGCAAGCGCTGGACAAGCTGTTGGGCGGCGACTGGCGCGGGCGGGCGGCGGCGACGGACGCGGTCAACATGCACATGCACAGCTTTTGCTCGTACAACGGCGAGGGTTGGTCGCCGTCACGCCTGGCGTGGGAGGCGAGGAACACGGGACTGCATGCGGTGGGGCTCGTGGACTTTGACGTGCTGGCCGGGCTGGACGAATGGTTCGCCGCGACTGACCGTTTGGAACTGCGCGCTGCCGCGGGCTTTGAAAGCCGGGTCTTTTTCGCACCGCTGGCAGAGCAGGAAATTAATTCTCCCGGCGAGCCCGGGGTCATGTATTTCATGGGCTTCGGGTTCGCCCGGCCGCCGGCGGCGGGCACGCCTGAGGCGGCGGCGCTCGACGGATTCCTGGCGCAGGCGCACCAGCGCAACCGCGACCTGCTCGCCCGGATCCAGGCGAAACTGCCGGCGCTGACCCTGGACTACGAACGTGACGTGCTGCCCATGACCCCGGCGGGCAATGCCACCGAACGGCACCTGGTCCGGGCCTATTACAATTTCATGCTCAAGCGCGAGGACGGCTCCCCGAGCCGGATCGCGGCCGGCTGGGCGGAGTTGTTCGACATGCCCGTGGCGGAGGTGCAGGCGAAGCTCGCCAATGTCAACGGGTTCGTGGATTTCCTGCGCTCGAAACTGATGAAAAAGGGCGGGCCCGGCTATGTCCAGCCCAGCCGCGACACCTTTCCGCCGCTGGCAGATGTGGTCCGGTTCATCCGCGGCTGCGGCGCCGTGCCGATGATGGCCTGGCTCGACGGCGCCAGCGCCGGGGAGGCGGATCCGCGCCGGTTGCTGGAGACGCTTATGGCCCACGGCATCGAAGCGGCGAACATCGTGCCCGACCGCAACTGGAACTTCAAGGATCCGGAAGCGGCAGCGGTGAAGGTCAAAGCGCTGGATGCGTTCATGCAGGCCTGCCGCGACCTGGCGCTGCCGGTCAATGCCGGCACGGAACTGAACCGGCCGGGCTGCCGGTTCGTGGATAATTTCGACGCGGCGCCGATGCGCCCCTGGCGCGAGGATTTCCGGCGCGGCGCGGAGATCATGGCCGGGCACACCCGGTTGCTGCGGTACGCGGACTTTTCCTATGCCGGTCCCGCGGCGGCGGCGGAATTCCCGAACCGCGCCGCGCGTAATGCCTTCTTTGCCGCCGTGGGCGCACTCCCGGGCCCGGACGCCGCCGTGCGCCACCGCCTGGAAACCGTCGGCCCCGCCGCGGCCCTCGACCTCCTCCGCGCCGCCGCCAATTTCGGCCGCTGGACTGTGTGACGGAAAGTCGGTGAGAGCGCATTCTCCGCTCTCCCCGAACCCCTCTTCGAGAGGGTCTTCGACCCGTTTCCGCTTGAAAGGCAGGCGTGGCGAAATGCGCTGGCGGTCCAACGCGTGGTTATCTCGCCAGCGCCCCTCCCGCCAGCGGATTTCGCCACGCCCAGCTGTTTCCAAAACGAAAGCGGACCGGAGTCCGCCTCCGGGATCGCCGAGCCCCGGTTCGGCGCGAGCCGTTTTTTCGCCGTGGCAAAAAGTTCACTTGAGTGAACTTTTCGGTAATTCATTCCCTGATTATGGGTTACAACGAAAAATTTCCGCACCACGGTCCGTTGGCGTCGCCGGCCTCCGGGGATCTGCGCCGGCGCGCCGGGAGGGTATAGTTTTCCCGTCTCCCAACAGAAAAAAGGAGCGGGAACATGAAGACGCATACAGTCGTGACGGGCCTTTTGGCGGGGTGTTTCGGCGGGATGTTGCTGCTGGTGGAACCGGTTTTGGCGCTGGATGCCGTCAAGGCCGTCTCGCCCGCCGGGGACGCGGAATCGCTGCAGGTCCAGGTGCCGGCCCGGGTCGCCGCCACCATCCGCGCCGAGGTGCTCAACGCCCGGGTGCTGGAATTGAACCGCGAACAGAACGACGACGGCGTGCTCTACCACGCGGTGGTGGCCGGCGACGCGGCGGAATATGACTTGATCATCCGCGGCGACGGTCTGCTGCTGGAAAAGGGATTGAGCCACCGCGACGAGGAAGCCGAAACCCCGCAACGGTCCCTGGACAACGTGCCGGAGAACGTCCGCGCCACGATCCGCCGCGAGACGGGCGCCGGCACCCTCCAGGTCGTGCGCGAACAGCCGGCCCAGTATGTGGCGGAAGTGCTTCAGGGCAAGGAACAATACCGCATCGTGGTCGCCGCGGACGGCCGCCTGCTGGTCAAAGAATACGCCGGGCGCGAGGGCGACGGGGAATAAGCGTTATTTGCCGCAAAAGAACGCAGAGAACGCAAAAAGAGCGATTTTCCGCCCTTTGTGATCTTTGTGTTCTTTGTGGCAAAAAACGGCGGCTGGCGCCCCTTTCGCGAGGCGGCCGGGCCGAGACTCAGAGCTCCCATTTCCAGTCGCGGATCTCGGGCATGTCCTCGCCGTACTTGCGGATGTATTCCTGGTGCTCGATGAGCTTGTCGCGCATTTCCTGCTTGGCGTAGGCCGCGACGGCGCCGAGCTTGGGGACGCGGTCGATGACGTCGCTGACCAAGTGGAAGCGGTCGAGGTCGTTCATCACCACCATGTCGAACGGCGTGGACGTGGTGCCTTCCTCCTTGTACCCGCGGACGTGCAGGTTCCGGTGGTTGGTCCGCCGGTAGCAGAGCCGGTGGATCAGCCACGGGTAGCCGTGAAACGCGAAGATGACCGGCTTGTCGGTGGTGAAGAGCGTGTCGAAGTCTTTGTCGCTCAAGCCGTGCGGATGTTCGCTGGCGGGCTGGAGCTTCATCAGGTTGACGATGTTGACGACGCGGATCTTCAGCTCCGGGAACTGCCGGCGCAGGATGCTGGTGGCGGCCAGGGTTTCCAGGGTCGGGACGTCGCCGCAGCAAGCCAGGACCACGTCGGGCTCGCCGCCGCGGTCGGTGCTGGCCCATTCCCAGATGCCCAGGCCGGCGGTGCAGTGCTTGACGGCCGCGTCCATGTCCAGATACTGGAGCGCGGGTTGCTTGCCGGCGACCACAACGTTGACGTAGTTGCGGCTGCGCAGGCAGTGGTCGGTGACGGAGAGCAGGGTGTTGGCGTCGGGCGGGAGGTAGACGCGGATGACGTCGGCCTTCTTGTTGACCACATGGTCGATGAAGCCCGGGTCCTGGTGGGAGAAGCCGTTGTGGTCCTGCCGCCAGACGTGGGAGGTGAGCAGATAGTTGAGCGAGGCGATGGGGCGGCGCCAGGGGATGTGCGAGCGCGTGCTCTTCAGCCACTTGGCGTGCTGGTTGAACATGGAGTCGATGACGTGGACAAAGGCTTCGTAGGTGGAGAAGAAACCGTGGCGCCCGGTGAGCAGGTACCCCTCAAGCCAGCCTTCGCAGGTGTGTTCGCTGAGGATTTCCATGACGCGGCCGTCGGCGGCGAGGAAGGACTCCTTGTCCTTGTCGGCCGGGAGTCTCTCGCCGAGCCAGGCGCGGTTGGTGACCTCGAAGATGCTGGCGAGGCGGTTGGAGGCGGTCTCGTCCGGGCCGAACACGCGGAAGTTGCGGGCGGCGAGATTTTCCTTCATGACGTCGCGCAGGAACTTGCCCATGACGCGGGTGGCTTCGCCCTCGGTCGTGCCGGGCTTGGACACGGGTACGGCGTAGTTGCGGAAGTCCGGCATTTTCAGGTCTTTGAGGAGGATGCCGCCGTTGGCGTGGGGATTGGCGCCCATGCGGCGGGCACCGGCGGGGGCGAGGGCGGCGAGTTCGGGCCGGAGCGTGCCGTCGGCGTTGAAGAGTTCCGCGGGCCGGTAGCTTTTCATCCAGCTTTCGAGCAGTTTCACATGCCCGGGGTTGCCGGTCATTTCGGAGAAGGGCACCTGGTGCGAGCGCCAGTAGTCCTCGGTCTGCTTTCCGTCCACCGACGCCGGGCCGGTCCAGCCCTTGGGTGTGCGCAGGATGATCATGGGCCACTGCGGACGGACCGCGGCCGCGGCGCCGGCCTTCCGCGCCAGGGTCTGGATCGCCTTGATCTCGGCCATGACCACGTCCAGCGTCGCCGCCATTTTCTTGTGCATCGTCATGGGATCGGAGCCCTCGACAAAATAGGGCTTGTACCCGTAGCCGACGAACAGGCTTTCGAGCTCCTCATGGGGAATCCGCGCGAGCACGGTCGGGTTCGCGATCTTGTAGCCGTTGAGGTGCAGGATCGGCAGCACCGCGCCGTCGGAGGCGGGGTTGAGGAACTTGTTGGAGTGCCAGGCGGTGGCCAGCGGGCCGGTCTCCGCCTCGCCGTCGCCGACCACGCAGGCCACGACCAGGTCCGGGTTGTCGAACGCGGCGCCGAAGGCGTGGGACACCGAATACCCGAGTTCGCCGCCCTCGTGGATCGAACCGGGCGTCTCCGGCGCGACATGGCTGGGAATGCCGCCCGGGAACGAGAACTGCTTGAACAGCTTGCGCATGCCCTCGGCGTCCGGCGAAATGTTCGGATATACCTCGCTGTAAGTGCCTTCCAGCCAGGTGTTGGCGACCAGGCCGGGGCCGCCGTGGCCGGGGCCGGCGATGTAGATCATGTTCAGGTCGTCGCGCTTGATAAGGCGGTTGAGGTGGACGTAGAGGAAGTTCAGCCCCGGCGTCGTGCCCCAGTGCCCGAGCAGGCGCGGCTTGATGTGCTTGAGGGTCAGCGGTTCGCGCAGCAACGGATTGTCCAGCAGATAGATCTGCCCGACGGAAAGGTAGTTGGCGGCGCGCCAGTAGGCGTCCATCTTCCGCAATTCATCGGCGGGCGCCGGCGCGGCGGCAGTGGCGGCGGGGCGGGTGGTCTTGCGTGGATTTGCCATGGCGGGAAGCCTCCCGGCTGAAGGTCTGTGGTCTGTGGCCTGTGGGGTGGTGGGAAAGAATGGAGAGGGTGAAAGATCGTGGACGGGGACCGGGTCGAGTCATGCGCACCGTGCACCTTGGGACTGTAACCGGCCGCACGGCCCGTGGCAAGCGGCGGGGCGCCGGTCGCGGTCAACGTAAGGATTCCTGGTTCCTTGTGCCGATGCGGAGCATCTTTGGAGTGCCTGCGGCTTGACGCAGCTTTCCCCGGCGGCGGAGCCGCTTCTCCCATGCGTCGATATAATTCCCAGGC
>CAITSE010000267.1 GCA_903894975.1 uncultured Lentisphaerota bacterium
CCGCCGGACCTGTTTGAGAAACTCTTGCTTCGGTGTGTATGTCTTCATAAAAATGAAATATATTGTATCCAATATAAAATACAAGATAAAACGCAAAAAAAATCTGCGGCAAAAATCCCTCCCGTAACTGAGGCATTACGGATGAACCTTCAACTTGGAATGTTCAAGGTTCGCAATGAATGCTAAATTGTGCCAACATCCCGGAGACATCCTGCCATGAAAAAAATCCTTGCCTGCTTGATTTTCGCCGCCACGACGGCCACTACCACCATCCTGGCCGCCGACTCCAAGTCGTTCCAGGCCAGCTTGACTCCGGGCATCGCCATCTATACCCGGACCACAGAAATTGAAGGTCTGTCTCTCAGCATCTGGGGCGAAAACCCGCAGTCCGGGCTAAGCATCGGCCTGGTCAACGGCAGCACCGGCGAAAGCGCGGGCCTGACCGCGGGTCTGTTCAACTACGCCGATTCCTATAAGGGCGTACAGTGGTCCGTGGTCAATTACACGAAAAACAATTTTTCCGGCTGGCAGGGCGGCCCGTTCTTCTGGTTCCTCGTCAGCGGAGTGAACTACACCGGCGGGGAAATGACGGGCCTGCAAAGCGGCTTGGTGAATTATGCGGGGAACCTGACCGGCCTGCAGGTGGGCGCGATCAACGTCGCAGCCAAATCGAACGCCGGACTCCAGATCGGCATCATCAATGTCATCCAGGAAAACCAGCTCTGGTTCGGCGAATTCCCGAACGCCGTGGCCCCGGCCATGATCCTCGTCAACTGGCGCTTCTAAAGTCCATTCTCTGCGCCATATCCCTCCGCCAGAACCGCGCGGGTCACCAAGCGGACACCCCTCATCCGCTCCATCCCTGTCGCGACTTCCACCGACTCCACCGACTCCCACCGACTCCAGCGACTCCACCGACACACCGGCCACAGACCACAGACCCCCAAAATGCCCACCACCGGCATCCTCTTCGACATGGACGGCGTCCTCATCGACTCCGAGCCCGTGATCTGCGCAGCCGCGATCCGCGCCCTGGCCGAATTCGGCGTGACCGCCCGGCCGGAGGACTTCCTCCCCTTTGTCGGCGCCGGCGAGGACCGGTTCGTGGGCGGCGTGGCCGAACTCCACGGCAAGGTGTTCGTGCCAGCAATGAAACACCGCACCTACCATTGGTACCTGCAGCTCCTGCCGGCACAGGGGCGCCCCTTCCCCGGCGTCCACGAACGGCTGGAAGAACTGCGGCGGCGGGGGCTGCGCCTGGCCATCGCCTCCAGCGCCGACCGCATCAAGGTCGAAGCCAACCTGCACACCACGGGGTTGCCGCCGGCCTGGTTCGGCGCGGTGCTCACCGGCGATGACGTCACCCGCAAAAAACCCGAACCCGACATCTACCTGGCCGCGGCCCGCGCCCTGGGCTTGGCGCCGGCGGCCTGCTGCGTGGTCGAAGACGCCGTCAACGGCGTGCTCGCCGCCAAACGCGCCGGCATGCGCTGCGTCGCCGTCGCCACCAGCTTCCCGGCCGCCGCCCTCACCGCCGCCGGCGCCGACGCCGTCCGCCCCACCCTGGCCGAAGTCACCCCCGCCGACCTCGGCGCGTGAAACCGGCCAGGAGCGCAATTCGCACGCCCCCGCCCCGCCAGAGACGTCCCAGGGAAAGCGGGCATCTTGCCCACTTGACCAGGAGGGCGGGTGTCCACACCCGGCAAACACAGGCCGGCGGGCATCTTGCCCGCCATTTCGGCGCGCAGTTTCCCCCGCGATAAGATCCACGGGTTCTGCCGCTGCCAGTCTTTTTCTGCGGCAGCCAGGTTCCAATCCCGATTTATGCTATAATTACAGTATACGAGCGTGCCGTCACTCCATCCCTCCGATCCACTTGCCGGCAGGCTTGAACTTGACCCGTCTGCCGTTACGGTAACTTGCCCAGTCCGACCTGAAACTTGTGAGAGGGAGTTTCTCTCATGGTATTTTGGAAAAATGTCTCCTCCGGCCCGGACGGCCGTCCGTCGCCCGCGGCCTTTAACATGGTGGAAGTGGCGCTGGCCCTGGCCGTCATCGGCATCGGTCTCGTCAGCATCCTGGCCTTCTTCCCCATCGGCCTGACCGCCGCCCGCGATGCGGCGGCGGACAGCTATGTCGCCGATTCCGCCGACCATCTCCTGCACTGGCAGGCGGCCCAAATGAAAACGAGTTGGCCCTTTACTGCGGCCTCGCCAGAGGAAACCAAGCCAGCATCCACGTCAAGTTTTCCAGGAGCCTATCCGTTTGGCTCAGCCACCATTAATGGTTCGGGCAACAATTTCAAGATTACCCAAGGCAACGATTTTTCCGCCGAGTATATCGTCTGGCGAACTAAGGTAGAGGGATTTGGTTCGCTTTCCATTGGCATGGACGTGGCCTGTGCCATTAACCTGGAAGTGAGCTGGCCGGTCGTAGCGCCGTATGCCCAACGGAAGAAGGCCTATTATTATCTGGAAGTATTCAAGCCGAAATGAGACTGGCGGCTGGCGCCATTATCCCCCCGCTTTACCCCATCAGAGCGCAGGCACCCCATGAATCGACTTCAGCAAACGGCATCATCCGTGGATACCCCGTGCGGCCGTGGCAGCCGGCGGTTTTTTACCCTGATTGAAATGATCGCCGCCCTGGCGGTTTTCCTGGTGCTCATGCTAGTCGTATTCCAGTTCTTCGGCGCGGCCCAGAAAGTCTGGTCCGCCACCAACGCCTCCGTCGAATCCTTCGAGAACGCTCGCGTCATTGAGGATATTGTCTCCCGCGATCTCAAAAGCGCGGTGGCAACCGCCAATGATATTCCGGGAAGCAACCTGATGTATCGCCAGACAAACGGCAACACCCTGATGTTTGTCACCTCTGGAGCCACTTCCTCCAATGGGAAGTGCGAACTTATGATTGTGGCCTACACCCTAGACGGTACCGATTTCAAGCGTGCCACCTTGGACAGCTCGGATTCTCCCAATTGGGAATCTAAAATTTACCATGTTGACACGGCGGTTCTTCCCACATCTTCTCTGCAGACGGTAGCGAACAATGTTCTAGACTTCTCAATCACGCCTTTTGATAAAACCATGACCCCGATCCCCGCCAGCACGATGAACCAACTTCCGTATGCGGTAGTCCTGCAATTCAAGCTCCTTGATAAGAAGGGAGCCGCCTTGGCATCCCAATTAACCGGTACGTCCAAAGCCGCTGCCGAAAACCGCACCTCCCGCACTTTCACCAAGTTCATCCTGCTCAACACCGATCCTTGACCTGCATGTTTGACTGACGGGGAAATTCCCATGACCTTTCCAACGCAACCAGCGTCTTCCGGACGCCCGCCGCCGCAGGTTCCCCTGCGCGAGCGCGGCGCCGCCCTGATCATCACCTTGGGTGTGCTTTCCCTGCTGCTGATCCTGGCCATGAGCTTTGCCTACACCACCCGCACCGAACGCATGGCGGCCGGCAATTATGCGGACATGGTCAAGGCCCGCCTGCTCTGCGAGTCCGGCATGGAACGGGTCGCCGGCGGCATGCGAAGTCTGCCCGGCGGATACCTCTATCCGGGACCCGCCATCTGCCGGTTCCAGCCGACATCCGGCCCCTGGGCGGGACGCTTCCTCCTGCCCTCGTTGAGCACCGCGACCGTCTCTATCCACCCCACCTTGGAGAATCGGGAAGTCCTTAATGTCTTGAAAACCGTTTTTGGCACGGGCACCTACCTCACCAGTTCCACCATTGACGCCAGCGACGTTTCTCCCAGCCCCACGACCGGCTGGAGCTATGTCTACAGCAGCAGCCCGCGCCGGTTGATCGGCCGTATCGCCTATCTCATCCTGGACGATTCCGGCAAGCTCGACCCGACCTATGTGGTTTCTTCCTCCGTCACCGAGAATTTGGGCTCGGAGTTCTTTACGGGAACCGATGTCCGGCAAATCCAGTTGGATGCGATTCCCGGATTTTCAACGGGGACGGGAACGCGCTTCAGTCCATCCTCCCTATCCTCCTCCGGTCGCATGCTTGCAAAGGCCGATGGAACCCCTCTGCGCTGGTTCTCCATGCAGCATATTTACCGAACCTTTGGCCAGACCTCCACTGACTCCAACAATTCCCTGTTCCCGTTCAGCCAGGACGACTGCACGGCGACCGGAACCGCCACGCTCACCCCCACCGCCGAGTGGTATGAGTTTGACACTCCTTTTAGCAACAGCTTCAATGCCAGCGGCTCGGTTACAACCGCCGCCCACCCCCGGTACAGCTTTTCTAACACCGCGAGCCTGACGACATCTTCCGTCACCAGCAACATCCCCTGGATCGCCGGCATGATTGACGACACCGGAACCAGCGTGGCCAACCAGGTGGCGGCCAATTTGGTTGATTACACCGACACCGATTCCTCGGCCTCCTGCAACATCGCCGACCTCTCCTCCAGCTCCAGAACGTGGCCGATCGGTAGCGCCGAGCCTGACCCCGCCTATGTCGGCCTGGAAAAGGTCCCCTACATCAACGAGGTGAACCTGGCCACCCGCTTCACGTCCAGTATGATCTCCAGCGCCACCGCGGCCACGTCCACCTATCAATACAGTCTGACCATGAACACACAGTATGAACTGGTCAACATTTACACGGACACGGTTCCGCCGCTCACGTTCAGTGGCACGCTGAGGGCGGGCGTCTACTACACCGGCTCCGGGATAAACGCTGCCGATTGCCCCAGTCCCGTCGGCATTACCTCCACTTGTACCCTGAACAATGGTTCTTTCGACACCATCCCGGTCAATGTCAATCTCTCCAGCGGTAATTATGTCGTGTTCAACCAATCCCACACCCTGGTTTGGACGACGACCGCGCTACAGATCGGAAACTTTACCCTTAAAGTGGGGAGGATCGCGGCGACTTTGGTCAACGCCACCGCCACCGCCACCTTGGCGGATTTCAGCAAGATGGGGCCAGCCTCAGCCACCCTCCTCCTGGACGCCCCCATGACAATCGGCTTCACCTCGACCAAAGAATTGAATTACCAGGTCGCAGATCCCCGATGCAACACCCGCACCAGTGACTGGACTTCGGGGTTGGAACAAACCCTGACGAAAAGCAACAGCGCCATCGCCAATCCCTCCAGTGCCTCTGGTTCTGGCGACACGGAAACCGTCACGAAACCAGAAGACGGCATCTCCACCGCCTTCATCCGCAACGGCCCCATCCAATCCCTGTGGGAACTCGGCGCCATTCATCGCGGCGAACCCTGGCGCACGATTAACCTCCGCGACTACAACAGTGTCGGCTACACCCCCACGGGCGTTTATAAATACGCCAACGGTGACGCCAATCTTCTGGACCAGGTGGTTCTTCCCACCGTGCTTTCCACCGGAACCTTCACGGCCGCCCGTGGCCGGTTCAATCTCAACTCCCGCAGCGCAGAGGCTTGGCGCACGGTCCTCGGCAGCGTTCAAATCCGCAAGAAATATGAAGATACCACGGCCGGCGCAGGCGACCACATCTTAAGCAACACGGTGTTAAAGATGACGAACAGCATCTTGATTTCCAACTCGGCCAACATCAAAAATGCCATCGGCAAAATCGCGGGGTACCCCGAACTCACTACGACCTCCGTTCTTTCCTCCAACGTCACGGACCGGGCCCAGGAGGAAATCGTGGGCAAGCTCGCCAACCTGCTCACGGTGCGGCCGAACTTCTTCACGGTCATCGTCGTCGGCCAGTCCGTCAAGGACCTTCGCCACCTGGGGATGCTTGACGACACGGACGCAACCCCGATCGCGCCCGCCACCGCCACCGACTACAGCAAGGTGACAAACTATAAAATGTCCGACACCTCGGGGTCAAACAAATTCGATCTTCCCAATGCCGCCACCGCCTCCAACTGGGCGCTGTACTATACAGAGGATACGGATACGGACCACAAGAAAAGGACCTATTTCTGCGCCGCCCAGTCGGAACAGAAAATCCTGGCCGTGCTTTACCGCGACGCCTTCACCAATCAGGTCAAGGTGCTGAGGTATGAATACCTGGATGAGTGACGCGTACCACAGAAGGTCACCATCCTAACAACGCTTTTTTTTGGTTTCTGGCAAATCATTCAGACTAGAGCGAGCCCCCTCCCGAAGGTGGAAGTTCCCATGCAATATCAGAACCGCATCACAAATAAAAAAATTCATGTCCGCATGAAATTTTTTACGCTCGTCGAACTGTTGACCGTCATCGCCATTATCCTGATCCTGGCCGGGCTGGTCATCGGCGGCGTCAAGATCGCCATGGACAAAGCGCTGGAGGCCAAGGCCCGGGCGCAACTCGAGCAGATTCAGTCCGCCATCATGATGTACAAGCAGGAATTCGGCAATTACCCGATGTTCCCCATCGTGTTCACGGGCACCACCGCGACGATCTTCACAAGCTCCACGGGTGCGCCCATCTTAGAAAGCTTTGTGAAAGGAGCGGATGACGGAACCTACTACCATGGGTTGCAGCCCATGAGCGCCACGAACACGGGCAAAAACTGTTTCGTGGATGTGACTTCTCTCAAGTTTGGATTGGACTCCAAGTCAGGGACCTACCGGTACTGTCTGGATCCCTATGGCCGAGCCTATTTTTACAATTACAATACGACTTTCACGGGCGCCCACAACAAGACGACCTTTGATCTCTGGTCCTGGGGCAAAGACAGCACCGGGAATTATCTCACCAACACCGCGAGCACCAACTGGGACAACATCACCAACTGGGGGCGGTAAGAATCTCCCAAACGGGTTCAGGGTGTCAGGGTTCAGGAGGCGGAATCCGAGGGATGTACAACCCTTTCACAATCTGACAGTTGCTTTCCCCGAACCCCGAACCCCGAACCCCGAACCCTGAACCCTGAACCCTGAACCCTGAACCCTGAACCCTGAACCCTGAACCCCGTCTTTTGCCTTGTGCCACTTCTGTAAGAGCCTCTCATACTCATACTTTCCCCAACAGGAGTTCCCATGCATACCACGCCCCGTCTGACCCGCCGTCCTTTCACATTGATCGAACTGCTGGTGGTCATTGCGATTATCATCATCCTGGCCGGCATCCTGCTCCCGGCCCTGAGCATGGTCCGGACCCGCGCCAAGATCGCCAAAACCCAGGCGGCCATCGCCGGACTGGAAATCGCCGTGCGCACCTACGAGTCCACTTACGGATACCTGCCCACCGCAGCCTCCTATTCTACCTTCCTGAATATCCTCAGCGGCACCAATACCCGCGCCATCCGCTTCCTGGAACTCCCAACCCCGGGAACCTATCAGGATGCCTGGGATCAGGAGTTCCATGTGATTCTCGATAGCGATTACAATGGCGTAGTCGACAGCAGCGATGTCAAGGTTACTTCTTCCGCAACTGACTCCAACCCGTACATGAGCGTCCCCAAGAGTGTCGCCATCTGGTCGCACGGCCCCAACAAGAGCGATAACAATGGCAGGACGCCGAAAAACGGCTATGACGACGTGAACAACTGGGACCGGTAATTTTCCGCGCCGCGCGGAAAATTATTGATGGGGGGACGGGGTCTGGTTTTGCCTGGGGATGGGGGGTGGGGAATCTGTTTCCTTGTCAGGGGTTGCTTGGTTGCGCGGTTTCCGCGCCGTGGAGTGCGGCTAGAATTGCCGTTTTTTCGATTCCGGCGGAGCCGGCTCCGGGGTGGTTTGTTGGGCCGGGGTATGGGGGTATGTCCGTCCGAACAGCGCACGTCAGGAAGCAGACTCTCCTTACTCTTCCGTCTTTTCCGTCAGAGCCGCGAATGTGAATGAGCGGGCATCCCTAAGGATCTTTACTGCGGCGGCCCCGCCGCTTTGGAGTGCCGGCGGCTCGACGCCGCTTTTTCCCGCCGGTGGAACCGGCCTCCGTTTCGAGTTTCACTTTCCATCCTGGGCTGTTGGGAGACAAGCCAACACCCGGGAGTGGCGGCTCCGCCGCCGGGGGAAAGCTGCGTCAAGCCGCAGACACTCCAAAGATGCTACGCATCGGTACAAGGAGACGCGAATCCAAAATCACAAATCCAAAATCCAAAATCACCCCAGCGGGTCGGCCACTCCGGCCGTGCGGAAGGCGTTGGCGCGCTCGACGCAGGTGGGGCAGGCGCCGCAGGGATGGGCGCCGCCGCGGTAGCAAGACCAGGTCCGGGAAAAGTCCACGCCGAGCCGCAGGCCGATGCGGATCTCCCCGGCCTTGTCCAGCCTGCTGAAGGGGGCTTCGACCCGCACTGGGTGGCGCCGGTTCAGGGCCAGCACGGCATTGACCCGGCCGATGAACTCCGGCGTGCAGTCCCAGTAGCCGTATTCGTCCTGGGCCTGGGCGCCGTAATAGAGCACCGGGCAGCCGTGCGCCTCGGCAAAGGCCGCGGCCAGGGACAGCAAGATCAGGTTCCGGTTGGGCACATAGGTCGGCGGCTGGTTGCGTTCCGCCGCCGGAATGGATTCCAGGTCTGGCACCTGCGTCACCGTTCCCACCAGGGCGCTGGACTCTGCCAGCAGGGCCGGAAAAAAAGCGAGATCCAGGACGTGGTGTCCGCACACTGCCGGGCGCAGGGTGTGGGCCTGCCAGCGGGCCGCCTCCAGCTCGCGGACATGCTTCTGCCCGTAGCGGAACGAGAGCGCATGCACCGGGGCATGACCAAGTTCCCGGACGACGTAGTGCAGCAGCACCGTGGAATCCAGCCCGCCACTGAGCAGAACCACGGCCGGGCCGCGCGTAGATGGGGGCGTAGCGACGGCGGAAGAAGGAAAAGTGGAGGCAGGAGAAGGCATGGGAATTTTTGATTGGGGATTGGGGGACCGGAGAGTGATATTTATTACCGCGGCGGAGCCGCTTTGGAGTGCCGGCGGCTCGACGCCGCTTTTTCCCGCCGGTGGAACCGGCTTTTGACTTGACCTCTCCATCTTCCGTCTGGGCGTGGGAGTTGAGAAGAGCCGATCCGGAGATCGGCGTTCCCGGGGGGCGGCTCCGCCGCCGGTGAAAGCTGGGTCAAGCCCCAGGCATTCCAAAGATGCTGCGCATCCGTAATCACAAAGCCAGAAATTTCATTTTTCGTCACCGTCGAACATCCGCACCAGTTTTTCCTGAACGGCCGGCACATGCAGGTTGCCGAGGTGCCCGCCGAAGGGATATTCCGCCAGTCTGCCGTTGGGGAAGGTGGTGCGGAACCAAACGATGTCCGCCGGACTGAGCAGGAAATCATCATGGTTGATCTGGACGCGGACCTTGGGGTTGGCCAAAAGGCTGGCCGTGTCCCGGCGCAGGTTGGTGGCGGTTTGGGCGGCGGCCAGATTGGGGACGCGGCCGGTCCGGATCAGGTACGGCACCACGAACCGGGTCATATATTCCGCATAGGAAATCTGGCGGATTTCGCGGTAGGCCTCCTGGCGGACGAAGGCGGCGGGATCGTTCATGAGCACCCCGAGATTGTGCCGGCTCTGGCTGTTCTGGATAGCGCAGGCCAAGGTGTAGCGAAAGATCAGGCCGATGAGAAAGCGGGACTCTTCGCGGGTCAGCGGGACGTTGCCGGAGACGTCCAGGCCGTTCCTGGCGAAATAGAGCGCCTTGTACACGGAATTTTCCATCCGGTTTCGGCGTTCGGCGACCGGCCAGGCCAGAGGGGCGTTGAACAAGGCGTCGAGCTGTTCCAGCGCGCCGTCGAGGTTGGGGGGGGGATTGACGGCGACGTAGCGGTCAAAGGTCATGCCGCCAAGCTCGCCGCGCTGTTCGCGGCCGGCCATCATCAGGGTGAAATAACCGCCGTGGGAGACGCCGGTCAGGGAGAACCCGGTGACCTTGTCCCCCTTCCAGCGTTTGAGGTCGTCCTGGATCAGGCGAAGGACCGCGGCGACGTCGTCGCCGTCGGCCGGTCCATAGCCGGGAACCGGCATGCTGGAGCCCAGTTCCATGAACTCCCGCTGGAAGGGGTTGGTAAAGGCGACGACGGAATAGCCATGGCGGAACAGCATGTCAGCGTACGCCTGGGTCGACTGGTCCAGCCGGTGGGAGCCGAGGCCGGGAATGTAGATGACGACGGGAGCCGGCTTGGGCTGCATCCAGCAGGTGTAGGGCAGTTCCTTGCCGGTGGCGGCGACCTTGACCCGGCGCGTGACGCTCCGGCCCAGAAAGTCCGGCGTCTGCGGCGCGAAGAGCACGGCGCCCAGGGTGGGATCGGGGTTGGCGGGGCCGGCGTCCAGGGCCGGGATGAAATCCAGCACCTGCCGCTGCCGGTCCAGCGAGAAGAGCATGCGCAGGAAGACGTACGGATCGTTTTCGGAGTCGAGGACACGCTTATAAGTTTTGGCGTTGTCGCTGATGTCATTGAACTGGAAGCCGGGGCGGACGAACATGGGCCAGGTCTCGTCCGGCTCCGCCACGCCGATCCAAAAGGCCAGATCCAGCGGCCAGTCCAGAAGCTTGCCGACGGCATCGCGCCCGTTGCTCGGCCCGAACAGGGGCAGCATCAGGTAGAGGCCGGGGCCGGTGCCGTAGTAGCCGAAGGTCTGGCCGAAATCCTCCTCGGAATGTCCTATTTTCCAATTTGTGGCGGGATCGAAGATGCCGGCCAGGCCGACGGTGGAATTGACGCCGAAGCGCTTGGTTTCCTCCCAGGCCCCGCCCCATTTCCCCTGCAGACTGCTGTTGACCAGGCGGACCGGATAGGTCAGGTTGTGCCCGACGTTGGTGATACGGCCGCGCACCGGCTTGGGCAGGACGAAATTGTACCCGAGGCTAAGGGGATAGAGAATACCGCGAAACAGCCCTTCGTTCAACGTCCAGGTGCAGCGGTTGACCCCTTCGAGGGGGTCGGGAATGACGTCGAAATAGGGCATCTGCCCCTGTTCCGGTTCCGGCTGGCCGGCGGCGGGTGCGACGGCGGTCCCCGGTGCGGTGGTGGCGCTTTCCGGATTGAGGCCTGCGGCCGGTACGGCGGCCGCGTTTCCGGTTGCGGCCTGGATCGCGGCCGGATCCGGCGTCTGCCCGCGGACCGCGGCCGGAAACCCGGTCAGGAACAACGCGCCGAGGAGGGCCGGCAGAAAGCGGGGGAAGGATAGGGAGATCGTTCGGGACATGAGAGGGTTTTCCGGAAGGGGGGCGGGGCCGAGAGGCAAACCTCTTGGATTTTAAATCTGGAGGGCATGTGTGTCAATGCAAGAAAAAACGAACGTCGAACATTCAACATCGAACGTTGAACATTGAATGAAAGTTGGTCGCCTGGAGTTCAAATTTGCAGCATGAATTCCGATTCGACGTTGGACGTTCAACGTTCGATGTTCGACGTTCGTCTTTCACGCAAGGTGGCGGGTCTATGGGTGGGGAGCGGCCGATGTCACACGACATCGGCGTGGGTCATTTCATATTCGAAGGAGTCGGCGTCCTGCGCCAGGGTTGGAACCATGTCCCGGAGCCGTTCCACCGTGATTCGGGCGGCGGGCAGAAAGGCCTGGAGCATGACGCATTCGGCGCCGGCGGCGTTACGGCCGACCTGGAACTTGCCGAAGCGCACGGTGACATTGCGGCGGGTGAGGATGTCACTAGCGGCGGGAGTGGCCGCGCCGCATTCGGTGTAGAAAGTGATGCCGGCCTGGCTCGCGGGCGGTTCGTCCCTTTCCTGGAACAGCGCGAGCACCTGCTGGCTGCGTTCGTTCTCGGCCGGACAGCGCATCAGGGCATAGCCGCCCTCCCAGGAAAGTCCGACGCCGGTTCCGTCCAGGGCCTGACGCATCAAGGCAAAGGCGGCGGGGGCGTCTTCCGGCAGCGGCGCGGCGGCGTCCAGTGGCGGGGTTGCACCCGCCGGGTCGGTGGCGGTCGCCGCGGCCTGGGGATTCAGCCATTGGTTCCAGGAATCAGGGTTGTCGTCCAGGTTGGCGCCGGTGATCGTGTTCAGCGCCCGGTGCATTTCAGCATGGAGTCCCGGCGCGGGCAGGAGTTTCACCAGCAGCGGCACGGCCGGCTGCCATTTCCATTCCGACAACAGGCTGAGCGCGGCCCAGAGCGCGTTTTCCTTCACGTCCGGGTTTTGGGCGAAACGCAGGACGGCATCGGCCGCGGCGGGGCCGCAGGCCAGGAGCGCCTTGCGCGCCGCATGCCGGGTGCGGTGGTCCTGAAGCCGGACGAGCCAGTGCTGCAGATTGGCCGGTGGTTCCTGCTGGGTGCGGTTAGTCATCGTGATCCTGCCCATGGAGTGAATATTTTAAGTACCATATCCGCTGCGGCGTTTTTGGCGCAGCGCCCGGCGGCGGGGCGATTTTGGATTTTGAATTTGTGATTTTGGATTTGCGGTTGCGGGTTTGAACTTGAACATGAGTCTCAAAGATGCGGAGAAAAGGGTTTTCTTGGTGTCGTTACGCCTTCTGAGGCTCTTGCAGAAGTGCCGCAAGGCAAAAGCGGGGTTCAGGGTTCAGGGCCGTGAAAGCAACTGTCAAATTGTGAAAGTGTTGTACATCCAGCAGACTCTGCCTCCTGAACCCTGACACC
>CAITSE010000268.1 GCA_903894975.1 uncultured Lentisphaerota bacterium
GGCCCCTTTGGGGCGACATCTTTCGGATCGTTCTGACCGCCCCAAGGGGGCATTCCAACCTAGCCTGGGGCAACGCCCCAGGTAAAACGGGGAAAACGCCATCAAGGCTGAAGGCCTTGCTCAACTGTGCATCTTGGGTTTGGCTGTTGGATACCCCGCACCCTTGGGTCGGGGTTCTTCATTTAGTAAGGGGGGGGGCTGACCGTACCCAAAGGGTTCAGGGTTCAGGGTTCAGGGGAGGGGAGGCAAGCACTTCATAGCCATCAGGGTAAGCGGTTATGGAGCATTTTCCTGCCGCCAGTTGTAGGAACGTGGTTGTACCACGTTTCCGCGGCATCATGCGATGGTCAAGCGCCCGATTCGGGTGGGTTGCAGATCCCCGGGCATCCCATGTCCTGAACCCTGCCACCTGAACCCTGTTCTTGCCGTATTCCGGCAAGACCCCACGTGTTTCAGAAGTCCGATTCTTCGGGGGGGACGGCGCCGGCCACGGGAAAGCCGGTCATGATGTTGCGTTTGGCGGAGTCGCTTTTGACGGCCTTTTCGATCCGACCGAACCCGCGGATGTTGACGTTGACCTTGAGGGTCTTCTGCATGCCGAGCTTGGCTACGGCCTGGTGGATGATGCGGCGGCGGATGTCTTCGACCAGGGCGATCACGTCGGCGTCAGGTGAGATCTGGAGGCCGATGGTCATGTCGCACTGATCCTTGAACTGGCGGAGGGTGACGGCGCCGAGACTGGCCTCGTTGAATTCGTCCAGAACGCGGGCCACAAATTCGCGGACCGCGACCGGGGTAACGAACAGGAAGCCGTTGCCGCTATGGAGCATGATGCCCCGGCTGCGGCGGCGCCGGCGGATCAGCAGCGCCAGCAGGAAGATGAGCAGGAGAACGGCCGTGCCGACGGCGAATCCGGTGAGGAAATCGTTCATAAAGACGCCGAACGTGTCGCGCAGGGCTTCGGCCCGCGGACTGTTGCAAAAAGACGGCCAGGTAAACATGTGAAGCGATTCTCCCGGTGCGCGGTGCGATTACCGGCAACGTATGCGCCGGCGTCTGATTTTCCATCTGCCGCGATAGGCGGCGAAACAAAACATTGGCGTTTCACCCCAGCCCCGGCAGGGTCGGCGGCAAGGGTTTGGCGGGTTCATCCATGTCCCGGACATTGACGGTGACGCGCTGCACGGTTTTGCCGGTCATCTCGCGAACGCGGTTGCGGATGACCTCCTGGACGGTGGCGGCGACCTCGGGGACTTGCGTGCCGAAGGCGACCACGATGTCCACCGTGATCACCACCTGTCCATCCTGGGACTCGACCAGGATGTTGCTGTCGGCGCTTTTGCGTCCGATCATTTCGGCCAGACCGCCCACCAGACTTTTCGGGGCCAGCCGGACGACGCCGGGAACCTCCAGGGAGTACTTGCGCACAATGGCCGAGATCACCTCGTCATACAGGTGAATCTGGTCGCCGGGGCCGCCGTTTTCTGCGGAGGTTGTCGCGCGCCGGACCGGTTTCCCGCGGTCGGTTGCCATGTCCTTATCCCTTTCCGCCGCCGTGGCCGGCTTTTTCCGCCAGTATGGGCAGGCCGGCCTCCAGCATTTTTTCAATATAGGAAGTGTTGTATTCGCCGCGCACGATGTCCTCGCGGTCAAGCAGCAGGCGGGCGAAATCGATGGTCGTGGAGACGCCCTCGATGCGGAACTCGTCCAAGGCCCGCCGGCAGCGGCGCAAGGCTTCCTCGCGGTCGGAACCGTGGCAGATGAGCTTGCCGATCATGCTGTCGTAGTTCGGCGGAATGACGTAGCCGGTGTAGGCGTGGGAATCGATACGCACGCCGGGGCCGCCGGGCGTGATGTAGCCGGTGATTTTGCCGGGGCAGGGCGAGAAATTCTTCGTCCAGTTCTCGGCGTTGATACGGACTTCGATGGCATGGCCGCGGAATTGCACGTTGCTTTGGCCGATGCGGAGTTTCTCCCCGGCGGCGACGCGGATCTGCTCCTTGACCAAGTCGATGCCGGTGATCATCTCGGTTACGGGATGCTCGACCTGGATGCGGGTGTTCATCTCCATGAAGTAGAAGTTGCGGTCGGCGCTCAGCAGGAACTCAATGGTGCCGACACTGCTGTATTTGACGGCCTTGGCCGCCTTGATCGCGGCCTCGCCCATGCGCTTGCGCAGCTTTTCGTCCATGATCGGCGACGGCGCCTCTTCGACGAGCTTCTGGTGCCGCCGTTGCAGCGAGCAGTCGCGTTCGCCCAGATGGATGACGTTGCCGTGTTCGTCGGCCAGGATCTGGAATTCGATGTGGCGGGGGCGGTCAATGTATTTCTCGATGTAGACGTCGCCGTTGCCGAAGGCCATTTCCGCCTCGCGTCGGGCGGAGTGGAAACTTTGGATCAGACTCGGGTCGTTGTGGGCGACGCGCATGCCCTTGCCGCCACCGCCGGCCACCGCCTTGATGATCACGGGGTAACCCATCTCATGGGCGATCTTGAGCGCCTCTTTCTCTTCCCGGATCACGTCCTTGGAGCCGGGGACGACCGGGACCTTGGCGGCCATCATGGTCTTGCGCGCCTCGGCCTTGTCGCCCATGGCGCGGATGGCGGCCGGGCGCGGGCCGATGAACTTGATCTTGCAGCTTTCGCAGACCTCGGCGAAGTGCGCGTTCTCGGCCAGGAACCCGTAGCCGGGGTGGATGGCGTCCACGTCGAACAGTTCGGCCGCGGCGATGAGCCGGTCGATCTTGAGGTAGCTTTCCTTGGAGGCGGCGGGGCCGATGCAGATGGCGTCATCGGCCATTTCCACGGCCAGGGTGTGCCGGTCCGCCTGGGAATAGGCAACCACGCTGTGGACGCCCAGTTCGCGGCAGGCCCGCACAATGCGCAACGCAATCTCACCGCGGTTGGCGATCAGGATTCGTGAGAACATTCCGGTCGTCCCGTGCTTTTGGATGGCGTGGAGGATTCAGGAAGAGAAGGGGCGGAGCCGCGGCCTGTGACCGGGGCGCATGCGGCGGTGTACCGTCACCCCTCTTCAATTTCAAACATCGGCTGGCCGAATTCCACGGGCTTGGAATTTTCGACCAGGATCTTGCGGATGACGCCGCGTTTTTCCGCCTTGATCTCGTTCATGACCTTCATGGCCTCGACGATGCCGATCACGGTGTCTTCCTGCACCTTGTCGCCTACCTTCACGAACGGCGGGGCGTCCGGGGAGGCCGCGGCATAGAAGGTGCCGACGATCGGGGAGTCAATGGTGCAGGCCTTGGCGGCGGGTGCGGCCGGGACTGGAGCGGCGGCGGGGGCTGCGGCCGGAGCCGCCGCGGGCGCCGGGGCGGCCGCGGGCACGGCGGTAAACTGGACCACCGGGGCGCCGTCACGCGTCCGCTTGATGGAAAGCTTGATTTCCGGACTCTCGATGACGAACTCGGTCAGAGCGTGATCCGTCATCAGCTCCGCGATCCGGGTGATTTCATCAATGTTCATGGGGCCGTTTCCTTCCTCAGGGATGGGGTGAAGTGAAGCGGTGCGCGCCGGGGAGCCCGGGCGCGGTTCGGCTCAGACGCCTTTTAACCGGGAAACCAGGGCGCGCAGCCCCAGTTCGTAACTGTCCGCGCCAAAACCACAGATCACGCCGGCACAGGCCGGGGCCGTCCAGGAATGACGCCGGAATTCCTCCCGGGCGTGGACGTTGGAGAGGTGGACTTCCACCGCCGGCAGGCCGGCACCCGTCAACGCGTCGCGCAGCGCCACGCTGGTATGGGTGAACGCCGCCGGATTGATGAGGATCCCGGCGAACGTCCCGGGGGCCTGCCCGATCCAGTCGACCAGGTCGCCCTCGTGATTGCTCTGCCGGAACTCAACCTCAACGCCGAGATCGGCCGCCGTGCGCCGGACCAGGACCTCCAGGTCCGCCAGCGTCACCGGGCCGTAGACCGCCGGTTCACGGCGGCCCAGCAACTGCAAGTTTGGTCCGTTGATGACGAGAATCCGCATACGGGTCTTTCAGGGGTGCCGTCCCCGCACTCTCGGCGCGAACGGTAACGTAAGGCTCATACTATAACCTCCCTTCCGAGACCGGCAAAAAAACGGGGAGGAACGGGCGTTATGGCTCTTACGAGAGGAATGCCCAAAACGTGAGACGGGGGTCTGTGGTCTGTAGGCCTGTGGCTTGTGGGGAAGAGGAAGAAAAACGGGAAAGACCGTTTTTCGTTTCCAACCACGCTTTCCCACAGACCACAGACCTACAGACCCGTCTCGCGTTTTGGACAATCTCGCCGCGGCCATTACAGTGGCGTCCCATTCACCTTCAGCCCGGCCCCCCCCCTCCGCCCGGCCACCCGGATTCCCATCCCATGCATGTTCTCATCACCGGCGGCGCCGGGTTTATCGGCAGCCATCTGACGGACGCTTTCCTCACCCGCGGCGACCGCGTGACCATTCTGGACGACCTCTCCACCGGAAACCGGGACAATTTGGCCGCGGCCCTGCGCAGCCCGCACACCCGTTTTGTCCAGGGCCGGGTCGAGGATCCCGAGGTCATGGATCCGTTGATGCGGGAGTGCGATGCCGTGGTTCATTTCGCCGCCGTCGTCGGCGTCGACCTGGTGGTGCGCGATCCGGTCCGGACTATCGAAACCAATGTTCATGGCACCGAACAGGTGCTCCGGCTGGCGGTGAAACACGGCCGGCGCGTGCTCCTGGCCTCCAGCAGCGAAGTTTATGGCCGCGCCAATTCCGCCGCGTTCAATGAGGCGGACGACCTGGTCATCGGCCCCCCCACCCATTTCCGCTGGGTTTATGCCGCCAGCAAGGCGCTTGACGAATACCTGGCCTTCGCCTTTGCCAAGGAATACGGCCTGCGCGCCACCGTGGTCCGCTTCTTCAACATCGTCGGTCCGCGCCAGACCGGACGCTACGGCATGGTTCTGCCGCGCTTCGCCGCCCAGGCCCTGGCCGGCACCCCGGTGCGGGTCTTCGGCGATGGCGAACAGACCCGCTGCTTCTGTCATGTCCAGGACGCCGTGGACGCCGTCCTGCGCCTCCTGGAACGTGAGGACTCCGTCAACGAAATCTTCAACATCGGCTCGCCCGAGACCATCAGTATCAATTGCCTGGCCCAGCGCGTCATCGGCCTGGCCGGCAGCGCCTCCACGATTGACCATATCCCCTACGACCAGGCTTATGCGCCCGGGTTCGACGACATGCTCCGGCGGGTTCCGGACATCGGCAAGATCCGGGCCCTCACCGGCTGGCAGCCGCGCCACACCCTGGATGACATCATCCGCGACGTCATCACCACCCTCCGCAGCGGCGTCGCCCAAGCCTGACCCGCCGCGCCGCGCTGAAACGCATTCTCTGCCACAAAAGAACACAAGGGTGAGGATTTTTTGCGTTCTTTGCGATCTTTTGCGGCAAAAAGTAAATTTTGAACAGAAGCTCGCAAAGGGCGCGAACCTGATCTATCTCATGAATAATCCAGGCTGAAGAGTTTGCGGTGGAATTTGTTTGCACTGAGGAGGAATTGCCATGACTGACACCCCCGTTCTCCCAGACCCCGCCCCCGCCGCCCCCGCCGCCGGTGAATCTCCGGCCGCTGCCGCCATCTCGCCGGCGCCCGAATCCGCCCCAGTCCCGGCGACACCCGCCGGCACACCCGAAGCTTTCGGCTTCACCCCGTTGACGCCGGAGGAAGCCCGCATCCTCGGCTGCCTCATCGAAAAACAGATCACCACGCCCGAGTATTATCCCCTCTCCCTCCACGCCCTCCAGGCCGCTTGCAACCAGAAGAACAATCGCGACCCGGTCGTTGCCTATGACGAAAAGACGGTCGAACAGGCCGTGGACCGCCTGCGCGGCAAGAAGTTCGCCTGGCTGATGGGTACCGCCGGCAGCCGTGTGCCGAAATACGAACACCGCCTGGCCGAACGGCTGCACCTGAACGGGACGGCGGAGGCGGCGATCCTCTGCGAACTGCTCCTGCGCGGTCCCCAGACCCCCGGCGAACTCCGTTCCCGGACCGCGCGCATGCATCCGTCCGCCTCCTTGGAGGAACTGCAAGGGGTGATCGACGCCCTGGCCGGCCGCGGTGTGCCGCTGGTCCTGCGCCTGCCGCGGCTGCCGGGACACAAAGAATGCCGCTTCCTGCACCTGCTGGGCGATGCTCCCGACCTCCAGATCCTGTCCCTGGGCCAGCCAGTGACCCGCGACGCCATGTTCGGATCCGCCGCGGAATCAGGCCGCCCCCCGCCGTCTGCCGATCGCCTGACCGCCCTGGAAGCCGAAACCACCGCCCTCAAAACCCGCTTCGACACCCTCCAAACCGCCTTCGACGAATTCCGGAAACGCTTCGAGTGACAAACGGACTAAGCGAAGACAACGGTAAGAAGAGTTGGCCCAAGTTTCATTTCATTGATCTTCGCGGCCCGGGCGGACTGTTTCAGAACCGCGCGCGTTAGCAAGCGGACGGCTGTTTGGCTTGTGACAGATGGGGGAGTCCGCTTACTGACGTGCGCGGTTCTGACGGAAAGGCCGCCGCCGTCCCATGGACGGCCCGGCTTGACCGGGGTTTCGGATGTACTCTAACAGCCTACAGCCTAAACCGCTACAGCCCTTCCGGCCCGGGGCGTCCGGTACAATCCCGTTTTTTCCGGCGGGCGCCGGGAAAAATCTTGTGGGTATTTTATACATTTTTGAATCATTATTCGAAAAACGGGGCTCGCACCTGTGGGCCGGACCGGGATATTCCCGGTTTCCCCAAAATTGTGATTTCGTATTTTATTTGTTTGCTTAGTGTTATGCTATACTTTCAGGGATTGGCACTGGGGCTGCATGAAGAGGGGCAACGGCGCGGTTCAAGCCTGGACATGAAGACGGAATCCGCGAGCCGGTCACTCCCCAGAGATTCGGTAGAAATAACAAAATTGAATCACGCTTCCCACAACCCCGGAAACAGGAGAGCAGTCATGAACAAGCTAAGACTCATTGGAATCGCCACCGCGGCGGGAGGCCTTCTCGGCGCGGCGGCGGCAAGGGCGGAAGATCTCGTCGTCACGGCCACGACCGCGGTCGCGGCCGCAGCCCCGGCGGCGGCGGCCGCCGCGCCGAAGATCGACACCGGCGACACCGCCTGGGTGCTCATCAGCACCGCTTTCGTGATGCTGATGACCATCCCCGGACTGGCCTTCTTTTACGGTGGCCTGGTGCGCAAAAAGAACGTGCTCTCGGTGCTCATGCAATGTTTCATGATCATGTGTCTGGTGAGCCTGCAGTGGGTCATGTTCGGCTACAGCCTCTCGTTCGGGCCGGACGTGAAGCATGTCATCGGCAACCTGAGCTGGAGCTTCCTCCACGGGGTCGGTCCGGAACCGTTCGCGGACTATTCGGCCACCATCCCGCATCTGGCGTTCATGATCTTTCAGATGATGTTCGCCGTCATCACCCCGGCCCTGATCATCGGCGCCTTCGCCGAACGCATGAAGTTCTCGGCCTTCTGCGTCTTCATCGTGCTCTGGGCCACCATCGTCTATGACCCGGTGGCGCACTGGGTCTGGGGCGTGGGCGGGTTCCTGCGCAACCTCGGCGCGCTGGACTTCGCCGGCGGCACGGTCGTCCATATCAACGCCGGCATCGCGGCGTTGGTCTGCGCCCTGGTCCTCGGCAAGCGCCTCGGCTACCCGGACAAGATGTCGCCCCCGCACAACCTGCCCTTCGCGGTGCTCGGCGCCGCCTTGCTCTGGTTCGGCTGGTTCGGGTTCAATGCCGGCAGCGCCCTCGGCGCCAACGGCCTGGCGGCCAGCGCGTTCGTGGCCACCCATATCGCGGCGGCGGCGGCAGGTGTCACCTGGGCCATCATGGACAAGATCTTCAACAAGCATGCGACCGTGCTCGGCATCATCACCGGCGCGGTGGGCGGCCTGGTCGCCATCACCCCGGCGGCGGGGTTTGTGGACGTGGCCGGCGCCATCGCCATCGGCGCAGGCGCGGGGATCATCCCGTACTTCTTCGTCAGCTTCCTGAAGCCGAAGTTCGGGTATGACGACACCCTCGACGCGTTCGGCGTGCACGGCGTCGGCGGCATCTGGGGCGCCCTGGCCACCGGCCTGTTCTGCACCAAGGCGGTCAACAGCGCCGGCGCCGACGGCCTCTTCTACGGCGGCGGCCTGGCCCAGCTCGGGAAGCAGTTCGCAGCCGTGGGCGTGACCGTAGTCGTCGCCCTGGTCGGAACCTACGTCCTCCTCAAGCTGGTCGACGCCGTCTTCGGCCTGCGCCCGGATGAGCATGGCGAAAAGGTCGGCCTGGACCTGACGGACCATCGCGAAACCGGCTACACCATGCTTGAGTGATGCACCCCAACCACGGATTCAATTCCCCCTCAATCAAGGAGTTCATACCATGAAATACATCATCGCAGTCATTCAACCCGACCGCATGGACGAGGTCCTGCAGAAGCTGAACGACAAGGAGATTCACCTGGTGACCGTCTCGACCGTCATGGGCCGGGGCCGCCAGAAGGGCGTCGCCACCGTCTACCGCAGTCACAAGGAGGCCGGCAGCCTCCTGAAGAAGATCAAGCTCGAGATCGCGGTCAATGACAATTACGTCAAAGCCGCGCTCGATGCCATCATCACCGCCGGCCGCACCGGCGAGGTGGGCGACGGCAAGATCTTCGTTCTGAACCTCGAAGACTGTGTGCGCATCCGCACCGGTGAAACCGGAAGCATTGCCATCGGCTGAGCGGGGCGGGGCGCGCGCCCCGCCTCTTTAAGCACCCGGCGTCGGCCTCCCCCAGGGCCGGCGCCGGGTTTTTTTGTGAAACATTCAACATTGAACATCGAACGTTGAAGGAAAACCGGGATCGGTCCGATCGGTCCGATCGGTCGGATCTGACAGATTGGACGGATCTGACGGATCATGTGGCTTGTCGCCGCTGTAATTCTGCCGGCACCTTGAGGCGGGTGCCGGAATCTATTGACGTCGCGGTTTTCGGCGCCGCTGCGGAAACGTGGTGCAACCACGTTCCTACAAGTGTGGCAACGGGCGTGCCGCCCGGTTTCTTCTCATTTGCAGAAAATCTGCGCCAATCTGCGAAATCTGCGGATAAAAAGCGTTTTTCCCGCGGATTCTGCGGATTTTATTCCGGGAATCCCAGCAGGAGCGGGCAGCCCAGGCCTGGTTCGATCGCCTCCCGGAGCAGGCTGTTCACCTCCGCGCGCAGCCGCCGCCGTTCGGCGCGGCCCAGGGGCACCCAGTGCTTGTCCACCAGTTCGTGGAAGCCGGCGATGTCCAGGCGGACGGGCATGTCCGGGGTGACTTCCACCTGGTCCTGGATGGTCTCCCGCATCTGGATGAGCAGTCGCCGCGCGATGCGGGCGGTCCGCCGTAGTTCCGGGAAGACCTGCAGTTCCGTGAGCGATCCGCCGCCGAAGCTTGGCGCCAGCGCGGCCAGGTCCAGGGCGATGCGGGCCGTAGGCAGGAGCCGGCTGACGGGGTGGGCGCGGAGCACGCCGGCGCGGCAGAGGCGCAGGCAGTCGCCGCCGAGAGCGTCCATCCACGGCCGCGGTTCCACCAGCCACGGCGTGCCGTCCGGCGGCGCGTTGGCCAGGAACAGGGCGCGGTCCCGCAGCACATGGCCGGCCATTTCCAAAATCAGACCGTCGGTGACCTCGCGGAAGTTCAAGTCCTCCAGCTTGGCCCCGACCCGTTCCACCACGCCCTGGAGCAGGGGCTCGGGCAGGGGCAGGCGTGGCTGGAGCAGATGGGTGAGGCGCGGGACGTCCCACGGCAGGGCCGGCGGCGCGTTGGGGCCGTCGGCCAGCAGCGGCAGGTTCCGCCCTTTCAGGTAGGCCGCGGCCACATCCGCATACCCCGCCGCCAGCAGGGTGCCGGCGACCATCCGGTCCACGTCCCCGCGAGTGGGCGCGGCCTGCCGCGGCGCGGTCCCGGCTTCACCGCCGTCGCCGGCGCGGGCCAGGAAAAAATCGTCCACGGCCAACGCCATCTGTTCGGCCAGCCAGCCGTCGGCGATCGCCGCGACGGCACAGGCGGCGCGGACTTCGCGGACCAGCGCGTCCACGTCCAGCGACACCAGTCGCCCGCCTTCCTCCACCAGCCGTTCCTGGGAATAAAGTTCAATCATGATAGGGGCAATCTAAACCGGCTTTTGTCATCTGCATTTTTTGCCACAAAGAACACAAAGGGGGCGAACAATGGAGTCTTCTCTGTGCCTCCGTGCCACTGTGAGAAATAAAAAGCTCCCGGCGCTTTCGGATCTGCCGGTTCACGGCCCCTCCGGCTGCCGGTTGGCCAGGGGCGGGCGGCCGGTGTGGCGGCGGACCAGGCGGCTGAAATAGGCGGGGTCGCGGAAGCCGACACGGGCGGCGATCTCCTTGCAGGACAGCGCGGAGGTCCGCAGCAGCGTCTGCGCCGCCCGGATTCGCAGCCGGTGCAGGTACTGGACCGGGCTCAGGCCGGTCACCCGCTTGAACTGCCGCTGAAAATGGCCCGCGGACATCCGCGCCAGGGCGGCGAGCCGCGGGATTTTTGCCGCCTCCGCCACATGCTGCTCCAGGTGTTGCCGCACCCGTTCGACGGCTTGCGTGGACGGGGAGGTGTCGCGTCGCGCCCCGTCCGTCTCCTCCAGTTCGCGCCACCAGAACAGTAGCATCTGCGCAAAAGCCGCGTGCACCCGGAGCAGGCGCAGGGAGTCGGGAGCCAGCAGGGCGTCCAGAAGCCCCGCATACAGCCCGTCCGCCTCTGCCGTGACCGGAGCGGTCAACTGCCGGCAGAGCGCGGCGTCCGTCGGTTTCCGGACTTCCGGCTTCACCACTGCCGGGCCGGCGCCGGCCGCGGCGCGAACCAGCTCGGAAAAGGGCCGGCGCAACGGCCGGCCGGCCGGGTCGCGAAAGGCGAAGGTCACTTCCGAGTACTGCAGGGCGCCCGGCGCGCAGGGCCGGAAATCATGGGCGTCCGCCGGTGCGGTCAGCGCCAGTGTTCCCGGTTCGCAGATCAGAGTTTTCCCATTCAGGACGAACTGGTTGCAGCCTGAGGTGTACAGGACGGCGTGGTACGCATCCTCGTGCCGGTGTCCGGATGAGCGGCGGGCATGGGCGCCCGGATGCGGTTCGCCGAGGGTCGCATGCAGCAGGTGCAGCCGGAACGTCCGGCGGCCGACGGTCAGAGCCAGGCCGGGCACGGCATCCCCGGCGGCCTGGACGGAGAAAAATTGGCGCATAATGTCAGAATAGTCCAAGTTATGGTCATTTTCAACTATTGCCAGCCCGCTAAATCATCAGTACTGTTATAGCAAATGAAATTTGAAAGTGGAAATTTGAAATTTGGAAATCCAAAATCCGCAATCACAAATCCAAAATTTTCTGGGAAAGGCGGCGGCCATGAGCGTACATGTGACCGAACCGCATTTGCAGACCGCGCGGAAGCTAGTGGAAAAGGCGCACGCCCACGGCGGGCTGGCGCCGCTGGATGTGGAACGGTTCTGGGCGGACCAGGCGCGGGCGATGAAGGATCCGTTCGCCGCGGACTGCCCGCAAGTGCCGCTCGGCATCCTGATGGCTCCCGAGTGCGTGTTCGCCGAACTTGGCGAGCCGGAACAGTGGCACCGGCTCATCCATGACGAGGCCTACCGTCTCGGCCTTTGCCGACGCTACAACAACCTGGCGGAGAAGATCGTCGGCCGCCGGCTTCTGAATGAAACCCCGGCCGATCCAACGCTCAAGATGCCGCCGACCAAAGAACTGTACGAAATTTTCGAGGGACGCAATCTCTGGCACGAGGAAAGCGCCTCCTACTGGCTGCACTCCGCCGCGGACACGGAAGACCAGTTGAAAGCCCTGCTGGACCGGGTGGAGGTGCGCCTGGACAATCTGCGTTCATTCCTCCTGCCCCCGGGTTGGGACGAAGCCATGGCGCGGCTGAAGGCGGCGGGCGGCACCTTCCCTGCCTACCGCTGGCTGCGCGGGCCGGTGACCTTCGCCATGTCCATCTTCGGCGTGGAAAAACTGATCTTTCTGATCCAGGACAACCCGGAGCTGGCCGCCCGCTACCGCGACCTCATCCTGCGGGCCATCCTCAAGCGCGCCCGGATCCTGGATGAGGATGCTGGTTTCACGCCGGAAACCGCACCGCACGGGTTCGGCTTTGCCGACGACAACTGCTGCATGCTCAACGCCGAGATGTACGCGTTCTTCGGCTGGCCCATCCTCAAGGGGGTGTTCGACCGCTATTCTCCGGCTCCCGGCGACTGGCGCTACCAGCACTCGGACTCCGACATGGGGCACCTGCTGCCGCTGCTTGGCACACTGAACTTGAGCGCGGTGAATTTCGGGCCGAAGCTGACCGTGACCGAGATCCGCGGACACCTGCCCGGTACCGTCATCGAGGGCCAGCTCGCACCGCTCACCTTCAGCCGCAACGAGGAGGTCAACCTCGTCGCCGAATTCCTGCGGGACTTCGAGATGGCGCGGGCGAAGCGCGGCTTGAAATTCGCCCCCTCCGGAGTCATCAACGCCGGTTCGCGCCTGACCGGCATGCGCCTGATCATGGCCGCCATCCAGGAATATGGCCGATATTGAGGCCATGCGGCATGGTCTCAATAATGATTTTGAACCAAGCGATCTGGGACCAATATCAACTCAGGAACCTTCTGTTATGAGCGTACATGTGACCGAACCGCATCTGCAGACCGCGCGGAAACTGGTGGAGAAGGCGCACGCCCACGGCGGTTTGGCGCCGCTGGATCTGGAGCGGTTCTGGGCGGATCAGGACAAGGCGGGAAAAGACCCGTTCGCCGCGGACTGTCCGCAGGTGGCCCTCGGCATCTGGATGTCCCATGAGTGCGTGTTCGCCGAGTTGGGCGAGCCGGAACAGTGGGGTAAGCTCATCCACGACGAAGCCTACCGTCTCGGGCTCTGCCGCCGGTATAACGACCTGTCGGAGAAGATCGTCGGCCGGCGGCTCCTGTCGGAGGCAGCGTCCAATCCGGCGCACAACCTGCCGCGGGTGAAGGAGTTGCACGACATCTTCGAGGGGCGCAATACCTGGCACGAGGAAAGCTGGTCCTACTGGCTGCACTCCGCGGCGGAGGACGAGGACCAGTTGAAAGCCCTGCTGGACCGGGTCGAGGCGCGGCTGGACAACCTGCGCGCCTTCCTCCTGCCCGAAGGCTGGGCCGAAGCAAAAGCGCGGGTGCTTGCGGCCGGGGGCAAGGTCGGCCTGTACCGCGGCCAGCGCGGGCCGGTGACCTTCGCCATGTCCATTTTCGGCGTGGAGAAGCTGATCTTCCTGATCCTGGACAACCCGGAGTTGGCCGCCCGCTACCGCGACTTGATCCTGCGGGCCATGCTTGAACGCGCCCGGATCCTGGACGAGGAGGCGAGCTTCACGCCGGAAACCGCGCCGCACGGCTTTGGCTTTGCCGACGACAACTGCTGCATGCTCAACGCCGAGATGTACGAATTCTTCGGCTGGCCCATCCTCAAGGCCGCGTTCGACCGCTATTGCCCGGCGCCCGGCGACTGGCGTTTCCAGCACTCGGATTCCGACATGGGGCATCTCCTGCCCCTGCTTGGCAAGTTGAACTTCAGCGCGGTGAACTTCGGGCCGAACCTGACCGTGACCGAAATCCGCAACCACATGCCGCGCACGGTGATCGACGGGCAGCTCGCGCCCTTCACCTTCTGCCGCAACGAGGAGGTCAACATCGTTGCCGAATTCCTGCGGGACTTCGAGATGGCGCGGGCGACGCGCGGTTTGAAGTTCGCCACGGCCGGCAGCATCAACAACGGCTCGCGCCTGACCGGCCTGCGCCTGATCATGGCCGCCATCCAGGAATTCGGCCGTTACTGAGGCCATGCCGCATGGCCTCAGTAATTCCAATTACAGATCAAATTGGGTTAAAAAAGAAAATTTTATATAATTATGCGGAAAAAATATGTTCCTACTTTTGAACCGCTAATAAACGCAAATGAACGCGAATAGTATCCCGGTTTGATTTTTAATTGGTATAAGTATAGAAAACCCCATTTACACAAAAGAGAACTCATACGGCTATTGGCGGGCGGGTCAGCGTCCCCAACGGGGACATCCATGTCCAGCCCAGGGGCAATCGCCCCTGGGAGTTCCAAACCTAAAAGCCTTTGTCCCTGAAGGGGACGCACAGGTTTTCCATGCCTGGGTTGGCGTCTATTCCTGTGGCGCCCCTACAGGCATGCGCGTAAACTTAAGAACCATTATTACTTAGCAAACAAAGACTTGAACAGCCCCCACTGAAGTGGGAACTCCCAACGTGATCCGGGCCGTCCGAGTTCGGAGTTCCGCCTTCAGGCGGTCCGGTTTCGCGCGTCGCCGGTGGCGACAAAACCGGTTCTCCACTCACCTCCAGCCCAAGGGCACTCCGTTGTCGGTCGGAATCAATGCCGAAGGTCGGTTTCCCTTTTCCCCTCCCATCACTGAGGGGTTACCCGGACCCCCGTAATGCCTCAGTTACGGGAGGGATTTTTGCCGCAGATTTTTTTTGCGTTTTATCTTGTATTTTATATTGGATACAATATATTTCATTTTTATGAAGACATACACACCGAAGCAAGA
>CAITSE010000269.1 GCA_903894975.1 uncultured Lentisphaerota bacterium
ATCCCGATTCGACGTTGAACGTTCAACGTTCGATGTTCGACGTTCGCATTTAGTTGTTTTCCAGAAGATTAGGGTTCTTAAGTTTACGCGCATGCCCGGGGGGGGCGACGCCCTTCGTCGGCCCCGACGGCCCCCGGTAGCCCTCGAGAGCCATCGATGGCTATCGAGAGCTATCGGGAGCTATCGACGGGAGTTTCAGCCCTCACCCGGGCTTCATGCATTTTTCCCCTGCCTGAGAAACCGGGCCACGGCCGCGCGGCCGCTGGGGAAGGCGAACGCCGCCGGATCCACCTCTTCCGGACGGGCCAGGATCACTTCTGCTACTTCCGCCTGGGCCCGGGCCTGTTCCAGGTTGGCGCAGGGCGCGGAAAAATAGAGGTCAAGCGTTTGGTAGGTGACGCCGTGGTACAGGTAGAGGTTGGCGGCGGAGGTGAAATAGGACAGGGCGCCAGGATCCAGATCGAGACCGACTTCTTCGCGGGTTTCGCGGCAGACCGCGGCTTCGGCCGTTTCCCCGTCGTCCACGAACCCGCCGGGCAGGCCCAGGAGGCCGCGGCCCGGATCATGGGCGCGACGCAGGATCAGCAGCCGTCCGTCCGGGCCGTACAGAATCACGCCCACGGCCGCGGCGGAGTTCAGGAAGAACTCCAGACCGCACGCCGGGACGCGGCAGAGGAAGTGCCGGTCGCCCTGGTCAACGGTGAACTCCCGGCCGGAGCAGCGCGGGCAGGAATGAAAGTGGCGGGTGAGGATCATGGGAGAGGGGAATCCAAATCGAACGTTGAACATTCAACATTGAACGTCCAACGTCGAACGGGGAGATCGGTCGATTTTATCTTGTCTTTAACGTGTTCGGTAGATCGGAGCGCTGAAGGCGCGGGTTCATAATAGCCTGGGGCAACGCCCCAGGTTGGGGTGACAATGTGATATGAGCCCTGTAGGGGCGACCCATTTTGGGTTGTGCAGGCATATCGCTGAATTCCTATGGTGCGCCCCCTTGGGGCTGAAAACGGAATGCACTCGTACATTTCGTCCGGGTGGTGGATTTACGCGGGAACGGAGGTTGCCGGCGGGGCGGACAGCAGTTTTCGCAGGATCCGGGTGAGTTCCGTCAGGGAATAGGGTTTGAGCATGAAGCCGGAAACCCCCTGGTCGGAGAACCGTTCGGTCAGGTCCTGCGCACTGTACCCGCTGGCGATGAGAATGAGGGCGTTGGGCTTGATCTGGCGCATTTCCCGGAAAGCTTCCACTCCGTCCATGTGCGGCATCGTCAGGTCGAGGATGGTGCAGGCAATGTGGTCGGAATGCCGGCGGTAGAGGTCCACGGCCTCCGCGCCGTCCTGGGCCAGGATCACCTCAAACCCGAGTTGGCGGAGCATGCGTTCGCCGACGCGGCGGACGTCCTCTTCGTCGTCGGCCAGGAGGATCGTGCCCTGGCCGCGCCACTTGTCCGGTTCCTCTTGGTCGGGAGTGTGGATTTCGGCGGCGGGGGTGGCGGCCGCGGGGAGGAAGATGCGGAAGGTGCTGCCGTCGCCGGGGGTGCTGCGCACGGCGATGGCGCCCTTGTGGCTGCGAATGATCCCCTGGACGGCGGCGAGGCCGAGCCCGCGGCCGGTGAACTTGGTGGTGAAAAACGGGTCGAAGATTCGGGAAACGGTGTCGGGGGACATGCCGCAACCGGTGTCGGTCACTTCGAGGAAACTGTAGACGCCGGGGGCCAGGGTGTGCTCAACTTTCCAGCGGGTCAGCATGGCGTGGTCGGCCTCCATGGCGCCGGTGGCGACGGTGATGGAGCCTTCCTTATCCTGGAGCGCCTCCGAGGCGTTGATGACTAGGTTCATGAGGATCTGACGCATCTGGGTGGCGTCGGCCAGGACGGAGGGGAGGATTTCGGCGCATTCGTAGCGCAGCACCGCCTTTTTGGAGATGGAATGTTCCAGGATATTGCTCATTTCCTGGATGAGGGCGGAGAAGTTGACCGGCTCGACCACGAAGCGGCCCTTGCCCGAATAGGCGAGCATTTGCCGGCAGAGTTCGGCGGCGCGTTGGCTGGCCTGTTCGGCATCGCGCAGGCAGCTCAGGGCAGGGGCGTTTTCCGCAAGGTCGGCAGCGGCCAGGTTGATGTTGCCGAGGATGGCCATGAGCAGGTTGTTGAAATCGTGGGCGATGCCGCCGGCGAGGACGCCCAGACTTTCCAGTTTCTGAGCCTGGAGCATCTGGGCTTCGAACTGGAGGCGCTCGGTTTCGGCTCGTTTGCGTTCGGTGATGTCGCGGATGATGCCCTGATAATAGGCGCGCCCGCTGATTTCGAAGCAGCGGACGCTGATTTCCACGGGGAAGACCGAACCGTCCTTGCGGCGGTGGCGCGTTTCATAGACGCGCCCGGTGTTGACGCGGAGGTCGTGGATGTCGCTTTCCGCAGTGGCGAGGCTGGCCGGATCGCGCAGTTCCAGGAAGGGCAGCCCCAGCAGTTCATCACGGCTGCGGTCGTAGGCGGTCGTGGCGCTGTCGTTGACTTCGACGATGCGGTGCTCCGCGTCGGCCAGCAGGATGATGTCGTTGGCGTGTTTGCTGAGGTACTCGAAGTGCCGAACCAGGGCGAGCCGGTCCCGTTCCGCGGCATACTGGGCCTGGAAGAATGCTGCCTCCCGGCGCTTCCACCACAGGAGTGTGGCCAGGGAACAGAGAACGATCAGCAACCCGCTGCTGAACATGGAGTTGACGGTTTCGGAACGGAGGCGTTCATCCAGGATTTTCCGGTTGACCTGGGCGACCAGCATCCAGCCGGTGTCCGGAACTTTGCGGGCCATGGCCAGGACGGCGCGGTTGCTATAGTCGTGCCCGATCAGCAATCCCTGCTGGCCGCGCGCCGCCTTGGCGGACACCAGACCGGGTGAGGCCAGGGGAAGGCGGAAGGAGAGCGCGGCTTCGGCGTGATGGTGGAGGTCGTTGAGATAGAGGACGGAATCACCGTCGCGGCGGATCAGCAGGATTTCAGCCTCCGGGTTGGGCACGGGCCAGGTTTGGAGCAGGGGGAAAATGAACTGATGGGGATCGATTCGGATGAAGATCGCGCCAGGATAGGGAAGTGATCCGTCCGGCGCCGGAATCGGGATGATCAGGTCGATGTGGGGTTTGGGCACGGTGTCGGCCGTGTGCAGGTCCGAAAACAGGATCCGTCCGGAAGCCAGGGCACCGGGAATCTTGTCGTGGGCGTAGGAACCGATCCGCGGCATTTCGCTGGGGGCGACGGTAATGCTGAACTGACCGTTGGCATTGACGATGCCGGCTTCACGGTAGTCCCGGCAGAGGAGAAGGGATTCCAGCCAGTTCTGAAGGTTCCGGGCGTTTTTTTCGTCGTCGGGATTCTGGCAAAAGTCGGCCATCGCCCTGATTAGGAACGGATTTTTCTGCGCCATCTCGGCGTCGGCCTCGCGTTCCTGGCGCCAGGTGCGGAGTTGCCGGAGCTTGAGGTCCGCCACGGCCGCCAGTTCGTCGGCCGCCTGTTGGCGGATGGTTTGGCATTGGACCTGCCAATGCAAAAAACCGCCCGTGGCGATGGTTGTGGTCAGGACGATGAAAATCAGGATTTCCGCCCACGGTCTGTGAACCGGCGGATTTTGTTCCTTGTTCCAAGCCATTGAGATCCCTCGCAGGCGTTTGCTGTTCCCGCCGTCTCTCCACCTTTTCTGGTTTCAGGTGTGCAGGAATACGGACGTATCATCACCCCGGGAATATGCGCGCTGCCGGCCTGCAAATCAAGGCGGCTGCGCCGGAACGAAACCTTCGGCGCCGATGAGGGCAGTGAAAAATGAGCCGGTGAAGAGCAGCGGTTCCCCGACGGGGAAATCTGTGCGGCGGCGGAGTTCGCCCGCCACGCGGTAGGGCGCGGCGGCAGCGGCGGCAAGCTGTTCCAGCCGTGCCAGCTCAGAGCCTTTCCCGGGGTTGCGGGGATGGGTGAGGACGAAGGTCGCGGTCACCGGCCGGAGCGCGGTGAAAATGCCTTCCACGTCCTTGCCTTCGACCACGCCGAGCACGGTGGTGAAGCGCACACCGGGAAAGCGCGTCTGCAGGGCCGCGGCCAGGCGCCGGGCGGAGTCCGCATTGTGCGCGGCGTCGAGGACAACGGGCGGCGATTCCTGTAGAATCTGGAAACGGCCGGGGAGCGCGGGCATCTCGAACCGCGCTGGATCCGGCGCGGAGAATGGGGCGGCGCCGGGACGGGTGAGCAGTTCCGGCACGCGCAGGGCGGTGCGGAAGTTTTCTTGGAGAAAATCGGGTAGTTCCCGGATCTGCGGCCAGGCGGCGAGCGCGGCTTCGGGAACAGGTTCGAGCACGGCGCAGCCGAGCCGCGCGGCGGTCTCGCGGATGACGGCTTCCGCTTCGGGGTACGGCTGCGGCCCGAGCACCACCGGCACGCCGGGCTTGAGGATGCCGGCTTTTTGCGCCGCGATCTCGCGGATGTCGTTGCCGAGAAGCTGCATGTGGTCGAAGCTGACGGCGGTGATGACGCAGGCTTCTGGGTGCGGCACATAGTTGGTGGAGTCCAGCAGGCCGCCGATGCCGGTTTCGAGCACGGCGAATTCGCCGCCGGCGTCGCGGATCAGGGCCAGGCCGAGCACGGTCATGATCTCGAACAGGGTCGGCTTCGGCTCCGGCAGGGTGGGAAGCTTCGCCGCCAGTGCCGCGGCCGCGGCCTGGAGCGTCTCATACGCCACCAGCCGCCCATGCGTTTGGAAGCGTTCGCGGACGGTCAGCAGATGCGGGCTGGTGAACACGCCGGAGGTGCGGCCGGCGGCGCGGAGCAGGGCGTCCAGGAACCAGGCCGTGGAGCCCTTGCCCTTGGTGCCGGCGATGTGCAGGATGCGCAGGCTGCGTTCCGGATTCCCGGCCAGTTCCGCCAGCGGCCGCATCCGGTCCAGGGAATAATGCCGGGTATCATGCGCCCGGGCAGTCTGTTTTTCCAAGTCGAAATACGGCTTGAACAGGTCGAAGAACGCCTGTTCGCGGGCCGGATCGGTGGGGGTGGAACAACGTGGAGGCATGCAGGCGGTCGGATTACCTTGAACAATATGGGGTTTTCGTCAGAGCCAAGGGCTTGGGGTCTTCGCCGAGATTATTCATGAGACAGTAGAGACTCTTGCAGAAGTGCCGCAAGGCAAGAGCCGGGGTTCAGGGCCGGGAACGCAACTGTCAGATTATGAAAGTGTTGTACATCCGCGGATTCCGCCTCCTGAACCCTGACACCCTGAACCCTCTGCGGTTGCCGGTTCCGCCTCAGCCGTTCGCGCAGTCGCATTTGCCGGAAGCACATTCGGACTCCGGCTTGATGCCGGCGGCGGCTTCCAGGGCGGCGATGCGTTTCTCCAGCTTGTCCATGCGTTTGCAGCAGGGGAGCTTTTTGGCGGCGTTTTCGACCAGCGCCTCCACGGTCGTCTTGAGGTTGGCCTTGGCCTTTTCCGCCTCTTCCTGAAGGGTCTTGGCCAGTTTTTTTCCTTCCTCTTCGGGAAGCTTGGCGCTTTCGGCCCAGTCCCTGGCGACGGCTTCGATCTTGTCCTTGGTCATGCTGGCCAGGCCGAGGCCGATGTGCAGGCCTTTGGTAAGCAATTCTTTCATGGCGGGATCCTCCTGAGCTTGCCGGCGGGGTATGGTATCCATGAGCCGGTTCTGCAAGCCGGACTCTGTCATCTGGACTATAAGCCGGAATCTCTCCTGCCGCCATGCGGCATGGCTCCGGTTCGCAAGACAAGTTGCAGGCGCTCCGTTTTCAGATGATTTTCGGGACTCGGAATCAGGATGGGTAACCCGGGAGGCAGTTCATGCTCGACCGATACGGCCAGGATCCGGAACTGATGGCGGAGCGGACGCGGAAGTTGAAGCGCTGGAGCACGACCGCGCTCTCGACGCTGGTTTTTCCGGGGCTCGGCCAACTCGTGCAGCGGCGCTGGCTGGCGGGAGCCGTGTTCGGATTGCTGTCGATCGCATTCGTGGTCTGGTTTTTCGCCGCGATTCTGGCCGTACTCATCCCCTATTACCAACTGGCCTTCGATCCTGATGGCGCCATGCCGGCGCAAAAAGACACCATACGCTGGGTGGTGCAGATGGTGGCCGCCTTCGTTCTGGGTGGGATCGTCTACATCTGGAACATCGTCGATGTGGTCAAGGCGAATCACCGGCTGGGACGGGAGGACGGGGCGAAATGACGGTGCGTCGTCCGTGTTTCGGCGCGCCAAATTCAATCCCCGCAGGGGATGGGACAACGTAGCCTCGGGCGTGAGCCCGTGGAAAAACGATTTGGAAAACGAGGAGAGCCCCCGCATGCATGCGCGTCAACTTAAGGAAAAAATCGAACATTCAACATTGAACGTTGAAGGAAAACCCGGTCGGTTTGAGCTTAGATTTATCGCATGACTTTCAATTCGAAGTTGGACGTCCAACGTCGATGATGATCGCTCAGCCGGCGCCGGGGGCGAAGGGGACGCGGCCGAGGTCGGCGGGGAGGCGGGCGGCGACGTGCAGGTCGGGGCCGGAAACCTGGCCGCGGCGCAGCGCGTGCCAGGCCATGCCGGCGATCATGGCGGCATTGTCGGTGCAGTATTTGGGCGGGGCGACGACCAGGTCGAAGCCGGCGCGGGCGGCGGCCAGCCGGGCGGCTTCGCGCAGGGCGCTGTTGCAGGCGACGCCGCCGCAGAGGACGGCGGTCCGGGCGCCGCTGTCGCGCACGGCGAGGACGGTTTTGGCGACCAGGGTGTCGACGATGGCGGCCTGGTAACTGGCGACGACATCGGCCAGTTCCTGGCCTTCGAGAGTCCGGCCCTTGACGTGGTAGAGCAGGGCGGTCTTGAGCCCGCTGAAGCTGAAGTTGAGGCGGTTCTCGGGGTCCACGGGATGCCCCGAGCGCGGCAGCAGGCCCCGGGGGAAGGCGACGGCCTTGGGATCGCCGGTTTTGGCGAGGCGGTCGATGACCGGGCCGCCAGGGTAGCCGAGGGAGAGGATTTTGGCGCCCTTGTCAAAAGCTTCGCCGGCGGCATCGTCAATGGTGCTGCCCAGGACGCGGGCGCGGCCCTCGGCGGTGATCAGGAGCAGCAGGGTGTGGCCGCCGGACACGGCCAGGGCCAGGATGGGATAGGTGGCGGGCTGTTCCAGGCGGGCGGTTTGGTCAAGGAAGGCGCCGTAGACGTGGGCCAGGGTGTGGTTGATCCCGATCAATGGCAGGTTGAGTCGCCGGGCCAGGCCCTTGGCGAAGGAGACGCCGACCAGAAGAGCCGGGACCAGTCCCGGATGGTTGGTGACGGCGATCGCGCTGAGGCCGGCCATGCCCAGGCCGCTTTCGCGCAGGGCGGCGGCGGCCACGATGGGCATGGCCTTCAGGTGTTCACGCGCGGCCAATTCCGGGACGACACCGCCATAGGCTGCGTGGGTCGTGATCTGGGAGGAAATGACGTTGGCGCGGACTTCGCCGCCATTACGGACCACGGCGGCGGCGGTTTCGTCGCAGCTTGTCTCAATGCCGAGGATGTGCATGGCGCGGAAAAACCTGGGGTCGGGGACATATGCGTTAATTCAGGAAAAGCGAACAGTGAGGGAAAATATACGTTGACACTTGTCAGAGGACGGACAGGTGTTCGCAAAATGTCGGAACAGGCAAATTATCTTCTCAACCGGTTCGTCTCCGGCGCGCACCACATAGGTCCCATAAGTCTCATGCGTCCTCTGCCCAGAATGCGCGCCGCCGGGCCGGAAGAATGGGACTGATGCGACCTATGGGACTTAGGGGACGGCGGCGCGGAGAGCAAAGGCCCGGGAAATTTGGGACAGTCAATGGGAGCCTGTCCCAGTCCCTGGCCCGTGATAGATGAAACCGTTTATCTGGCCCGCTTTGAGAACTCGCGGTAGAGCGCGGGGGTGACTTTGTCCTTCTTGACGAGCCGGATCTGGTTGATCAGGCGCTGCATCTGGAGTTCAGTGAGCTTGCGGCCTTTTTCGGCGCTGCCGGGGGTGCCGTCGGCGCTGAGGTGGTCGGGGTAGTTGGCGTACCAGTCGACCGGGGTGGAGATGCCGCTCTCCCGGAGTGGGGCGAGGCGGTTGAGTGGCAGGCGCTTGAGGGATTTCGGGGTGGTCACCAGTTCCGGGTAGTAGTGCAGGATGCCGCTGGTCTCGATTTCGCCGCCATGGCCGTCGTGTCTGGCTTCCAGGAACGCCTTGCCGGCGGCGGGGGCGCCGTCGTACCAGAAGACGGAGTACACGGTGTAATCCTTGTCTTTGGCCAGCAGGGTCATGAGGAAATAGGCGAGCATGGAGTTGTTGCCGCCGTGGCCGTTGACGAGGAGGATTTTTTTCAGGCCGTTCCGGGCGATCTCGTCACAGAGGTTTTCGAGCAGCGGCAGGAGCAGTTCGGGTTTCAGGGCAACGGTGCCGGGCTGGTGCTTGGCCTCGGTGATCTGGCTCAGGAAAAAATAGGGGAAGACCACGGCCGGTTCGGCTTCCGCAGCCTGAGCGCAGAGCCGGTGGACGTACAGGGCGTCGGTGCCGAGCGGCAGGTGGTCGCCGTGCTTTTCCATGCAGCCGATGGGCAGGAGGCAGACGCCCCGCACGTTTTTTACGGCCTTGGCGAAGTCCGGAGATGTCAGTTTATCCCATTCCATAAGAAATCCTTTTTTTGCGTGATGGACTCACAAGAAAGTCATTTTTTTTGAACAGAAGGACGCAAAGGTTACGCAAGGGGTTGGACCGAAAAAACTTCGTGTTCTTTGTGAGCTTCTGTTCAAATTGGCCTCAGGTTTCCCGCCAGGCGAAGTCGGGGCCGGCGGCGGGGAGGGTGTTGGCGGCTTCGGGTCCGGGGGAGCCGGCGGCGTAGGGATGAAGGGGGAAGCGTTTGCCGTCGGGGTCGTTGGCCCAGGCGTTGAGGACGGGATCCAGGAGGCTCCAGGCGGCGTCGATGAAGTCGGCGGAGATGAAGAGGGTGCGGTCGCCGAGCATGACGTCGAGGAGCAGCCGTTCATAGGCGTCGGACGAGGCGGTCTTGAAGACTTCGCGGTACTTGACGTCCAGGGTGAGGGCGCTCATGCAGAGTTTGGGTCCGGGGCGCTTGGCCTGAATGGTCAGTTCGATGCCTTCGTCGGGCTGGATATTGAGAACCAGGACGTTGCGGGCGAGGTCTTCAGGGCGGAGTTCGGGAAAGACGGAGATGGGCACGGGCCGGAAGGTGATGGCGATTTCGGTGCGGCGGCGGTCAAGGCGCTTGCCGGAGCGCAGGCAGAAGGGAACACCGCTCCAGCGCCAGTTGTCAATGTGGAAGACGCCGGCGGCATAGGTTTCGGTGCGGGAGTCCGGGGGGACGCCGGGTTCGGCGCGGTAGCCGGGGAGTCCGGCGCCTGCGGTGTACTGGCCGCGGACCCAGGCTTGGGCGGGGTCGTTGCCGGGGCCGTCAAAGAAAGGGCGGATGCTGTGCAGGACCTTGCGCTTTTCGGCGAGCACGAGCGGGGCCTCGAAACGGCCGGGCGGTTCCATGGCGGTCAGGGCGAGGATTTGGAAGAGGTGGTTTTGGAACATGTCGCGCACGGCGCCGGCGCCGTCGTAATACCCGGCGCGTTCTTCGACGCCGAGGGTTTCGGCTGCGGTGATCTGGACATGGGCGATGTGGTCCCGGTTCCAGACCGGCTCGAAGATGAGGTTGGCGAAGCGGAGCATGAACAGGTTCTGGACGGTTTCCTTGCCGAGATAGTGATCGATGCGGAAGATCTGACTTTCGGCGAGGTGCCGGTGGAGGGTCCGGTTGAGGGCGCCGGCGGTGGCGCGATCGCGACCGAAAGGTTTCTCGAAGACCATGCGGCGCCAGGCGCCTGCGGTTTCCCGGAGAAGACCGGCGCCGGCCAGTTGTCCGGCGATGACGGCATGGAGGTCGGGCGGGGTGGCGGTATAGAAGGCGAGATTGCCGCTGGTGCCGTGGCGGGTGCTGAGTTCAGCGGCGCGGGTGGCGAGGCGGCGGTAGGCTTCGGGATCCTGATAGTCGCCGTGGGCGGCGTAGGCGTTGGCAAGGAAGGCGTCGGCTTCGGCGGAATGGGCGGCCGCGGCGTCGCCAAGGGCATGGCGGAGGTTGTCGCGGAAGGCGTCATCGCCGTCGAGGGAGCGGGCGAAGCCCAGCAGGAAAAAGGGTTTCGGCAGCAGATCCCGGAGGCGGAGCTGGAACAGGGCGGGCACGAGCTTGCGCCGGGCCAGGTCGCCGGTGGCGCCGAAAATGACCAGGCCACAGGGATCGGGCGCGGCCTCCATGCAGAGGATGTCGGCGGTGCTGGTGGCGGGGATGATTTTCATGGAGAGGGGCCGAGGTTGCGGATGAAGTCCTTGATGGCGTCCTGGAGCTGATGCACCGATCGGAAGCGCCGGCTGCGGCGCGGATCCAGGCAGCGGTGGACAATTTCCGCCAGGTCATAGCGGATGGCGGGGACGAGCTTCCAGAGGGGCGGGAATTTCGCGCGGCGTTTGAGTGCGAGCATTTGGTCCAGGGGCAGGTGCGGATCGAACGGCGGGTGCAGGCCGATCATCTCGTAGAGGGTGCAACCCAGGCCATAGATGTCGGCGCGCTCGTCGACGCGGGTCTCCTGGGTGAACTGTTCGGGAGCCATGTGGACGGGTGATCCGAGGAACAGGTGCTCCGGCGTGGCGTTGTCGTGATGGAAGCGGCGCAGGAAGGCGGCCAGGCATTTTTCGGATTCGTTGGACCCTGGGCATTCCGGGAAGCAGAGATGCTCCTTGCCGGCGCGGATTTGGGCGATGCCCCAGTCGATGACGTAGACTTCGCCGTGATCGCCGATGAGGATGTTGGCCGGTTTCAGGTCGCGGTGCAGGATGCCGAGGTGGTGGGCGTAGGCGACGGCGTCGGCGGCCTTGAGGAAGATGTTGAGCCGTTCGGTGAGGCTGCCGCAGGCGCGGCGCACCGTGGCGTTGCGGCGGCGCAGGCCGACGATCATGTCCAGGGCGGAGCGGCCGCGGACCATTTTCATGGAGAAGAAGGGTTGACCGTTTTCCGGGTCCTGGCCGCAGTCGTAGACCGGGATGATATTGGGATGCTGGAGGCGGGCGGTGACCTGGGCCTCATAGAGGAAACGGGCCTGCGTGAGGGGCGTGGAGTCGGGGGCCGTGGTTTTGTAGGCGACTTCACGGCAGAGGTGCAGGTCGATGGCATGGTAGATGCGGGCCATGCCGCCGATGGCATGTTCGCGGAGCTTGAAATAGCGGCCGCGGCGGAACCAGCCGGCAATGTCTCCGGCGGTGATGGACGGCAACGCTTCACCCTCCGGGGCGGCGACTTGGGCGGGGGGCGTCTGCCGGCAGTAGCGTCCCACCAGTTCAAGCAGGGTCTTGATGTCGCCGGTGGTCGGGGGGGGGCCGTGCGGGCCTTTGTTTTTTCTGCCATGGGATGGATCCTCCTCGCGGATTCCATTGGCACCATACTCCGCGACGGCGGCAAATCCTAGAAGCCAAACTCAAAATTCGCAAGAACGGGTTCCGGTCAGGGCCCGGCGGCAGCGGGTTCGGGGAACCCGGCTTCCTGCCGTTCCCGGAGAGCCAGGATCAGGAACGGCAGGTCATCCAGACGCATCCGGGTGTTGTCGGGCGGGGAAATCAGGCCGCCGGTGAGGTTTTCCGGAAGCTGCAGGGAAAAGACCGCCGGATTCCGGGTCCAGAGCGGGGAGCGGACCTGATGGCGAAGGGCGCGGATCAAGAGCTCATCGGTGGCGGTGCGCAGTTCGGCGGCGGCGGCGGCGTCACCGCGCGCCATGGCGACGCGGGCGGCGGCAAGCAGGGGCAGGGCATTGGAGGCGGGTTGGCGTTCCCGGTGCAGGATGTCGCCGGGCAGAAGCAGCCACCAGGCCAGGGAAAGCGCGGCGTCGCCGCACAGGGTGGTCTCCGCGGGATCGCCGGCGCGGGTGGCGCCGGCCGCGTACGCCAGGGCCGCCGCCGGAGCGAAACGCCGGATCTGGGCGGCATCGCGCTTGCCGCACCAGGCGCCGACCAGGTACTGGATCAACAGCTTGCGCCGCGCCTCTTTCAGGCGGGCTTCGAGTTCGGGATAGGATCCGTCCGCCGTGGCCCGGGTGTAGGCCAGCAGGCAGAGGCCGTCGGTGAAGGCGTCGGGTGTGCTGTCGCGCTGGTTGTTGTCCGGAATGTAGGAGACCGCCCAGGAGCCGTTGTCGGCCTCCATTTTCTGGAGCCATAATATGCACAGGTCAAGCCATTTACGGAACGGCTGGCGGGCCTCCGTGACGATGCCGAAGTCTTTGCCGTCCAGATAGTCCATGATGGCCAGGGCCAGGGCGGCGACGGTGGCGGTGCGGATGTCGCCGTCACCCTCGAAGACCGGCGCGCCGGAGCCGAGGGCGACGACCTGGGGGCGCATGGCGATGAAAAAGGCGTTCAGGCCGCGTTGGATGGAGGCGATGGCCGCCGCCGTGGGCCGCCCTTCCGTCCCCCGGATCAGCGCCCAGAGTGCATGGGCTTGGACGGCGGCGCCGGGACGCTCGAGACGCTGCTTGGTGGGAATGTCATAGTCCCCGTTGAACAGGCCGTCGTCGCGCTGCTGGCGCTGAAGGTAGGTCCTGGCGTCGTCCAAGCTTTGCGTCACCAGCGTCCGGTCCAGTACGGGAACCGGATAATTGGCTTGCCAGAAGGTGCGGGAGGAGCATTCCTTCAACACGGATTCGAGGCGCGGTCCTGCGACCCCGGGTTTGCCGGCGGCAGGACCGGCGGTGGAGGTGGCGACAAGCGCGGGAGCCGCCGGTGGCGCGGCGGTTGGAGAGGATGTCAGCGCCGGTTCCGCCGCCGCGGCTGCCGCGGCGAGGAGAAAGGTGGCGGCCAGGGCGGCGCGAAAGGGAAAGGAGGTCATGGTCAGATCCTTGGCTGTACGATTTCCGGTCAGACACAAGTATAGAAGCGCCGTTGGAACAAGGCAAGTCATGAGGGCACGAATGCGTTATTTTAGAAACAATCAGGATAAGCAATTCTCGATTGTGCGATCGTGTTCCCGGGTTTTACGGCACAAAAAAACGCCCAGCTTTGCGGCCGGGCGTTTTTTTAGCTTACTGCGAAGTCAGAATCAGGCGCGCTGACGGCGGCGGCGCATGATCAGGCCGCCGGCAATGGCCAGCAGGGACAAGGCGGCGGGTTCGGGAACCGGGGTGTAGTTGTATACTACAGAGTAAGAAGCACCAGCATTTACGGCATAAGATATTACCGGGCTTCCCCCCTGAAGGCTGGATGTATAATCAGAAAGTGCTTCGGCGGGCAGATTAATCAAACCCGCCCCAGAGAAAAGAGCAAGATCTGCGGGGGTGGAGTAGAATTGGCTATCAGTTAGGCTCGCGCTTTGATTCGACCAAAGATGGCTCCCTGTGGGGATTAAAACGGTTCCTTTGCCAACGCTCACCAGTGGAGTAACTTGAACCAAAACGGTGCCATCTGGCCGTTTCATTGTCATGTCCGCAGAAAGTAGCGATGTCTTGATGGTACAATCTTGTGCCCCGTCGTTGCGGATTGACAGCCAGCCATTGATGGAACCTATCAAATTAAGTTCAACTGAATCAAGCGTGGCGCCGTCGAAAGAAGCCGAATTGAATTTTTGAAGCGAAGCTGTAGTTGTCCAATTAGCTTGAGTCATCGGAATGGTTCCAGAATAGGTCACAGATTCGGCATAGGCCGAGATCGCGACGCTCATGCTGACTAACCCGATTACGAAATGCTTCATTTTCATGGGGGCTCTCCTTCTTCCGAGGCAAGTGAGACGACTGGTAAAACATTTGAAACTAATAATAACTATACAGGCGTACAGCGCCAAATCAAGTGCCGGAGAAGTTTTTTTTGGAGATTCTGATTTTACGCTGCGGCGACGCAAGCTTAAACGAGCTTGCCACTAGCTTGGAGTTTAGGGCTCGTGGATTTCCGGTTTTTTCAGTCCGGCCAGCATCAATGCGGCAATGTGGCAAGCTCCGGCGGCGAGCGTGGTTTCGTCGTACTTGAGGTTTTTTAGGCGGCGCAGGAGCAGCGGCCGGGCCATGGTGTAAAAGGAGATCTCCGCCCACAGGGACATGTGCCAGTAGAAAAACTGTTTGTCGTCCAGGTCGGGCTTGACGATGCGCACGATCGGGAGAAACCAGCCGCGGGATGCGTCGAGCATGGCGGACATGGCGGCCATGGCGTCCGGTTGCCGGGACATCATGGTCTGCACCAGGACGCCGCCCTGCCACTGGTCTTCGTGCCGGGCATAGAAGGCGCGGAAGCATTCCTCGATTTTCTCTTTGACCGCGGTGGCGGCGGACCTGGCGGTGGAGGGAAGAGTAGACGGCGGGGCGAACATTTCGTGGTAGCGCACCCGGTCTTCCAGCGCATGCCGGAGGCATTCGGCAAACAGCGCTTTCTTGGAGCCGAAATGATAGGTGACGGTGTGGACGGCCACGCCGGCCCGGATGGCGATCTGGCGCATGCCGGCTTTGGTAAAGCCTTGTTCCGCAAAAAGTTTACCGGCCGCAATCAGCAGGTCACTCCGGCGGCTGAGGCCTTGGATAGGCGCGTTTTTTTTCTTGGGTCTGGACATGGTATGCCGTCAGTAAAACGATGCCGGTTGACTAACCCCCTGTTGGTAAAAAACAGACATATACCGTCATGGCAAAACCGGAAAAGTCAAGGGGCAATGCGGCAGGAAGGGTAATGCCTCAGTTACGGGAGGGATTTTTGCCGCAGATTTTTTTTGCGTTTTATCTTGTATTTTATATTGGATACAATATATTTCATTTTTATGAAGACATACACACCGAAGCAAGA
>CAITSE010000270.1 GCA_903894975.1 uncultured Lentisphaerota bacterium
TCTTGCTTCGGTGTGTATGTCTTCATAAAAATGAAATATATTGTATCCAATATAAAATACAAGATAAAACGCAAAAAAAATCTGCGGCAAAAATCCCTCCCGTAACTGAGGCATTACAGCCGCCGGGCGGGGCGAAATTTGCGGACGGAGAGAGCGTTGGCAAGAGGACAGAACGCCGGTCGTCCGCGCATTTCGCCACGCCTTCCGGAAAACGGAAACGGGTCGAAGACCCTCGCGAGGGGGTTCGGGGGCGCGCGAACTACGCCCCCGACTGCCGGGATTCGCCGGCTATATTTTCAGCTTCGCCTGTTGCTTCGTCTCTCTCCGGAGTTTTTTCTATGAATAACGCCGAACTCGTCGCCACCATCCAGCGGCTGCGCCGGGAGCGCCGCGCCGTCATTCTGGCCCACACCTACCAGACCGGGGACATCCAGGACGTCGCGGACTTCGTCGGCGACTCCTACGGCCTGAGCAAGAAGGCCGCCGAGGTGCGCGACGCCGAGGTCATCGTCTTCTGCGGCGTCCAGTTCATGGCCGAGACCGCCGCCGTGCTCAATCCCGGCCGCGCCGTCATCATGCCCGATCCCGAGGCCGGCTGCCCCATGGCCGACATGATCACGGCCGACCAGCTCCGCGCCTTCAAAGCCGAGCACCCCGGCGCGCCCGTCGTCTGCTATGTCAATTCCACGGCGGAGGTCAAAGCTGAAAGCACCGTCTGCTGCACCTCCTCCAACGCCGTCAAAGTCGTCCGTTCCCTGGGCGACGTTCCGGAGATCCTGTTTGTGCCCGACATGTACCTTGGCATGTTCGTGGAAAAACAGATTGGCCGCAAGATGGTGTTATGGAAAGGATTCTGCCCGACCCACGCCATGATCCGCGCCGAGACCGTCCAGCGCCTGCGCCAAGAAAATCCCGACGCCAAGGTCATGGTCCACCCCGAGACCCGCCCCGAAGTTCAGGAACTCGCCGACTTCGTGCTTTCGACCGGACAGATGATCGAGTTGGCGAAAAAGACCGACATCCGCAAGTTCGTGGTCGGCACCGAGGACGGCATTCTCCACGCCCTGCGCCTGACCGCGCCGGCGATCGAGTTCGTCCATCTCAGCCCGTTCCTGCGCTGCCCGAACATGAAAAAGACGACCCTGGCCAAGATCGCGCGCTCCCTGGAAACGCTGGAAACCCGGATCACCGTCCCCGAAGCCGTGGCCGGCGGCGCCCGCCGCAGCATCCAGGCCATGCTCGACATCGCCGCGGGCGGGTGAATGCCGGCGAAAGCCGGCGCAGACTGTCGAGTGCCCTCGACAGCCCGCGACGGCTCCCGATGGCTCTCGACCTCGATGGACGACACAGACTCCCCGGCTTTTCAGCCCGGGCAGGTTTCGCGGACGCGAGCCACGACGGCGCGGCCGAGGTTCATGCAGTTTTTGAGGTCTTCCGCGGTCGGCGCGCCGCGGGCTTCGATGACCGGCTGAACCTGGTCCCAGCCGAGCTTCTGAATAACCTCCTGCATGCCCTTGACGCCGCCGCCGCTCCAGAGGAAGGTCCCGAACAGACCGGCAACGCGGTTCTTGAGCTTCTTGCTTTCCAGCAGGTTCAGAAGATGATTCATGGGCGGATAGATGCCGGTATCATAAGTCGGCGCGCCGATCACCAGCGCCTTGTAGCGCCAGGCGTCGCGGATGATATAAGAAACATGCGACCGTGAAACATTGTGGATGCGCACCGTGGGGCAGCCGGCTTCCGTGATGCCGCGCGCCACGGCCTCCATCATGCGTTCGGTGTTGCCGTACATCGAGCCGTAGACCAGGACCACGCCCGGCTCCGCGACATGCCGGCTCCAGCGGTCGTAGAGTTCCACGATCTTGCCGGGGTTCTTCCGCCACACCGGGCCATGGGTCGGCGCAATCGCCCGGATTTCCAGCCCTTTGAGCTTGGCGATGGCATTCTGGACCATGGCCGAATACTTGCCGACGATGTTGGAGAAGTAGCGCAGCGCCTCCTCTTCGTAGTACTCGATGTCCACTTCGTCGTCGAAAATGCCGCCGTCGAGCGCGCCGAACCCGCCGAACGCATCCATGGAGAACAGAATCTTGTCGGTCTGATCGTAGGTGACCATGGTCTCGGGCCAGTGCACCATGGGCACGAGGAAGAACTGGAGCGTGTGCCGGCCGGTGCAGAGCGTCTCGCCGTCGGTGATCACCTGGATGCCGTCCGTGATGCCGTAGAAATCGGCCAGATACTTGGCGGTCTTGGCGTTGCCGACGATCGTGACCCCGGGGAATTCGTCCCGGACCTGACGGATGGCGCCGGAATGATCCGGTTCCATGTGGTTGACGACGAGGTAGTCGACGTTCCGGCCGCCGGCCAGTTCCTTGATCTTGCGGATGTAGGAGACGGCGCTCTTGTCCTTGACCGTGTCCACCAGCACGACCTTCTCATCGCAGATCAGGTAGGAATTGTAGGAGACGCCGCGGGGCAGCGGCCAGACCCCTTCGAAAAGGTCGGTCTCGCGGTCGTTGACCCCGATCCAGAAGACGTCCGGACGGATGGCTTTGGGTTCGTGCATGGGAAGGGTTTTCCGGAAAAGAGGTTGGGCGACAATGCCGGAGGACATGAAGAATGATGCAAAAACCAAACCATAACCCCATCCCCGATCCGGGCAAGCGCCTCAGCAGCGTCCAGCAGGGACATGAAGGCAAATGTAGCCACGGGCGTGCCGCCCGTGTTCCCACGCGCCATACAACCCCGTGGAGCAGACAGGAGAGTCTGGGGTCTTGGAGCGTTCAATGACGCGAGCTTCAACAACGTCGCGGAAAACGTGGTGCAACCACGTTACTACAACAAGAGGCAAGGGAAACGCCCAATCTCGCGAACCTGATAGCCATGAGCATTCCCCATACCCACCCACTCTTCCCCGACGTCAACCGGCGGGCGAGGGTATACAGTTTCACTCCATGATGGATGCAACCCGATTCAATCGCCGGCTGGACTGGATTTTCGCGGCGGCCCTGGCGAATTTCGCCGCGGCCGTGGCCGTGCTGTTCCCGCACCATGCCCCGGATACCGCCCGCTTTCTCGCCGAGGCGAAAAACCTGGCCGCGGCCGGAATCTTTTCCCTGGACGGCGTCACCGCGACGGCGCGCGACTTCCCCCTGCTCCCGGCGATCCTGGCCCTTTTCATCAAACTCGGCCTGACCGATCCCGAACCGGCCGCGCGCATCCTCAACGGCCTTTGCACGGGGGTCACGGCGCTGGGCGTCGCCCGCGGCATTTCCCTGCTCCTGGAACGTGACCGGCCCGGAGCCCCGGAGCCCGGGCCTCTCTGGCCGCGACTGGGCATGCTGGCGGCGGGACTGCACCCGGCCCTGCTCGGGTCCGCGACCTTTGTCCTGACCGAACCGTTGTACACCGCGCTGTTCCTGTGGGCGAACCTGTTCCTGCTGCGCGCCTGGCGCGAGCCGGAGCATGCCCGGGCCGGCCTCCGCTGGCTGATCGGCGGCCTGCTGCTCGGCCTGGCCTGCCTGACCCGGGCGGTCCCCCTGCTCTATCTGCCCTGCTGGCTGGGCGTGGCCTGGCTGCTGCGGCGGCCGGACCCGCGCGCCGTCAAACGCGCCGCGGCGGCGCTGGGCGTCATGCTTTTGCTGGTCCTCCCCTGGACCTTGCGCAACCTGCATGCCACCGGCCGGTTCGTGCCGGTCGCCTTCGGCACGGGCACCTACCTGTACGTCGGCGCCTCGCAGGAATGGCAGGCGGCCTGGCCGGACTTCGACCCGGCCGAACGGTTGGCCGGGGAAACCGGCGTCTCCATTCTCGAAGCCGACGCCCGGCTCGGCCGCCAGGCCGTCGCCGCCATCGCCGCGGACCCGGGCGGCTGGATGAAGCTGAACCTGCTCAAGCTCAAACGGTTCTTCCTGGAAGTTCCCGGCAGCAAAAAACAGATCGCCTCGGCCCTGGCGGTGCGCCTGTTGCTGGCCGCCAACCTGGCCGGACTGCTGCTGGCCGCAGCGGGAGTCTGGGTCTGCCGCCGGTCGCCGGCGGCGTGGCTGCTGCTGCTGCCGGTGGCGTACACGGCGCTGCTGCACACGGCGCTCTACAGCATGGGCCGGTTCCGCGTGCCCGTGGAGCCGTACATCCTGCTCTTCGCCGTCGCCGCCGGTCAGGCGGCCGTCGCGGCCTGGCCGCGGCGCCGCAGCACGGAATAGGGCTCACGCGTGCCGGTCGGGGGAATCCAGGACGGCGAGCATGGCGTCGGGGGTGGCGGCCTCGGTGAGGCGGCGGAAGCGGGCGGACCGGACGCCGAAGAGATTCCGGGCGAGTTCAAGGATGAAACCCGGGCGCCAGTCGCCGGCGTCCCGCGCGTTCGCGCAGAGATGATGGAGGAAGGCGTTTTTCTCCGTCCGGTCCGGTTCGGGCGCGGCCTGACCGGCGCAGGCGGCGCGCAAATCCCGGATCAGCCAGGGATTGCGCAACAGGCCGCGGGCGGGGGTGACGCCGTCGACTCCGGCCTGCCGGTGCAGGGCCAGGGCGTCCGCCGCGGTGAAAATGTCGCCGCTGCCGAACAGAATCCGGTCCGGCAATAATTCTTTGGCGCGGGCCAGCCGTTCCCAGCCGTGGGCAACCGTGCTGTACCCTTCGGCGACGGTGCGGAGATGGAGCATGATAAAATCCGGCTGCGCCGCGCGCACGGCCGCCAGGATCGCCGGCATTTCCGCGGGATCGCGCCGGCCGGTGCGCAGTTTGACGCTGATCCCGATTCCGGGACAGGCCCGGCGCAGAGCCAGCAGCGCGTCGCGTACCCAGGCGGGATCGGTCAGGCGCGCGCCGCCGGCGCCGTTGGCGACGACGGCGGGGCTCGGGCAGGCGCAATTAAGATCCACGCCGGCCACACCCAACCCGGCGAGCCTGGCGGCGGCGGCGGCCAGGAGGGGGATGTCCTTGCCCATGATCTGGACGATCAGGGGCGGCGGCTGGTCCGTGCCGGGCAACGGGGTTTGGAACGCCGCGAGTTTTTCCCGGAGCCGCGCGGTCCGGGGAACATCCGTGGAAAGACGCAGGAACGGCGTCACCCAGGCGGAGACCAGGCCGGCCCCGGTCATCACCCGCACGAACGAGCCGGCGGTGATTCCCTCCATGGGTCCCGGCAGGATCCGGTCCGGGAGTTGAAGCGCGCCGCCGCCCAGGAGCAGCGGCCGGAGAAACGGATGGGGTTCAGAGGGAGCCATGAAACGGAAACTTTTCTGCCACAAAGAACACAAAGATCGCAAAGGGTGGGGAATTCTTTTTGGGCCTGCGAAACCCGCGCGGGTTTCGCGGGCAGAACTCCGGAAATCATGAAAGTGATTAAGCTCGAACGCCTTCGTGACCTTTGCGGCCTTCTGTTCAACCCAATTCGGTTGAAATCATCAGCCGAACTTGTCGAAGAAGACCTGGTCGGCGGGCAGTCCGTTGGCGGCGAGCACGGCCAGGCAGGCGTCAAGCATGCCGGGGGAGCCGCAGAGATAGCCCTGGTACCCGGAGAGGTCCGGGAAATGGCGGGCGACGACCTCGGTGATGAGCCCGGTCTCACCCTCCCAGGCGACGCCGGGCGCCGGCGCGCTCAAGGCTTCGACGAAACGGAAATCCGGCAGGGTCCGTTCATACTCCCGCAGTTCGTCCAGGAAATAGAGGTCGCGCTGGGTCTGGGCGCCGAAAAAGAGGCGGATGGGGCGCGGATCCCGGCGGCGGCGCAGGTCTTCGAGAATGCTGGAGAAGGGAGAAAGGCCGGAGCCGCCGGCGATGAAGAGCATGGGACGGTCGCCGTCGCGGATGTAGAAATCGCCGAAGGGGCCGCAGAGGCGGATTTCCTCGCCGACCTTCAGTTCGTTGAAGATCCAGGATGTGCTGATCCCGTTCGGCACCAAACGGATGAAGAATTCCATGTGCCTCGGGTCGGTGCGGGGGGAAGCCAGGGAATAGGTGCGGGTGACCGGCTGGCCGTCGCGGCCGGGGCGCGGCACGCTGAACTGCATGTACTGGCCGGGGCGGAACGGCGCCGGCTCGCCCGCGACGACCTCAAGCCGGAGCCGGCGGATGTCATAGGTCAGCGCATCGAGGGCGGTGACGCGGGTTTGCACGTCACGGGCCAACATCAGCTCCGGCGGCAGTTCAACCTCCAGGTCGCGGTCCGGCTGCACCTGGCAGGCGAGGCGCCAGCCGTCGGCGCGCTGTTCCGGCGTGAGCTTTTTCTCCTCCAACGACGTGAAGGAATCCGGCCCGTTTTTCAGGCGCACCTTGCAGAGACCGCAGCGGCCGCGGCCGCCGCAGGCCGAAGGGAGCATGACCCGGGCCTGGCGCAGAGCGTGGAACAGGGAGAGCGAACCGTCCGCGGTCAGCCGCCGTTGGCCGCCGTTGAGGAGAATGGTGAAAGGCATAATGAAACCCTGACAGTAAGTACAAGATGCACAGAAGGCCGCAATGGCAGCGCAAAAGGATGAAGCGGATAACGGGGAGAAACTGTAGTCTGCCGCCGCGGTTTCGGCGAATGCCGGCGGCGAGGCCATTCCGGAGTCCGTTTCAGGACAGCAGCCGCGGCAGGTGCCGGCATTCCAGGAGAATCCCGGCGGCAACCAGGCCCGTGAACCCCGCGGTCCGGTAGATCCACCCTTGAAGCAGGGCGCCGCCGGCCGCGACCGGGAACAGGATCAGCCAGGCGGCAGCCGGCAGGTCCGGCCACTGTATCCAAACCCCGGCCACCCGGGCCAGGACGACGACGGCCAGCGGATCCAGCCAATACAACCAAAGCCCGGCAATGACCGCCAGGCCGGCCAGAATCGCGGGCCAGTGCCAGTACGGCCGGCCGGATTCGGGCAGGACAAACACGCCGCGGCCGCCAGCCAGGGGCGTCCAGGCCAAGGCGGCCTGAAAAAGCAGGATGGCCACCGGGACAATAAAAGCCGCGCGGAGTTGAAAAAGGGCGGAAACCTCGGAATGCATCCGCAGGTACGGCAAGCAGAGCAGGCCGACGCCAAACCCCGCCGCGACCGCGCCCGCCATCACCGGTCTGTCCATAAACCGCCGCATGGCGCATACTGTAGCGCCAGGGAAGGTCTGTGGCTTGTAGGCCTGTGGGCCTGTGGGGGAATCGGCGGTTGATCGGTCAGATCCGTCCGATCTGACTGATCTGACCGATCCGCGCCACAGACCACAGACCACAGACCTTTTAACTTCCGCCCCTCCCATAAACCCCGTTATGTAATGCCTCAGTTACGGGAGGGATTTTTGCCGCAGATTTTTTTTGCGTTTTATCTTGTATTTTATATTGGATACAATATATTTCATTTTTATGAAGACATACACACCGAAGCAAGAGTTTCTCAAACA
>CAITSE010000271.1 GCA_903894975.1 uncultured Lentisphaerota bacterium
GGCCTTTTTCCGTCAGAACCGCGCACGTCAGTAAGCGGACTTTCCCGGTCACAAGAGTCAAGAGCAAGAAGAGTCCGCTTGGTTACCCGCGCGGTTCTGACCATCCAACAGCCAAGCCGTGAAGAGCTATAAACGGGCCCATTCTTTCATGACTAATTCAGACTGAGGAGTTCCACGATGCACGACGAGCCGCTCCACCTGGTTCCCGCCAACGTCGAAACCCGCTGGGCCAGCGCGGAAAATCCCACGGCCGCGAAGGGTTCCGCGTGCGCCGGTGATGACGGGCGTAAGCGGCATGCCTGCGTCTCCCTGGCCGCCGGCGAGGTGAAAGTCCTCTTGGATTGGAAGGGGACGCCGGGGATGATCCGCCGCATCTGGATCACGATCAACGACCGCAGCGCGAAGATGTTGCGCGGGTTGAAACTGGAGATGTTCTGGGACGGCGCCGCCGCGCCGGCGGTGTCCGTGCCGCTGGCCGATTTCTTCTCCCACGGCCTGGGGCGGATGGCGACCTTCCAGTCCGCACTCTTCTCCAGCCCGGAGGGGCGCAGTTTCAATTGCTGCGTGCCCATGCCCTTCCGCACCGCGGCGAAGATCGTGGTGACCAACGAGAGCGGGGCGGACCTGCGGATGTTTTTCTACGACGTAGACCTGACCGTCGGCGACGCCCATCCGGAGACGATGGCGTATTTCCATGCGCACTGGCGGCGGGAGAATCCCACCGTGTTCCTCAAGGATTACGAAATTCTGCCGCACGTGACCGGCCGCGGCCGTTTTCTCGGCGCCTGCATTGGCGTGATCGCGGACACGGGCACGTATTTCAAATCCTGGTGGGGCGAGGGCGAGGTCAAGGCCTACCTGGACGGCGACACCACCCACGCCACCCTGTGCGGCACCGGCACGGAGGATTACATCGGTACCGGCTGGGGCCAAGGGCAGTACGCCCACCAATACCAGGGCTGTCCGCTGGCCGATCACGAGAAGATGCAGTTCGCGTTCTACCGGCTGCATGTGCCGGACCCAGTGTGGTTTCAGAAGGAGGCGCGGGTGACGATTCACCAGATCGGCTGCTGGGGTCCGGAGAACCTGCCGCAAATGGCCGGCACCGGCGTGCCGTTGACGTGGGGCGACACGCCCGTCGACATGGCGGCCCGCGTCAAGGAAAAGGGCTACGGCATGTTCGAGCGCCGGGACGACTGGTCGAGCTGCGCCTGGTTCTACCTGGACCGCCCGGAGAACGGCCTGCCCGTCCTGGCCCCGGTGGCGGAACGGACCGCGGGCCTGGCGTAAGTTTTTGAACAGAAGACGCAAAGACTCAAAGAGTGATCGGAATGGTTTTCCCCTGAGACGATTGCCGAAAAAGACCGCAAAGAACGCAAAAAAAGCGAAGTTCCCTCCCCCTATGTGATCTTTGTGTTCTTTGTGGCAAAAACGAGTTAGATCCTCACCACCAAGGAGACCCCGTCATGGAATTCAACGGATTGAACATGAGCCTCGGCAATCTGTCGCGGCTGTCCAAGGCCGAAACCCGCTCGATCTCGGCAGAGAACCCCACCGGCGGCAAGGGGCAGGGCGGCCGCCACGTCGATCCGAATCACGGCTGTTCGCGCGACCTCGGCACCGGCTGGAAGGTGCGGCCGTGCGTGGGGATCAAGCCCGGCGAGACGCTCGTGCTGGCCGACGTGGACGGCCCCGGCGCGATTCAACAGATCTGGATGACCCCGACCGGCAACTACCGCTTCACCATCCTGCGCTTCTATTGGGACGGCGAAAAGACCCCCTCCGTCGAGGTGCCGGTCGGCGACTTCTTCGCCAGCGCCTACACCAAGTTCGACACCTTCGCCCCGCTCAATTCCCTGCCGGTCTGCGTCAATCCGGGCAATGCATTCAACTGCTACTGGGAGATGCCCTTCCGCAAGCACTGCAAGATCACCATGGAAAACATCGGGTTTGAGCCGATGACCATCTATTACCAGATCAACTACACCCTGACCAAGGTTCCGGCCGACGCCGCGTATTTCCACGCCCAGTTTCGCCGCGTGAACCCGCTGCCGTACAAGGACATCTACACCATCATCGACGGCGTGCGCGGCCAGGGCCATTATGTCGGCACCTACATGGCTTGGCAGCTCAACAACAACGGCTGGTGGGGCGAGGGCGAGATCAAGTTCTACCTGGACGGCGATATTCCGGCCCGCAAAAGTGTGCGCGACTCCGTCGCCGAGTACGGCGGCAAGAGCTTCCCGACCATCTGCGGCACCGGCACCGAGGATTATTTCTGCGGCTCTTACAATTTCGAGAACAAGGTGACGAAGCAATACCAGGAGTTCACCACCGCCTACGCCGGCGTGCCGCACGTGGTGCGCCCGGACGGCTGCTATCAGGCCAACACTCGCTTCAGTCTTTACCGTTGGCACATCATGGATCCGGTGCGTTTCCAGAAAGATCTGGCGGTGACCATCCAGTCGCTCGGCTGGCGCGCCGGCGGCCGTTACCTGCCCAACCAGGACGACATGGCCTCGGTCGCCTTCTGGTACCAGGCCGAACCGCACGCGCCGTTCCCGGTGCTGCCCGGCCGGGATCAGTTGGAAATCATCTGAATTTGAACAGAAGGCGCAGAGGCGCAAAGAAGACGTTTTCTTTGTGTCTTTGTGCCTTCTGTTAAATTCCGCCCTGTGAAGGCTTCAGTCCTTGGGCGCGGCGGAGGGACGGAGGGCGCCGTCGAATTCGAGGTGCAGTTCGGTGTCGTTGCCCAGGTGGTGGCGGATCATGTCCGTCAGGATCTGGGTCAGGCAGTTGGCGGCCTTGTCCTGGAGCTTTTCCCGGGAGCCGAGGGCGCGTCTGGCTTCGCGCCTGAATTCGTTCAGCACGTCGGCGCGTTCCTGGTCGGTGATCTTGTTCCACCAGCCGTTTTCGCTGGTGATCTGGAGGTTGGTGAACTCCAGCGAGAGGATTTCCGGCGGGGGTAGGGCAAGGGTGACGGTTCGGTGGTCGCCGGATTTGGCCACGGTCACGCAGATCCGGTTCTGGAGCCGGAAACCGGACTTGGCGCGGAACGCGGCCTTGACCTCGACCCATTTTTCGCTGCCGAGGAAGGAATGGTTCCAGCGCTTTTCGTGCAGCCCGTCCGTCTGCATGGCCGCCAGTTCCAGGATCGGCGTGTCCCGTTCCAGGACAATGGTGGAGTGGTCGGTCACGTGCGGCGTCATTTGCAGGACGCCGGCCAGGTCGTTGGCCAGGCCACGCAGGTTGTAGCGCAGGATGGCGGGGAGCAGGCACAGGGCCGCCAGTACGGCGATCGCCAGCAGCAGAACCGCCTTGATGGCGGCACCGGCCGCCCGGGACTTGCGGCCCGGCCTGGGCGGCGGCGCGGAGACGGGGTCTGCGAGAGAATTCATGGCGTTACATTATCCGGTCGCCGCCTTCCTGCCAGTTCCCGGCGCGACGGCTGGACGTTACCATGGACGCGCTCGACGTACTCCACGAATGCAGCAAGATTCTGCTCTCCCGCCACACGGAGGTGCGGCAGGCGCTCCAGTGCGTTCTGGAACTCCTGGCGAAAAAGGCCGGGCTCCGCCACGGCACCATTACCCTGCTGCACGACAAGGCATTGGTCATTGCCGCCGCGTACGGTCTTTCCCCCGACGAACTTGCCCGCGGCCATTACAAGCTCGGCGAGGGCATCACCGGCCGCGTTGCCTTGGAAAAACGGTCCGCCGTGGTTCCGGACATCGCCAGTGAACCGCTCTTCCTCGACCGCACCCGGGCCCGGCGCACGCCCGGGCCGCTCGGCGTTTCCTTCCTCTGCGTGCCCATTCTCAAGGGCGGCATGCTGCTCGGCACCCTGAGCGTGGACCGGCCCCTGGACGAGCGCATTTCCCTGGACCAGAACCTGCGCCTGCTGGAGGTCATCGCCAGCATTACCGCTGCCGCCGTGGAGCGGATTCGCGCCACCGAGCGCGAACGGCTGGCCCTGCAGGCGGAAAACCAGCGGCTTCAGCACGAACTGGAGGGACGCTACGAAGTCCGGAACCTGCTCGGCAGCTGCCAGCAGATGCAGACGGTCAAGCAGCTCACGCTGCAAGTGGCGCCCAGTTCGGCCACGGCGCTCATCCGTGGCGAAAGCGGCACCGGCAAGGAACTGGTTGCCCAGGCCATCCACTACAACAGCCCGCGCCGGCATAAACCCTTTATTCGCATCAACTGCGCCGCACTGCCGGACTCCCTGATCGAGAGCGAGCTATTCGGGCATGAACGCGGGGCGTTCACCGGGGCCGTGGAGCGGCGCAAGGGCCGCTTTGAACTGGCCGCCGGCGGCACGATCTTCCTGGATGAGATCGGCGATGTTTCCCCGGCCATGCAGGTCCGCCTCCTGCGCGTCCTTCAGGAACGCGAGTTCGAGCGTGTCGGCGGCGCCGAGACGCTGAGTGCCGACGTCCGCGTCGTCGCCGCCACCAGCCGCAATCTGGAGCAGCTCATGGAGCAGCGCCGCTTCCGCGAGGACTTGTTCTACCGGCTGAACGTTTTCCCGATCATCATGCCGCCCCTGCGGGACCGCGGCTCCGACATCCTGCTCCTGGCCGATCATTTTCTGGAAAAATACGCGGCCCTCCACGCCAAGCCTGTCAACCGCATCACCGAACGCGCGCTGGAACTGCTGATGCGCCACGCCTGGCCTGGCAATGTGCGCGAACTCGAAAACGTGGTCGAGCGCGCCGTGCTCCTCACGGCCGACGGCGCCATCCACAGTTCCCATCTGCCGCCATCCCTGCAACAGGCTGCCGGGGCGATCTCTCCCGCCCGTGCCGGCGACGGCCACGCCGACGGGTTCAAAGGGCGCGTCGTCAAGTTCGAATTGGAAATGCTCCGGGAAACACTTCAGGAATGCCGCGGTAACGCTGCCGAGGCCGCGCGCCGCCTCAATACCACTTCGCGCATCCTTCGCTACCGCCTCCGCCAGGCCGGGTTGGACCTGCGGGAGTTCCGCGCCCGCCCGGCGAAATGAGGCGGGGGCGGGAAATGGACGAAATGGACGGGATGGACGGCGCCGCGCTTCCCCCCCGCAACGTCCATTTCGTCCATCCTCCCCGTGGATTTTTCAGGTGTTCTCCGCCTCCCGGAGTGCGGCTGCGGTCTGCTTGACCGGGATTTTCAGGCGGACATTTCCGGACATGGCTGTGCCGGCGAGGATGTCCGCCTCGGTGAAGGTCGTCAGGAGAATTTCGCCCTCGAACCGCTTGCGGTCGTAAGCGATGTAGACCGTGCCGTCCGGGGCCTGGATGCCATCGGGATAGCTGACGCCCTCGCGCTCGTCGAGAAGCAGGCCGCCCTGCCAGGTTTGGCCGTCGTCGTCAGAGAGATAGGCGGTCAGATGAGACCGGGACGCCGGTTTCACGTAGAGTTCGCCGTGTTTGACCAGGAGGAGCCGCCCCGAGGCCAGCCGGCGGACGAAGATGCGGGCGCTGACGTGTTCCAGCCGGGATTTTTCCGGCGCGGTCCAGGAACGGCCGCGGTCGAAGGATTTGGTTTCGGCGATGCCGTAATCGGTCCGGATGTACATCAGCAGGCTGCCGTCCCCGCGTTCGACAATCATCTGCTCGTCGAACTGGCGGAACGGCGCATGTACGCCGCCCCGGCGCTCCCAGCTTTTGCCCTGGTCTTTGGAAACGAAGATGTTGGCCATCCGGAACGGATCCAGTTCCCGGTAGAGCCGGTCGCCGCCGGAGAAGTCGGCGCGCATGTAGTCGCGCTGCCAGAGGGAAATGGAGAGGAGCCACTCGCCGTTGCTCAGCACGGTCGGCTTGTTGAGTGTGGAACCGTGCCAGATCCGGGTCGGGGTCGACCAGGCGGGGCGGTCGGCGTCCGGGTTGTCGCAGACGGCGGCCCACACGCCGGCGCGGCCGTCGAAGAAGCGGAGTCCCTTGTCGAAGAAAATCCAGAGGCGCCCGGCGGGATCGGTCCAGAGATTGCCGACCAGGGCGCGCTGGCGCAGCCCGGCAGGGGAGGGTTCGGGATCAATGATGAAGAGCGGGTCGGACCAGGTTTTGCCGTCGTCGTCGCTTTTGGCCAGGAGGATGTAGGCGTCGCGGCTGTCGTCGCCGCCGAACCAGGAAATCCAGAGTCGCCCCTTCGGGGTGCGCTCGATCCCCATGCTCATGGTGAAGTCGCTGACTTCCGGCCGGTGTTCGGGGCCGGGGTTCCAGGCGACTTTCGTCGGCTTGAGCGCCCAGTCGCTGTCGGCCGTGATGATTGCTTCAATGGCATTCGGGTGGACGATTTTTTCCAGGTGACGCATGACTCAACGCTCCTTGCTGCGGCTCAAAACGCGGGCGGGTCCGGGACTGCCGCGCCATTTTCAGACGCCAGACACTTTACCCCGAGACAATCCGGCTGCACGATCCGCCGCCCGCCCCGCAATGGAACTTTGGCGGGGTGCGGTTAAGTTTTAAAGATGAAAACGCCAAGCCCCCAATCCACCGCCCCGATCCAGACCCCGGTTTTTTCCGCGGACTGTGTCGAGATTATGGACACCACCTTGCGCGACGGCGAACAGACCCAGGGCGTCTCCCTCACGCCCCGGGAAAAGCTGACCATCGCCCGCGCCCTGCTGGAACGGCTCAAGGTCGCCCGCATCGAAGTGGCCAGCGCCAAGGTCTCCGAAGGCGAGAAAAAAGCCGTCGGCATGATCACCGCCTGGGCGCGCAAGGCCGGATTTCTACCCCGCGTCGAAGTCCTGGGATTTTGCGACATCCAGCGCAGCGCCGACTGGGTCGGCGAGGCCGGTGGCACGGTCATCAACCTGCTCACCAAAGGTTCCCTCCGCCATCTCACCGAGCAGATCCGCAAGACCCCCGCGCAGCATGTGGACGACATCGCCAAGACCCTGGAGTACTGCGCCGCCCACGGCATCTCCTGCAACTGCTATCCCGAAGCCTGGTCCGACGGCATGCTGGAGGCGAAGGAGGAGAATGACTACGCCCGTTGGTTTATCAACGAACTGGCGCGCCTGCCCATCCGCCGCATCATGCTTCCCGACACCCTCGGCATCCTCAGTCCGGATCAGACCCGGGCTTTTGTCGGTGAACTGGTCGCGCGCCATCCCAACGTTCATTTCGACTATCACGCCCACAATGACTACGGTTTGGCCACCGCCAACAGCCTGGCGGCCGTCACCGCCGGCGCCCGCGGCGTCCATGTCACCGTCAATGGCCTTGGCGAACGCACCGGCAACGCCCCCCTCGACGAGGTGGTCGTCACCCTTCATGACCTGGCCGGTCGCCAGACCGGTGTCGAGGAATCCGAAATGGTCGGCGTCTCGAAGATGGTGGAAACCCTCAGCGGCCGCCGGATCGCCGCCAACAAGCCCATCTGCGGCGCCGCTGTCTTCACCCAGACCGCCGGCATCCATGCCGACGGTGACAAGAAGGGCAACCTCTACATCACCCGCCTCTCTCCCGGGCGCTTCAATCGCACCACCACCTATGCCCTTGGCAAACTGGCTGGAAAAGCCTCCCTCGACATCAATTTGGACCAGTTGGGCATCGAACTCACGCCGGAACAAAAGAAGCTGGTCCTGGACCAGGTCATCGCCCTCGGCGACCGTAAGCAGGTCATCACCCAGGACGACCTGCCGTTTATCATCGCCGACACCCTCAATTCCCCCGAGCAGCGCCGCGTCGAGATCGTCGACTGTGTGGTTACCACCACCCGTCAGACTTCCTCCGCCGCCATCACCGTCCGTTTGGATGGCCGGGACTATCAGGGCGAGGCCTCCGGCGATGGCGGGTACGACGCGTTCATGAAGGCATTGCGCGCCATTCTGGACTCGGCCGGCATCGAAACGCCCCAGCTCGAGGATTACGAGGTCCACATCCCGCCCGGCGGCAAGACCGACGCCCTGGTTGAGACTACTATCCGCTGGGCCGGCGGCATCACCACTCGCGGCGTGGACACCGACCAGATTAAGGCCGCCGTTAAGGCCACCGAGAACATGCTCAACGTGCTGCTCCGCCTCGCCGCCAAACCGGCTTGACCTGGAGTCGGTCACTCCCACCCCCCGGGAACGCCGATCTCCAGATCTGCGAGTTTCCATGCTGAACGGAACAACGGAAAACGGAACAACTGGCATCCGCCCCGTTCACCGCCGGCCGAAAATTTCCTGGAACACCCGCAGGTAGACCCGGAACTGCTCCAGCGACGTGTCCGGCGGGATGCGGTGGTCGGGCATGGGGATGAACCCGCCTTCCGCGGCCAGCGCCCGGAGCGGTTCCAGTTCGGCCCGGATCGCGTTCTCGCCCAGGGGAATGACGTGTTTGTTCACGCCGCCGATCATGCGCAACCGCTTTCCATACTGCCGCCGGATCGCCTTTCCAGGTGCCGACCTCGATGGGGAAGACAATGTCGAACCCGCTCTCCAGCCAGCAAGGCAGGAGGTCGTCCACCTTGCCGTAGAGGCTGCCGCCGAAAAAGCAGGTCATGTGCTCACGGGCATTCAGCTTGGCCGCGTGCGCCTGCCAGTCCGGTTTCCAGCGCCCGGGGTCCGCCGGATCCAGGAATTTCTTGAACCGCTCCCAGTCGGTGTCCATCTCCGGCAGTTGCGGGCCGCCGCTGGAACCCTCCTGCACCGGCGCCGTCAGCCCCTCCTCACGCCAGCGCACCTTGGTCTCCGGCCAAGTGCCGAAATAATAGACCGGCATCCGGTCAAACTCGCCGTACCTCATGACAGCATGAAAGCGTTCGCGCTCATTCATGGAAAACTCCCTGAGCCGGCTTCCGAAGTCGGGGGATGGCATCCTCCCATCCCCCCGATTACGGGGCCAGGCGTTGTTTGAGGAATTCGAGGTAGGCGGGTTTGTCGGTCCAGGTCAGGGCGGCGTCCACGGGGTGGCCGGCGGGGTCTTCGCGGGTGAAGCCGTCGTTGGTGACGGTGAGGTTCAGGGTTTTCACGTTCAGCCACTGCCGGCTGAAGGCGAGGAACACCGCGACCGTATCGTAGAGGACGGAGCTGGGTATGGACGGCGCCAGGCTGGCGACGGGGCGTTTCTCGTAGAACGAGCGCCAGATCTGCCAGCTTTCCCAGACCTCGCGGCAGAGCGGGTCTCGGCTGGCGGCCATGCGGTCGCAGAAGGCGGCGTCGAGGATGATGTCGCCGCAGGTGTCGAGCGGAGTGATGGTCTTGGGCCAGGGCGCGGAAAAGGTACGGCGCGCGGCCTCGACGTCGCGGATGACGTTCCACTCGGCGGAACTGCCGGGCTTACCGCCGTACGCGACGGCGACGGAGCCGTGCATGCCGATGAAGCGCGCTTTCTGCGCGATCCGCGGTTCCAAGGCCAGGGCGTCGCCGATGTTGGTCAGCGGCGCGATGGCGATGACGGTCACCGGTTGCGGGCTCTGCATGATCGTTTCGACGATGGCGGCGGCGGCGTCCGGCTTCACGTTCGGATAGGATTCAAGTTTGTAGTCCGCCACCCAGGGCAGGATGGTGCGGTCGTAGGTGAAGTCGCCTTTGTCGCGGCCGATGGCCACGGGAATGTCGGTGCGTCCGGCGCTGGTGAGCAGGCGCGCGGCGATAGCGGCGCGGTAGCGGGTGTCGCCGGTGGCGGCGGTGACGAGCTTAAGGTCGAGCTCCGGGCTCTTGAGCAGCATGGCCAGCGCCCAGGAGTCGTCGATGTCGGTGCCGAGATCGGTGTCGAGGATGACGGGGATGGGAGCGGTCATGGGCGGGCCTTGGGGTTGTGGGTGCGACGGTGTGGTGCTGCCGCAACCGGTGCGATAGCGTTCAAAATTTATTCGCGTTCATTGGCGTTCATTAGCGGTTAAAATATAAAAGGTTATATGATTGTGCCATAAAAATATATTTCTGCTTTTTGAACCGCGAATGAACGCGAATACTATCCCTGTTTGATTTTTAAACGGACGGTTCATCTCATGAAGAGTACATTACAACGAATAAACCTGCCTGTAAATGGATGAAACCATGATAAAACAGCATGAAACGCTGAAAGTGGCGGAAGCCGCCGCACCCTCCGGTTCACTTCGCGGCCGCGCCGGCTGCCGGCTGCTTTCCGCCGGGCGGTTTGCCGGGACGCACGACGTCCCTTGGCATACGCACGAGGGGGATGAGATTATTCTGGTGACCGAGGGACGGTGCGCGATGTCGGCCGGGCGCGACCGCTGGTTCGAGGGTGCCGCCGGCACCCTGTATGTCCTGCCGCGCGGCGCCGAGCAGTATCACCGGAGCCATGAATTCACGCGGGATATTTACCTGGTTTTTCAGGCGCCGGCCGGCCTGTTCGACAGGACCGCGCGCATCCTGCAGGTGTCATTGGCCGGTTTGTGCGCCCGGCTTTTCACCGAGATCAGCGCCCTGCATCTTGGCCCGGCCGCCGGCGAAGCCGTCGCGGTGGCGGACGCGCTGCTTCTGGCCCTGCTGGAGGAACTCAACCGCGAAGAGCACCGTCTGAGTCGCACCCGTTCCCGGCATCCCGCGCTGCAGCGGGCCGTAGATTTCCTGGAAGGCTCTCTGGGCCGGACTCTGACCGTGCCGGAACTCGCCCGGCGGGCCGCCGTGTCCCCCAGCCACCTGAACGCGTTGTTCCGGAAAGAGTTTGGCTGCGCCCCGCTCAAGCTGCACATGAAATGGCGGCTGGAGCATGCCGCGCGCCTGCTCAGCGGCCGCATGCACGGCGTCAAGGAGGCCGCCGCCGCCGCGGGCTTCGCGGACCCCAACTACTTTATCCGTATGTTCCATCGCCGGTTTGGCCAACCCCCGGTCCGTTGGCAGAGGGTCTCCGACCCGTTTCCGGTTTGAACGGTGCGGCTCCCACTGGGAGAGGGGGCGTCCCGCCCCCTTTCTGGGAAAGTGGGCATCTTGCCCGCTAACCCGGGGGGCGGGTGTCCACACCCGGCAACACCGGCCGGCGGGCTTCCAGCCTGCCGAATCCGCTGGAATTTGAAAGGTTAAAAACGATAGAGCGGTTGGAATTTTTCCTTTAAGTAGGCCAGGAACGGTTCGCTGCTCAGCTCCCGTCCCGTCACCTTCCGGCAGAGGTCGCCGGCGCGGTAAGATTGACCGTGCTCATGGATGGTTTTGTTCAGCCAATTCTTCAACGGCGCGAAGTCGCCCTGTTCAAAGCGGGAATCTAACTCGCCCAGGTCCCGGCTGGCGGCGGCGAAAAACTGTGCGGAATAAAGGTTGCCGAGGGTGTAGGTGGGGAAATACCCGAAGCTGCCGTGGCTCCAGTGCACGTCCTGCAGGCAGCCCATGGCGTTGTCGGGCGGAGTGACGCCCAGGTATTTCCGCACGGCCTCATTCCAGGCGGCGGGAACGTCGGCGGCCTTTAAGTCCCCGGATATGAGGGAGGTTTCGATATCAAAGCGGAAGGCGATGTGGAGGTTGTACGTCACTTCGTCCGATTCGGTGCGGATCAGGGACGGCGCCGAGTGGTTGATGGTGAAATGGAAAGTCTCCAGGGAAATATCGTCGAACGTGCCAGGGAAGGCCTTTTGCAGTTCGGGGAAGAAGTGCGTCCAGAACGGCAGGCTGCGGCCCACCAGGTTTTCCCAGAGGCGCGATTGAGATTCGTGGATGCCCAGGGATACCGCCGCCGCCCGGGGCGTGCCGTAGCGGCCGTCGCCGCCGGGCAGTCCCTGATCATAGATTCCGTGGCCGGCTTCGTGCAGGGTGCTGAAAAAGGAGTTTTCGAAATTGGCTTCCTCGAACCGGGTGGTGATACGGGTGTCGGCAGGCCCCAGGCCGGTCGTGAACGGGTGGGCGGAAACGTCGATGCGGCCCCGGTCAAAATCGAAGCCGATGGCGTTGGCCAGCTTGCGGCAGAACGCCTGCTGAGCGGGAATGGCGCAGGGGCGTTTCAGGATCGCAAGATCAGGCTGGCGTTTGGCCGTCGTGATCCTGGTCACCATTTCCGAAAGCCGTTGCTTCAAAGGCGGAAAAAGGCGGTTCAACTGCGCGGTGGTGAGCCCCGGTTCATAGTCCTCCAGAAGCGCGTCGTAGGGGTGTTCACGGTAGCCGTAACATTCGGCGGTCTGCCGGGTCAGGGCGACGATCTTTTCCAACCAGGGTTGGAACCGGGCGAAGTTGTTTTCCCGGCGGGCCGCCACCCACTCCACCTGGGCGTTGTCGGTGACGCGAGCCAGTTCCTCCACCAGTTTTTGCGGCAGTTTCCGGGCCCGGTCGTAGGAACGGCGCCATTCCCGCACGTTCACCGCGGCGTCGCCCAGGGGTTCGGCGGCGAAGGCAGGGGAGGCTTCGGCCTGTGCGAGCCATTCTCCGACCGTGGGATCGGTAAATTTTTGGTGGATCATTCCCGCCAGCAGCGAACTCTGTTCGGCCCGGTAGGCCGCGTTGGCGGCGGGCATGTAGACCTCCCGGTCCCAGCCCAGGATCCCGGCCGTACTGCCCAGCAGCGTGATCTCCTGCATCCGGCGGAATAATTCGTCGTAGGCTTGTTCAGGGGTCATGGGGCATCCTCAAATTCGGCAATTGGTTTATTTCCATTGGGGTCAATCCGCCGACCCTCTGGATCTCTTACGTTTTCGATTGATCGGAGCGCTGAAGGCGCGGTTCCATAATAGCCTGGGGCAACGCCCCAGGTTGAAGTGAAAATGAGACCGGAGCCCTGTAGGGGCGAACCATTTCGGGTTGCGTGAGCATGTTGTCGAATTTCTATGGGGCGCCCCTTCAGGGCTCAACCGGTGTGGTGACGGAAACCTGGGGCGACGCTACGCTCTGCCCCAGGCTGTTATGGTGCGCCCCGTTGGGGCTGAAAACGGGTGCACATGTGCCTTTGGGATGGGGGACATCATTTTATTCCGTCGTTGTAAAAGAGCTTTTGGCTTTTGGCCGGGGCGAGTTTTTCGTCGTCCGCGAGTAATTCGTGACGACCATTCCAATAAGAGACGAGGCGGCCGTCGGGCGAGCCGCAGAGGCGGATATCTCCGCCCGAAGTCAATCCCTGTTCCGTGACCGAGCCCAGAGTCTTGGCCATGGCATCGATCCCGTTCTGGTAGCTCAGTCCGCCCTTGGCGTTCTGTTCAGGCAGATCCAGGCGGAGAATGCTTCCCCAGCCCGAACCGCCCATCCGCTGAAGGCTGACATAGACCTTCGTCCGGCTCACGGCGAGGCATTCCACCCCGGTCTGCGTGGGCGTGCCGTCATAGGTTTCGCGTTTCGCCAGGGGCGCGTACCGGTAGGCGACCAGGGATGCCCTGACATAGGGTTTTTTGGCGTGGGGGTCTTCCGCTTCATATTCGATCCGGCCATGCCACACGTCGCCATCCGTGCTGAACAGGAACGAGCCATCCGGAAGATACGTTGGCGAGTTCAGGTCATTCCCGGGCGGGTAGCGGATGCCGACTTCGACCGCCGCCGCGGAACGAGACCGCTTGTAAAAAAGTCGACTCCCGTTGCCGAGCAGCAGCACCTCGCCGGTTTTGACGTTGCACGCGACATTCTCGAACGTAACGCCTTTCGGCGCGGCTTCCACCCATTTTGCCCCGGCCTCGCCCGGCGTCCAGCGCCACAGGGCGTTCCTGGTGGCCAGGTACAGTTCCCCCGTCTCCGCCAGGGCCACGCCCTCGATGACATCGTCCCTGCCGAGTTTCACCGTGACCGGGGTCACGGCGCCGGACGCCACGTCAATCCGGTCCAGCGCCCCGGACGGTTCCGACTTGGGGACATAGACCGCCTTCCCATCCGCGGAAAACGCCGACCCGCCCGCCCGCACCGTGCCGGACCAGGCAAGGACAATGCCACAAACCAAGAACCAAAACCTGCGACACGTCATCACCGCGGCTCCCAGGTTCAACAGACAATCAACCGGCAGGGAAGAATGTATCACTTGCGCCATTTCTATGCGTTCTTTTGCGGCAAAAAATCTGCGGGCATCTGCGAAATCTGCGGAAAAACTTCCGGGGTGTTTCACGCGTTTTCTTCTTTCCCGCCGCGAGGTTCGGCCAAAGCGTGGTAAATTAACGGGCTCATGATTGACTTTCAGCATGTCAGCAAGCAGTTTGGCACGCAGTTCGTGCTGGACGACGTCAGTTTCCGGATTCATCCCGGGGAGCGCGTCGGCATTGTCGGCCCCAACGGCGCCGGCAAATCCACGCTGTGCGCCCTGATCACGGGCGATATCAGCCTGGACAAGGGCGAGATCATGGTTCCCAAGAACCTGCGTCTCGGGCACTTGCGCCAGCAGCTCCGGCCCGATCAGGTGACGGCATCGCTCCTGGAATATGCGGAAAACGCCGTGCCGCAGGTGGCGGCGCTGGAGCATGAAATCCATGAACTGGAAATGGGGCTGCCGACCCTGGCAGAGGTGGAGCGCGAGCGCGCGCTGAAACGCCTGGGTCATGCCCAGACCGAGTTCGAACATCTCGGCGGCTACACGCTCCGGCACCGGGCCCAGGCCATTCTCGGCGGACTCGGCTTCGCCCCGGCCGCGGACAGCCGCCCGTTCCGCGAGTTCAGCGGCGGCTGGCAGATGCGCGCCGAACTCTCCCGCGTCCTGCTCGCCGATCCCGATGTGTTGATTCTGGACGAACCGACGAACTTCCTGGACGTGCCCGCCGTGGAATGGCTCCGCGATTATCTGCGCGAATTCCGCGGCACGCTCCTGCTCATCGCGCATGACCGCTACCTGCTCAATTCCCTGACCGAGGTCACGCTGGAAGTGGCCGGCTCCAAGGCGGTGCGCTACCCCGGCAATTACGATCATTACATCGAGGCGCGCCGGCTCCGGCACGACCAGATGGCCGCGGCCAAGGCGAACCAGGACCGCAAACGTGAACAGCTCGAACGTTTTGTGGAGCGATTCAAGGCCAAGGCCTCCAAGGCCGCCCAGGCGCAGAGCCGGATGAAGCAGCTCGAAAAGCTCGAGGAGATCGTGCTGCCCGAGGAGATCATTCACCCGCCGCACATCCGCCTGCCGCCGCCGCCGCATGCCGGAGCCGAGACGGTGCGCGTCGAGGACGCCGGCGTCACCTACGACGGCCAGCGCTGGGTCCTGCGCCACCTGAACTTCCGTCTGGACCGCGGCGAGAAGGCCGCGCTCATCGGCCTCAACGGCATGGGCAAGACCACGCTGCTGCGCACCATCTCCGGAAAGCTCTCCCTGAACGAGGGGAAAACCCTTCTCGGGCACCAGGTCGAGGTCGGCTATTTCTCGCAGGATTTCGTGGACACGCTGGATCCGGCGAACACGGTTTTTACCACGGCCCGCCGCGCCAATGCGGACGTGCCCGAAAAGGAACTTCGTTCCATTCTCGGCAGCTTCCGCTTCGGCGGCGAGGCCGTGGAAAAGACGGTGGAAGTTCTCAGCGGCGGCGAGAAATCACGTTTAGCCTTGCTGCGGTTGTTGTTGCGCCCGGCGAACTTTTTGATTCTGGACGAACCGACTTCGCATCTGGACATTGCTTCGCGGGAGGCGTTGGAACGGGCGCTGCGCGAATATGAAGGCACCATGCTGCTGGTCAGCCATGACATCGAATTCGTCCGCCGCACCGCCACCACCATTTTCACGCTGACCCCGGATCGCGGTCTGACCCGGTACTACGGGGATTACGACTATTACCGGGCCAAGTCCGCCGCGGATGCGGCCAACGGCGGCGGCAGCGGTGGTGACGGCATGGAGGAGACTCCGACCGTGGCCGAGGAGAGGAAGGCGCGCAAGCGGGATGACGCGGCGCGCCGGAATGATCTTTACAAGAAGCGCCGCCCGCTCGAACGGAGGCTGGAGGAGGCGGAGAAGAAGGTAGAATCGCTCTCGACGGAGCAGGCGGAACTGGTTCGGCAGATGGAAGAGTCCGTGCCGGAAACCGATTATGCCGCGGCCAGCAAACGGCTGGGCGAGATCCAGTTCGCGCTCAAGGTGGCCGAGGAAGCCTGGGAACTGGCCGCCATGGAACTCGAAAATCTCCTGGCCGGCAGTTCCGCCACGGACGGCGACCCGGAGTGAGGGACAGGGCGGGGAGGGCGCGTACTCCGCTGATGAACTTGCCCGCCCCGGCCTATCGGATTTCCACTGAGGCCGCGGGATCCAGCGGGTTTTGGCGCACGGCCAGGGAGAACAGGTAGGGGAAGTTTTCCTTCAAGTGGGCCAGATACGCCAGCCATTCCGTGTAGAGCAGGGAATGCACCCGCTTGAGGTCTCCGGCCAGGTGTTCGGCGTCGTGCGGTGTGAGTTCCGCCACCTGGGGGCGCAGGCTCAGTTCCTCGGTCAGATGGAAGACCGCCCGGAGCAGGTCGGTGAAGGCGTCGTGCTCCAGGAGGTTGGGGTTTTCCAGCAGACTGAGCAGAAACGTCCGCTTTTCCAGGAGCAGGGCGCGCAGGGCGGGAAGATCACCGCGTCCGCAGTCCAAGGCCGGGGGGTGCTGCTTCAGCATGCTCAGGACCCGGGAGAAATCTTTGGCGGTCCATTGGGTGGACACCCGCAGCAGATCGCGCACTTCCGGGCTGCGCGCATCAAAGGCCGCCAGGGCTTTCAGGAGCGGGTTGCCGCATTCACTGAAAAAGATGCCGATGGCCATGTTCATTTTCTGCAGGAGCGCGGTTTTTTCCCGCTGTTCCAGGAAGCGGTTGAGGATGAACGTCACCAGCAACACCTGGATGGGGAGAAAGGCTAGGTCCTGCAACAGGTAGAAGACGGTGTCCTGGGTATGGTGAAACTCCCGGATCTGAATGGCGAAGATCACGGCTGAAACCGTCACCAGGCCGGCGGCAAAAATCGTCTGCGGGGAAGGCTTTTTCATCATGCCAATATCTCTCTGCCGGGCGGGTTCGCCATGCCTGGCTCTCTCCTGGCGCTATAGTTTCCTCTTTCAAGCCTTGCAGAATCCTGAGAGGAACGCGACCATGTTGAAGAAAATCCTGACGACGGGTGTGACGTGCCTGGGCCTGGTGCAGGCGGCGGCGTGGGCGGACGTGAAGCTTCCGGCCATCATTGGCAGCAACATGGTCGTGCAGGCCGGCAAGGCCGTGCCGGTCTGGGGTACGGCGGACGCCGGGGAAAAGGTGACGGTGAAGCTGGCGGGGCAGACTCAGTCGGCCACCGCGGATGCCGCCGGCAAGTGGATGGTGAAGTTTGAGCCCGTGAAGCCCGGCGATCTCGGAGAGATGACCGTTGCGGGCAAAAACACGCTGACCGTCAAGAATATCCTGGCCGGCAGCGTCTGGGTTTGTTCCGGGCAGTCGAACATGCAGTTCGGCATGAACGGCGCGCATAACGCGGCCACGGAACTGCCCAAGGCGAAGTATCCGAAAATCCGGCTGTTCTCGGTTACCCGGACCATTGCCCTCGAGCCGATGACGGATTGCGTCGGCCAGTGGGTGGAATGCACGCCGGAAACGGCCAAAGGGTTTTCCGCGGTCGGTTATTTTTTCGGGCGCGACCTGCACCAGGCCTCGGGTCAGCCCGTGGGGCTGATCCACACCTCGTGGGGTGGGACGCCGGCGCAGTCCTGGGCAAGCCTCGACGGGCTGGACAAGGACGGGGAGCTCAAAAAAGTCTATGGCGATTCCTTCCGAAAGACGATGGAGGCCATGCCGCAGCTGAAAGAGAAATACGTCAAGGAAACCCTGCCTAAATTCGAGGAACAGATGAAGGCTTGGGATGAGGGCGCGAAAAAAGCCAAGGCCGAAGGCAAGCAGCCGGCCGGCGTGGCCCCCCGCAAGCCCGCCGCTCCCGACCAGAATCCCGGAACCCCGTCCGTGCTGTACAACGGCATGATCGCCCCGCTGCTGCCCTACGCCATCGAAGGTGCGATCTGGTACCAGGGCGAGTCCAACGCCGGCGCCGCCGTGCAGTACCGCACCCTGTTCCCGCGGATGATCTCGGACTGGCGCGAGAAATGGGGCCAGGGCGACTTCTATTTCTTCTTCGTCCAACTGGCGAATTACCAGAAACGGAATGAAGCTCCGGGCGAGAGTAGTTGGGCTATGCTGCGCGAGGCGCAGACCATGACCCTCAAGCTCCCCAACACCGGCATGGCCGTGATCATCGATATCGGTGAGGGCGCCGACATTCATCCCAAGAACAAATCCGACGTCGGCCGCCGCCTGGCGCTGTGGGCCGAGAAAAAAGTGCTCGGCAAAGATGTCGTCTATTCCGGCCCGCTCTACAGCGGCATGAAAGTTGAAGCCGGCAAGGTGCGGGTCAGCTTCACCGATGTCGGCGGCGGTCTCATCATCGGCTCCGCGCCCGCCATCCGGGCCGATGCCGTCCCCGCCCAGCCGCTTGCCGAACTCAAGGGTTTTGCCATTGCCGGCGAAGACAAGGTCTGGGTGTGGGCTGACGCCAAGATCGACGGGAACACCGTCGTGGTCTCGAGCGACAAGGTCGCCAAGCCCGTCGCCGTGCGGTATGCCTGGGCCGACAATCCGGAATGCAATCTCTACAATCGCGCCGGCCTCCCCGCCAGCCCCTTCCGGACCGACAACTGGATGCCGGGCGCCGCGCCCGTCAAGCCGGCTGCGGTGCCCGTGGCACCTGCCGGCGCCAAGTAACCGCCCCGTCCCGCGGCGCCCCGGCGCCGAGCAGCAGACGGAAAGACGTCTTTTGCCACAACGAACGCCGAAAGAGGGAACGCCTTCTTTTGCGTTCGTTGTGATTTTTTACGGCAAGAGCAGGTGTTCCATGGACGAGATGGACGAGATGGACGACAACGGCCTCCCGCAGCGGTTTCTTCCGTCCTTCCGTTTTTTCGTCTTTTCGGATCCCCGCCGGTCAGGCCTAATCCCACAGCTCCCGGATCGCGGCCATGGCCTGCGCGAAAAACGGGCCGTGCGGTTCGTTGGCGGGGATGCGGACTTCCAGATTCACCGGGCCGGCGAACCCGGACTGTTTCAGGCTGCCCAGAATCATCTTCCAGTCCGCCACGCCGGAGCCGGGGAGCCGGTGCTGGTCGTTCCTGCCATCGTTGTCGTGCAGATGGGTGCAGAGCAGGCGCGAGGCGTAGCGCGCCACGAAATCCTGACACCCGGTCATGCTGGCGTGGCCGCTGTCGTAGCAGAAGCCAAGGTACTCGGGACCGAAACGCGTGAACAGCGCGTCAAAGAAGGCGGCCTGGTCGTGCTGCCGCGGGGAAAAAAGATTCTCCGCAGCCACGCGGACACCGGCCTGTTGCGCGGCGGGGCGCAGTCTTTCCAGCACGTCCACGCTCTCGGCCAGCACTTGGTCCGGCGAGGAGAAATCGTGCAACGGCAGATGGACCACCAACACCTTGGCGCCGAACCGCGCCGCAAACTCGATGCGGTTCACATTGACCGCCAGGAACAGTTCCCGCGTGTAGGTCAGGCCCGGGGGCGGGCCGGCATAGCCGTGGACGCTGCAGAGTCGCAGCCCATGGGTTTTCAGGGCCTCCGCGGCCAGCGCCATGAACTCCGCCTCGTAAAAGACCGGCTTCCCGCACCAGTCCCAGCACCAGTCGACGCAGGTGAAGCCGGCCGCGGCCACACCGGCCAGGCAGGACGTGTCGCCCTGGGAAAGTGCCGGCATGGGCGGTTCAACCGTGATCGAGAAATTCATGGGAGCTTCACGGAGGGGCGGGGTTTTCCGGTTCGGCTTTACGGCAACGGCTGACGCGAATGTCGCCCAGCGGCCAGACGGTTCCGCCGGAGAACGCCGCACGGCCGTTTTTCGCATACAGCGAGGCCTGGTTGAAATCCTCATGTGGGAAAAAGATGGCGCTCATCGCGGTTTGTCCGTTGTCCGCAAACAGTTCCACCGACGCCGCATCCAGCAACAGGCGCAGTCGCAGGACGGCGTCCGTCGCCTCGCGCGGGGCGAAAACCAGGGATTTGGCCGCGAACTTTTCATGGAAGGCGGTCTTGCCTGCATGCGTCCGGTCAATCACGAACCGGTTTCGCTCCCGGTCAAACCCGACGCGGAGCGTCTCGCCCTGCGGGTTGGTAAACTCCACGCCGAATTCGGGCGCGGCGGTTCTGGCCAGGTCGAAGGTCAGCTCGATTTCGGCCGTGGCGATCTCTCCGGGCAGCGGCAGTTTCGCCTCCACCGTCGCGGCCGCAAGTGGCTGCGGGCTTTTCCGGAGCGCGCGCAGTTCGGCGACCGGTTCCTGGAACAGGCGCAGGCCCGCCGGCGTTTCCTGCAGACGGAGCTCGCGCGGCACGGTCATGGCTCCGCGCCACGGGTCCGTGGGCACGGCCTGGGCATACTCCCAGTTGCTCATCCAGCCGATGAAAAGGCGGCGCGCGTCCGGGGCGTTGTCCCAAGTGATGCCGGCATAATTGTCCGGACCGTAGTCGAACCACAGCGGGGTTTCGGGCGGGGTCTCGCTGACAAAAGTTTTTCCGTCAAAATGGCCGAGGTAATACCGGGTCACGCTGCCGCCGTTCGGGCCGCCGGAGGTGTTCTGGATCAGCACCCATTTTTCCTGATCCGTCCCGGCCACGCGAATGGGGAACAGATCCGGGCATTCCCAGAACCGCCCCCGGGGATCGGGCGGGCTGGCGAAAATCCCGGTGGCCTCCCAGCGTTTCAAATCGCGCGACCGGTAAAACCGGGTCTGAAACTGCGAGGCGATCACCGCGACCCAGTGGCCGCCCGGTTCGTGCCATAACACCTTGGGATCGCGGAAGTCCGGATTCCCCGGGTTCCCGATCACGGGGTTCCCCGGGTACTTGGTCCAGCTCCGGCCCGCGTCCAGGCTGAACGCGAGGCTCTGCCGTTCGGTGTATTTTTGGTCGGGCAGGACGAGGTGTTGCGTGTAGATCGCGACCAGCGGGGGCTGCGCGGCCGTTCCCAGGCCGCTGCGGTTTTCCCTGTCCAGCACGGCGCTCCCGGACCAGGCCCAGCCCAGCTCGTCGTGGGTGATGGCGACGGGGAGTTCCCGCCAATTCACCAGATCCCGGCTGACGGCATGCCCCCAATCCATGACGCCCGTGCAGGTCATGGCCCGGGGTTCATGCTGGTAAAACAGATGGTATTCCCCGTCGGCATACACCAGCCCGTTGGGATCGTTCATCCACATGGCGCCGGGTGTGAAATGAAAATGCGGCCGGTGTGTTTCAGCGTGAATCATGGGAACCCTAGTATATCAAAAGCCGAAATCCTTGTCAACGGAGCGGGGAATGATTTTTACGCTGGCCGGACTCCGGTCAACCCGCACTGGAAGGCACGCATGAACCCCCCCCGCAGGCATTTGTCCGCCTCTTCCCGCCACGCCCCGCCGGCAGCCGCCGACGAAGTCCGCGCGGACCTGCATGTTCACAGCCGGCACTCGGATCATCCCAGCGAGTGGTTCCTCCGCCGTATCGGCTCCCCGGAAAGCTTCATGGAGCCGCGGGAAATCTACCGGCGCTGCAAAGCCAAAGGGATGCGTTTCGTCACCATTTCCGATCACAACACCATCGCCGGCGCGCTGGAGATCTCCCAGTATCCCGACACCTTTCTCTCGGCCGAGGTCACCACCTATTTCCCGGAGGACGGGTGCAAGATCCACTGTCTCGTCTCCGGCATCAATGAGGCGGAATTCCGGAAGATTGAGGCCCGGCGCGAGAACATTTACGACCTGCGCCAGTACCTGCACCAGCATCAGATCATGCATTCCATCACCCACCCGCTCTTCCGCGTCAACGGGAAACTGACGGTGGAGCACGTGGAGAAACTGCTGGTCCTGTTCAACTGTTTTGAGGGCATCAACGGCGCCCGCCATCCCCGCGCCTCGGAACTGGTCTACGCCATCTTCGGCAGCCTGACCCCGGAGACGCTCGGCGTCCTGGCCGACCGCCACGGACTTGAGCCTTTCGGTCCGGAGCCCTGGCGCAAGCGCTTCACCGGCGGCAGCGACGACCATAGCGGCTGTCATCTCGGCAATGCCTACACCTTCACGCCTCCGGCCAAGAACGTGCTGGAATTCCTGGAACATCTGCGCGAGGGACGCCATGACATGGGCGGTTGCTGCGGCACCAGCCTGAAACTGGCCGGAAGTCTGTATTCCATTGCCTGGCAATACTATCGCAACCGACTCATGGGCGGCTGCGGCGGCGCGGCGGGGCCGCTCGGCGAACTGCTCCGCCGCCTGGCGGAGACCGGGGATGGCACCTCCCGCGCTTCCGGCTGGCGCGAGACCGCACGGCATGTCGCCGGCCGCATCTTCGGCGCCACACGGAAACGCAATCCCTTGGAAACCTTGCTGCTGCAGGAATTTTCCGGCCTGGTCCGGGCGGACGCCGCCGCGGGCGGGGCGACGGCGGCCGGGGCCGTGGACGATGACCAGGCCTTCCAGCTCGCCTGCCGCATCGGCCACCAGCTCGGGTTCGCCTTCCTCCGGAAATGCGCCGACCACCTCCGCCGCGGCGAGCTGATGGACAGCCTCCAGTCGGCCGCCGCCCTCGGCCCCCTGGCCTTGGGCGTCGCCCCCTATTTCGCCGCGTTCAGCACCCAGCACAAGGACGAGCCCTTTCTCCAGGCCGTCGCCGGCCGTTTCCCCGCCGCCAACCACCTGGTCCGCCCCAGCGAAAAGAAAGCCTGGGTCACGGACACGTTTACCGACGTCAACGGCGTGACCCGCACCATCCAGATCCTCGGCGCCATCGCCCGGACTCAGGGGCGCAAGCTGACCATCGTCACCTGCCTGGAAAAGCCGCCCCGGCTCGATCTGCCGCTCATGAACTTCCAGCCCGTGGGCAGCTTCAAACTCCCCGAGTACGAAAACCAGACCGTGGTTTTTCCGCCGTTCCTGGACATCCTCCGCTGGTTCGAGAAGGAAAAGTTTTCCGAGATCATCATTTCCACGCCCGGCCCCCTGGGGCTGGCCGCGCTGGCGGCGGGCCGCATCCTGGGGCTGCGCGTGACCGGCATTTACCACACCGACTTCCCCCAGTATGCCCGGTACCTGACCCAGGACGAGGTCATGGAACAGCTCACCTGGCGCTACATGCAATGGTTCTTCGGCCAGCTCGACACCGTCTTTGTCCCCAGCGAAACCTACCGCCAGCTCCTGATCGAGCGCGGCCTGAGCGAGGCGAAACTGCTGGTCATGCCCCGCGGCGTGGACCTGCGCGAATTCAATCCCGAGTCGCGCGACCCGGAATTCTGGCAGCGCTTCGGCGCGCCGCCGGGCTTCGTCTACCTCTATGTCGGCCGCATGTCGGTCGAAAAGAACCTGGAACTGCTGCTGGACGTGTTCCGCGAGGTCCGCGCCCTGCGGCCGGACGCCGTGCTGGTTCTGGTCGGGGACGGGCCGCAGCTCGCCGCACTCCGGCGCCGGGGCGAAAAAGAGCGCAGCGTGTTCTTTGCCGGCTGCCTGCAACACGAGGCGCTGGCGCAGGCCTATGCCAGCGCCGACGTGTTCGTGTTCCCGAGCACCACCGACACGTTCGGCAACGTCGTCCTGGAGGCGCAGGCCTGCGGTCTGCCCGCGGTGGTGAGCGACCGCGGCGGTCCGCGCGAAATTGTCGAACGGCATCAATCCGGCATTGTCGTCGACCTGACCCGGCCCCACGCTTTGACCGAGGCCATGGTCCGGCTGCATGACGACCGGCCCCTACTCGAACAGCTGCGCGGCAAGGCCCTCGAAAACGCCCGGGACTCCCGCTGGGAGGCGATCCTGGACCAGTTCTGGACGGCCGGGGCCGCCGCGCCCGTTGCGGCGGCTCCGGAATATCTTCGCATCCAGAACGATCCGTCCGCCGCCGCCGGCCGGGAACTGCAAGTGGCCTAGCCCGGCCAAGCCGGAACCACGTTTGTGGTGCGATGCCACCGTTGCGGCCGGCTTGCCCGGGCTACCGGGTTACGGATAAATCATCCCTGGAACGGGGACGGCTCCGACTTGGGCCACGACCTGGACGGGGCATCGGCCTGACGCGCCCGCCGCGGCGGGCATGCGCGTCAACTTAAAGAAAAAACGAACGTCGAACCTTGAACATCGAACGTCGAACGTTGAAGTAAAGCCTGACCGGTTCAAGATTCTATGCACCGCATGGATCCCGATTCGACGTTGGACGTTCAACGTTCGATGTTCGACGTTCGCATTTATTTTCCCCCCAGAAGATTATGGTTCTTAAGTTTACGCGCATACGCGGCGGGGGCTTACTGCATCGCCACCGGCGGGGTTTGGATGGTCTTCAACTCGGCGGTGAACCAGCCGATGAGGACTTTGCTGCGCAGCTTGACCGGCAGCCGGCGGGCATCGCGGGTGATCCAGACCTGGATGCGGGCGTCCGCCGAAGGCTCGAAGACCGTCTGAACTTTGCCGAGCTCGGGTTCGACCACGCAGGTATCGAACTCGCCGGCCGGCGTCCGGATCCGTTCCGTCCGCAACACCCGGCCCAGTACCGCCTGGCTGGTGAGACCGTCTGAAGCGTTGAAGTGCAAGATATTACCCGGTTCCAACTCGCCCTGGGCCAGGCGGAGTTTGGCCACCAGGCCGAGGGTTTCAAAGGTGCCGTCGGGAATGGCCAGAAGCGGTTGCGTCTGGCCGTTTTGGACCGCCAGGGCCAGGCCGCGGTCGGCATCGAAGGTCGCCTGGGTTTCGGAGCTGCCGGCGTTGAATTCCCGGCGGACCCGGTACCCGAGGGAGGATTGCAGGGAGTCCCCCGCCCAGCTTTCATAATCGACCCGGACCTTGTAGATCGAATCCAGCACGGGCGTAGTCGCGGCGCTGAGGCGGAACTGCCAGGCGGGTTCGCCGCTGTCGCCGAACGTGGGCAACCGCAGGGTGGTCAGGGACGCATGGGCGGCGGTGACAAAGCCCCAGCTCAATTCGTACTCCAGCCGCTCGCCCGAAGTCAAGGTCAGCGCCGGGAGCGGGTCGGGAACGCGGACTACGGGTTTGCCGGCGTCGGCGCTCACGGCTCCGAGCCCGGCCAGGGCCAAACCCGCGAGTAGGTGCTGAAGTTTGTGTTGCATCTCGGTCTCCCGTCGTTCGTTGCCAGCATCGAATGCCAACTTCGTAAAAATTCTTTACTCTTTGAATGTAAGGGTGTTTGGGGTTGATTACTGGCCCGGTTTGATGAGAACTGCGTGAGAATCCGATTCGTTTTCAGCGATCCCTGCGGGAACACCCCCAACCGCGTTTCGGCGGCGGCGGTTTCCCGGTCCGCCGGCGGGCGAGCGCGATAACCGCTTTCTCAACTAGTTCTAACCGTGGCTCATGGCAGACTAACCGGCGGCTCATAAACCGGCTCTACCTTTGAGCATGTTCCCGGACAGAGTGCCGGAAACCCAACCCCACCGAAGGAGAAACCGTACATGGAAGCAAGAGCCAAGCTCGTGCGCCGCAGCCTGGGAGTTCTGCTCCTCGGCGCGGCAACGGCCGGCGCGCAGGAACCTGTCAGCCAGGCGGATCTGATGAAAGTCATCGAAAACCAGACCGCCCAGCTCAACGCCCTGTCCCAGCGCCTGCAAAATCTGGAAACCACCCAGACCCAGATGAAAACCGTGATGAAGGAGACCAACGAAGCCGTTTCCGACCAAAACAAAAAACTGGAGCAGAGCAGTTCGCTTCTCTCTCTCGGCAAAGGCATCGACAACCTCAAGATCACCGGCGACCTGCGTCTGCGCTATGAGGCGCGTGATGTGCAAGTCCCGAACCGGGCCACCGGCACTGCGAGCGGCGACCGCACCCGTATCCGCGACCGTTTCCGTCTCAACGGCGTCTGGACGAACAAGACGGAAGGCTGGGAAGTCGGCGCCGGGCTGGCCACCGGCAATGACCGGGCCGGACGCAGCTCCAATTCCGATTGGGGCCGCCAGGGCGGCGACAACAACGTGTTCGATCACCAGGAAATCTGGCTCGACAACGCGTATGTCAAGCACAAGTTCGACTACGAAGGCACGCCGGTCAGCCTGTTCGGCGGTCAGTTGGCGAAGAATCCCAATGTCTCCACCATTCTGACGTGGGACAATGACCTGCGGCCCACCGGCGTCGGCGCCCAGTACGGCGACCCGTACAGCAAGGATTACGCCGGCCCGATCTTCACGGCCGGAGCCTATGAAGTCGCCTACCTCAGCGACGGCAGCACCGTCAACGGGAAAAATGATTACTCCACCAAGGTCGACGACAACGTCTGGTGGTTCCCCGTCCAGGGCGGCTACAAGTACAAGGGCGAGAACAGCGACTTCCTTGCCATCGGCGGCTATCAGCACCTTAATGGCGCCTATCGCAACGCCGCCAACTGGTACAAGAACTCGCAAGTCCCGAACAATGCGTACGGCGGCGCCGACACCGGCTACAAGTACGACATCCTGGAAACCTACCTGGAATACAAGACCACCTATGCCGGCTTTGAGCTCAAGCCCTACACCCATGTCGCCTACAACATGGGCGCCCAGGGGAACAAGACCCAGGGCGGCAACAAGGGCAAGGCCGCCAACAACCTTAGCACCGACCCCGGCGCCAGCGACAACAAGCTGGCTTGGATGCTCGGCATGGATGTCCGGCGCGGCAAGTGGACCCTTGGCTACGGCTACGCCTACATCGGCGCCGATGCCGTCTTCGGGCCGATGCGCGACAGTGACTTCGGCGAGACCGCCGGCCTGACCGACACCGACATCCAGGGGCATATCATCCGCCTCGGGTATGACATCACCAAGAATTGCAATGTCGGCGGTTCGTTGATGATGCTCCAGCGCAACAAGGGCGGCACGGCCACCAGGGCGGCGAATGCTGAAGCCGACAAGGCCGCGCTCGTGCAGCTCGACCTGAACTACAAATTCTGACCCGCAGGCGCCGGGGCGGACCGTCCGCCCCGGACGAACCGCCAACTCGAAAATCCTTTCGCATGCGAGATCAAAAAACGACGGAGTTTGAACCCCGGCACCGCCTGAAGGCGGAACTCCGAACCCGGAGGGGCCGGCTCACGTTGGGAGTTCCCACTTCAGTGGGGGCTGTTTTCCCGTCGCGCAAGAGGTTCATGGAGTGGCGCAACCACGTTGCTACAAGATTCACACCGGTTTTTAACCGGGGGCTAACAAATCGGGACTATCCTGTTCTCATAACCTCCGTCAACCAAGAGGAACACCTCGCATGAAAACTCTGACTCAACAGATTACGCTCACCGCCGCACTCGTTCTTGGCGCCGCCGCCCTCGGCCGTGCCGAAACTCCGATCCAGGTAGATCCGGGCCTCAAGGACTATGTGAAGGCCGAAGGCGTGGCCGGCAACCTGAGCAGCGTCGGCTCCGACACGTTGAACAACCTCATGACCTACTGGGCCGAGGGGTTCCGCAAGCTCTACCCGAACGTCAACATCCAAATCGAGGGCAAGGGCTCGGGCACTGCGCCGCCGGCGCTGATCGCGGGCACGGCCCAGCTCGGCCCGATGTCGCGCGAAATGAAGAAAGACGAAGTCACCGAGTTCGAGGGCACCTATGGATTTAAGCCGCTCAAGGTCAGCGTCTGCCTGGATTCGCTGGCGGTGTTTGTGCACCGGGACAATCCGGTGCCGTCCCTGACGCTCGAGCAGGTGGACGCCCTGTTTTCCAAGACCCGCAAGCGCGGCGCCAAGAGCGACATCCAGAGCTGGGGTTCGGCCGGGGTCACCGATCCGGCGTGGGTCTCCACTCCCGTCAGTCTCTACGGCCGTAATTCCGCCTCCGGAACGTATGGCTTCTTCAAGGAGCACGTCCTGGCCAAGGGCGACTTCAAGGACACGGTCAAGGAGCAGCCCGGCTCGGCCTCCGTGGTCATGGGCATTACCGAGGATCGCGGCGGCGTTGGTTATTCCGGCATCGGTTACCGCACCTCCGGCGTCCGGGCCCTGCCCATTGCCGGCAAGGACGGCCAGCCTTATGAGCCGAACTACGCCAACGTCATCAGCGGCAAGTACCCGATCAGCCGCGCCCTGTACATCTATGTGGGGCGAAACCCCGGCAAGCCGATGGATCTGCTGACGAAGGAATTCCTCAAGTTCGTCCTCTCGAAGCAGGGCCAGGAAATCGTCGTCAAAGACGGTTACTACCCGTTCACCGCCGCGCAGGCGGAAAAGGTGGCCGCGATCTTGGAGTGAGGCGGCCTCCCTCCAAGAATGTGGGGAAAGCGCAACCGGGTCCTCACTGGATCGGGTTGCGTTTTTTTCATTTTTGCCACGAACGAACGCAAAGATCGCAAAGGATGATTTTTCTCACGGAGGCACAGAGGCACGGAGAATGCCCGTTGGCCTTTGGTGGAAGCCCCTCTTTCATCACCGTGTCCCTGTGCCTCCGTGAGAGAAACGCATTATTCAACCATTCCTCACGGCGCGCTAATCCGGCGCTAACAATCGGGGGTCATGTTGATTGCATCATGAACAGGATACACCCATGACCCCGCGAGTCTTTCAACGGAACCGGCGCTGGGACCGGCTGGCGCGCTGGCTGATCTCCGTCGGCGGCGTCGGCGTGATCGGTTGCGTGGCCGTTATGCTGCTGCTGATCGTCTGGATGGCGCTGCCGCTGTTCGGGAAGCCGCATGCCACGGAAGTTGTTCCGGCCTTCACCGCGCCGGCGGGGACGCCGATCCTGGCCGTGGGCCTGGATGACAATGCCGAGGTCGGATTCACGCTCGGCGGCGACGGATTTTTCCAATTCCTTGAACTGCGCACCGGCGCCGTCACGGCCCGGGTGCCGGCCAGTCCGCGCGCCGGCAAGCCCGGGGTGAAATTGACCGGCGTGTCTGCCGGGCGTCATCTGGAATACGCCCTGGCTTGGGACGATGGTTCCTGGAGCCTGGTCCGCATCGCGTTCCGGTCAAGCTTTGAGACCGGGCGGCGGCAGATCCTGCACCAGGTCGAAATTCTGGCGGAAATGCCGGCGGCGGTCACGATGCCGGCCGGCGGCGCGGGACAGATGCGGGCCGGCGAGAAGGGCGGGGCTGTGCTGGTGTGGCTGGATCCGTCCGGCGCCACGTTCCAGGTTCGGCGCAGCGTGGTCAAGACCGACCTTCTGGGCAATGAAGAAACGGCGATGGCGACGTATGAAATTCCGGTTCCGGCCGGCAGCGTCACCGCATTTACCGTGGATCTGGCCGGCTCAACGCTCTACGCCGGCACGGCCGATGCGCGGCTCCTGCGCTGGAACCTGGGCGACGACCGGGCGGAACTGCTGGAGCAGGTGAGGGCGTTCGAGGACGGCCGCCGCATCACCGCGCTGGGATTGGTTTTCGGCGACGTTTCGCTGGCGGTCGGCGATGATCGCGGCGGGGTGAGCACCTGGATGCCGGTGGCGCTCTACGGCGAGGGCAGCAGCCGGCGGATGGAGCTCATCCACACTTTGGCCGCGCACGCCTCCCCCGTGGTTGAATTCCCCTTCGTACAATCCGGCAAGCAGCTCCTTAGCCGTTCGGCGGCCGGCCTGGTGCGGCTGGACCACATGACCAGCGAGCGCAAGCTGTTGACACTGCAGGGCAGCCAGTCCCTTGATGCCATCAATATTTCCAACCGCGGCGATCATCTGCTGGCGCTGGACCGCAACGGCCTGTTGCACCTGTGGGATCTGGATGCGCCGCATGCCGAAATCTCTTGGAAAGTGCTGTTCGGTAAGGTTTGGTATGAGAACTACGACCGGCCGGCCTTGGTCTGGCAGTCGTCCGCCGCCAACGACGATGCCGAGCCCAAGTTCAGCTTTGTCCCGCTCATCTTCGGCAGTCTCAAGGCGACGTTTTACGCCTTGTTTTTTGCGGTGCCGCTGGCGTTGATGGGCGCGATTTACACCAGCCAGTTCACGACCCCGGAGGTCCGGGGCGTGGTCAAGCCGGCGGTGGAGATCATGGCGGCGGTGCCGTCGGTGGTGATCGGGTTTCTGGCGGCCCTGTGGTTGGCGCCGCGCGTGGAAACGGCGATCACGGGCGTCTTCCTGTTCGCGCTGATTTTGCCGGTGGCGTTCCTGCTGACCCTGGCTCTTTGGATGGCAATCCGGAACACGCGTCTGGCCAAGCGGGTGGGGCGCGGCTTCGAGTTCCTGCCGCTGATCCCGGTGCTGATTCTGGCCGGCGCCGCGGCGTTGGCGCTGGGGCCGGCGGTGGAGAAACTGCTGTTCGCAGGCGACTTCAAGCTGTGGCTGTTCCACACGGCCGGCCTGCGCTACGACCAGCGCAACAGTCTGATCATTGCGTTTGCTCTCGGATTTGCCGTGGTCCCGGTCATTTTTACCATGGCCGAGGACGCGCTTTCCAATGTGCCGAACAATCTTAAGGCGGCGTCGCTGGCGTTGGGCGCGAGCCGGTGGCAGACGGTTTGGCGCGTGATTCTGCCGTCGGCCAGCCCCGGCGTGTTCGCGGCGGTCATCATCGGCTTCGGCCGCGCCGTGGGCGAGACCATGATCGTGCTCATGGCCACGGGCAACACTCCGATCCTCGACGCCAGTCCGTTCAACGGCATGCGCACGCTCTCGGCCAACATCGCTGTGGAAATTCCGGAGGCGCCCGCCGGCGGCACACTGTTCCGCCTGCTCTTCCTCTCCGCCGTACTCCTCTTTCTCCTGACGTCCGTGCTCAATACCGCCGCAGAACTCATCCGCCACCGGCTGCGGAAGAAATACGGGCAGTTCTGAACGGAAGTTGAACAGAAGGCGCAAAGACGCGAAGAGGGCGGATTTGTTATGGGAAAACGGAGTGTTCACCACGAAGTCACGAAGTTGGATCAAAGCTCTTTGCTGTACCGATGCGCCGCGTCCTTGGAGTGCTGGGGCTTGACCCAGCTTTCCCCGGCGGCGGAGCCGCCACTCCCAAGCGTGGTTGGCTCCCGCGCCGGGGGCGTAAGGTGGATCATCAGGCAGGAGGCCGGTTCCACCGGCGGGAAAAAGCGGCGTCAAGCCGCCGCCACTCCAAAGCGGCTCTGCCGCGGTACGGGCCGGTTACGAATCGCTGAGGCTGAATGAAACCGTCAACCAACATCAAATCTCCCGGGTTCTGGCGGTTGGGCGAGCCGTTCGTCTGGCTGACGGGCGCGGCCATGGCGCTGGTGCTGATCCTGGCCGGCGGCATGCTCGTGGTGGTGGCGGGGAACGGTTTGGGCGTGTTCTGGCCTGCCCGGCTCGAACAGTTTGAGATGAAGGACAAAACGGTTCTGCTTGGCGCCGTGACCCAGCGCAGTGCCGTCCGCAACGGCGTCGCCCACTCCCGGCTCCAGGTGAAGGTCGGCAACCGCGACCTCTCCGGCGCCGACTTCCGCTGGATCGACGCGGACGCCGTGGCCCGCACTTCCGCTCCGCCGGACGCCCTGCTCGTGGAACGGCGCGAGTTCGGCGATTTCCACGGCTTCCTGGTCCGCTCCGCCACGGCCGGCGGTGTCGATGGACTCCGTGCCGACTGGCTCAGGGTCCGGGCGGAGTTTGCGGGCGTCGCGGAACTGGGGAAGGCCGTGTCCAAGATCAACGACCGCATGGAAGGCATCCGCCGCGACTTGCTACGCCTGCGTTACCGGAATGCCCCCGAGTCCGGCTCCGCCATCCGCGGCTGCCTGGCGCGCCAGGCGGAACTCAAGGTCGAATTCGACCGGCTGGTTGCCGGGCAGACCCGGAGCCTGGAAGGACTGCGGCGGCACACGGCCACGTTCCGGGATGCCGCCGGCCGCGAGAAGGAAATCCCGCTGACCGACATCGTCCGCTTCTGCCAACCCAATATCCTGGGGGTCGGCGGGAAAGCCGGATGGTATCTGGAAAAAGTGTGGGAACTCTTTTTCGCCGAACCGCGCGAGGCCAACACCGAAGGCGGCCTCTTCCCGGCGATCATGGGGACCGTGATGATGGTTTTTCTGATGAGCCTGTTCAGTTTCCCCCTGGGCGTGGTCACCGCCGTCTACCTGCGGGAGTATGCCAGAGACGGCTGGTTGGTTCGCGTTGTGCGCATCGCGGTCAACAACCTGGCCGGCATTCCTTCCATCGTCTACGGCATCTTCGGGCTCGGGTTCTTCATCTACGGCGTCGGTTCAGGGTTGGACCGGCTGTTTTTCCCCGAGCGACTGCCGACGCCCACTTTCGGCACCGGCGGCATTCTTTGGGCGAGCCTGACCTTGGCGTTGCTGACTGTACCCGTGGTGATCGTGGCCACGGAGGAGGCGCTGGGCGCCATTCCCGCGGGAGTCCGGCACGCGTCCCTGGCCCTGGGCGCGACCAAGCTCCAGACCCTGCTCCGGGTCCTGTTGCCGATGGCGTCGCCGGGGATCATGACCGGCTTCATCCTGGCCATGGCCCGCGCGGCGGGCGAGGTCGCTCCGCTCATGATCACCGGCGTGGTCAAGCTCGCGCCGGCCATGCCGTTGGACGGGAACTTCCCGTTCTTCCACGTCGATCGCAAGTTTATGCATCTCGGCTTCCACATCTACGACATCGGCTTTCAGTCACCCAACGTCGAGGCGGCCAAGCCCATGGTCTATGTCACGACCCTGCTGCTCCTGTTCATCGTCCTGCTCATGAGCAGCAGCGCCATTCTCCTCCGCAACCGCATGAAAAAACGCTACACCCTCGGTTCGTTCTAGCCAGATGATTCACCACGAAGTCACGAAGTCCGAGCGAAGGAAATTCTCCCATGAATAGATCACGTTCGGTTGTAATGAGTCCTCTTGCACGGATGCGGAGCATCTTTGGAGTGCGGTGGCTCGACACCGCTTTCCCCGGCGGCGCAGCCGCCTCTCCCACGCATGGCCAACTCCCGTACCTGGGCCGGAAGAGGGCGGAGCCATTACGCGGGAGGCCGGTTTCACCGGCGGGAAAAAGCGGCGTCAAGCCGCCGCACTCCAAAGCGGCGAGGACGCCGCAATTACTGCAGGGAATCCACACGCCATGAGCGATACTCCCCTCATCCTCCCCATCGAAAACCCGGTCCTGAAGGTGTCCGACCTGCACCTGTACTACGGCGACAGCGAGGCGCTGCACGGGATCTCCATGGGCTTCCCGGCCCGGCAGGTCACGGCGCTGATCGGGCCGTCCGGCTGCGGCAAATCCACGCTCCTGCGCTGCCTGAACCGGATGAACGACCTGATCGAAGGTGTGCGCGTGACCGGCAGCCTGCAGCTGGACGACATCGAGATCAATGATCCCGCGCTGGATGTCATCGGCCTCCGCCGCCGCGTCGGCATGGTCTTTCAGAAATCGAATCCCTTCCCCAAGTCGGTCTACGAAAACGTGGTCTACGGTCTGCGCATCGCCGGCGTCGGCGACCGTGCGGTCCTGGACGAGGCGGTGGAGAAAAGCCTCCGCAGCGCCGGACTTTGGGACGAGGTCAAGGACCGGCTCGCCGAATCCGCCCTCGGTCTCTCCGGCGGGCAGATGCAGCGGCTCTGCATCGCCCGCGCCATCGCCGTGAACCCGGGAATCATTCTCATGGATGAACCGTGCTCCGCTTTGGACCCGCGTTCCACGGCCCGCGTCGAGGACCTGATCGTCGAGTTGCGCGAGAACTACACCATCATTATTGTCACCCACAACATGCAGCAGGCCGCGCGCGTCTCCGATCTCACCGCCTTCCTGTACGAAGGGCACCTGGTGGAATACGGTCCCACCAAGCGCCTCTTCACCAAGCCGTTGAGTCCGAAAACTGAAGACTACATCACCGGAAGATTCGGATGAATGAATACCAAAAGCGAACGTCGAACATCGAACGTTGAACGTCCAACGTCGAACCGAGGAATTCATACCTGATCCAAACTCGCAAGCTCCCCCATTCGATGTTCAGCGTTCAATGTTCAATGTTCAACGTTCGTTTTCGTCTTTCCCCCGGAGGTTCCCATGTCCGTCCATCTGCTTCATGAACTCAACCGGCTCCAGCATGACCTGCTCGCCCTCAGCGCCCGGGTGGAGGGGATGCTGCTGGACGCCGTCCGCGCCTTCGACCACCGCGATTTCGCCTTGGCCCGGCAGGTTATTAATCTTGATGACGGCGTGGACCACACTGAGGTGGAGATCGAGGAGGAGTGCCTCAAGATCCTGGCCCTTCACCAGCCGGTGGCCACCGACCTGCGCTTTATTGTGTCCGTGCTCAAGATCAACAACGACCTGGAGCGCATCGCCGACCTGGCGGTCAACATCGCCGAGCGCACGCTCGCCCTGGGCACCCTGCCGCCGCAGACCGGTACCCCTTTCAATTTCCATGACATGGCCGCCAAGGTCCAGCGCATGGTCAACATGAGCCTGGACGCCCTCATCCAGCGCGATGCTGCCCAGGCCCGGGAGGTGATTGAGGCCGACGAGGAGATCGACGTCCTGCACCGGGCCATGTACGACCGTGTCGGCGCCGCCATTTCGGCGCATCCCGGCCACGCGCCGGCCCTCTTGCAGCTTATCTCCATCTCCCGCAACCTGGAACGCATCTCCGATCATGCGACGAACATCGCCGAGGACGTCATCTACCTGCTGGAAGGCGAGATCGTCCGGCACCAGCATCCGGAAAAGTCATGATGTCCGGCAATTGGAAAAATCGCCGCCGCGAACCATCTTGAACCAAGAAAAGCGAGCAACCCCATGGCAAGACCCGTAATCCTGGTGGTGGACGACGAGCGCGACATCCTGGAGCTGCTCGAGTTCAACCTGGTCAAGAACGGTTATCAAGCCGTCTGCGTTTCCAGCGGCGAGGAGGCCCTGCGCGCCGTCCGGACGCAGACGCCGGACCTGATCCTGCTCGATCTCATGCTTCCCGCCATTGACGGCCTGGATGTCTGCCGCATCCTCAAGGGCGATCCACGCACCCGCGCCATTCCCGTCATCATCGTCTCCGCCAAGGGCGAGGAGGCCGATGTGGTCACCGGGCTCGAGCTCGGGGCCGATGATTATGTGACCAAACCGTTCAGCCCCCGCGTCCTGCTGGCCCGCATCCGCGCCGTCCTGCGCAAAAAAAGCCAGGAACAGCCCGAGGCAAATTCCGTGGTGAAACGGCACGAGCTCGAGCTCGATCCCACCCGGCGTGAAGTGAAGGCGGCCGGGGCGCTGGTGGAACTGACCTACACCGAGTTCGGCGTGCTGCATTTCCTCATGCGCCGCCCGGGCTGGGTCTTCACCCGCAACCAGATCATCGATGCCGTCCGCGGCGATGACTACGCGGCCACGGAACGCTCCGTCGACGTCCAGATCGTCAGCCTCCGGCGCAAGCTCGGCGAGTTCGGCAAGTACGTCGACACCGTCCGCGGCGTCGGCTACCGTTTTAAAGACTGAGTGAAAGTTGAAACTGGAAATTTTAAATTTGGCCGGAAGCCTGCGGGACCGCGATCCACAACCCCAAGGTGAATCATTCAGGTCCGTTCCCGATCCGCCCCCCCCAAATTTCCAATTTCAAATTTCATTCCCCCGAACCCCGAACCCCGA
>CAITSE010000272.1 GCA_903894975.1 uncultured Lentisphaerota bacterium
CACTTGGCTACCCCGCCGTCTGAAGAAGTTTCACCAATACACATTCACCGGGGGGATGACAACTGATACTTGTCCGCCAGCGGTGGTTTATGGATCTGCCGGGGGTGTCGGGGGATGGGAGGATGCCATCCCCTGATTTCTCTCGCACGGTCTGTCGGATCGCGGGCGGGCATTGCGGCGGGCGGGGGGCGGTGTCATATTACGGATCTTTTGTCCGGATTTGTTGAACCGTATCTGTATCAGGGAGTTCTGTTATGACTACGACCCCGCCGACCCCCGTTGCAAATCGCGGCTGGCTGGTGATGTCCGCCGCCGTGGGCATCAATTTGATTTTGGGTTCCCTGTACGCCTGGGGCGTCATTGCCAAAGTGCTGGCCGATCCGAAGGGGGTGTGGCATTGGAGCAAGACGGATGCGTCGCTGCCGTTTACCGTCTCCACGGCGGCATTTGCCGTGACCATGATTTTTGCGGGGCGGGCGCAGGACAAGCTCGGGCCGCGCGGGGTGGCCATGCTGGGCGGCGTCATGTTCGGCTTGGGGCTGTTCGCTTCCGCCTTTGCCAAAACACCGCTGCTGATGATGCTCACCTACGGGGTGATCGGCGGCATCGGCATTGGCCTGTGCTATTCCGCCACGACGCCGCCGGCGATCAAGTGGTTCCCGCCCGGGAAGAAGGGTGTGATCACGGGCGTAGTGGTGAGCGGGGTGGGGCTGGCGGCGGTGTATGTGTCGCCCTTGACCCAGCTTCTGCTGGAAAAGACCGGTGTGTCGCAGACGTTCATGATCCTGGGCGCCGGCGCCATTGTCCTGATCATCCTGTTCACCCAGTTCCTGTCGAACCCGCCTCTCGGGTATGTGGCGGCCGCGCCGGCGGCTCCGGGTCCGGCGAGCGTGGGGGCTGCGGCCCCGGCCCGGCCCGCCGCCGCGCCGCGCGTCGAGCTCGACTGGCATGAGATGCTGCGCCGGCGCCGGTTCTATCTGTTGTGGGCGATGTTCGTTCTGGCGGCGTCGGCGGGACTCATGATCATTGCCCATGTGGCCATCATTGCCAAGGAACAGGCCGGCTGGAAATGGGGCTTTGTGCCCGTCGCCACGCTGGCCATTTTCAATACCCTCGGACGGGTAATGAGCGGGTTTTTCTCCGACCGGTTCGGGCGGCCGCGGACTATGGTTTTGGCCTTTCTCCTGCAGGCGATCAACATGTGCCTGTTCGCCCGGTACACCACGCCTGAACTGGTGGTGTTCGGGGCGGCCTTTGCGGGGCTCTGCTACGGCACAATCTTCACCCTGATGCCCGCGGCCACGGCCGACTTCTACGGCGTGCGCAACCTCGGCGTGAACTACGGGTTGCTGTTCACGGCGTTCGGCATTGCCGGCATCACCGGGCCGCTGCTGGGCGGGAAGGTGCGCGATCTTTGCGGCAACTATGACGCGTCCTACGCCATCTCCGCCTGCATGTTGCTGGTGGCGGCTATTCTCGCCCTGTGCAGCGATTCCCGGCCGGAGGAATCCCGGGTCGCGGCGGCTGGAGTGAAGCCCGCCTGATGTCCGCCGCCGCAACGATTCCGATCGCGATCCCGACCCCGAGATCAATGGAGGAGCGCCTTCCGGCCGGGCTAGGCCAGGAAATTGTACTTGAAGATGTACCAGAAGGCGGCGACGCCGTCCTTCCAGCCGATCTTCTTGCCCTTGTCGAAGCCGCGGGCTTCGTAGGCGATGGGCACTTCGTAGATGCGGCAGTGGGTCTTGGCCAGCTTGGCGGTCAGCTCCGGCTCGATGCCGAACCGGTTGCATTCCAGCGTCATGCCCGTGAACAACTTGGCGCGCATCATTTTGTAGCAGGTCTCCATGTCCGTCAGGTGGAGATTGCTGCAGAGGTTGGAGGCGGTGGTGAGGACTTTGTTGCCGAAGTAATGCCACCAGGTGTCGACCAGGATTTCGCGGCCGGAATAGCGGCTGCCGAACACGGCGTCGGCCCGGTCCTCTTCGAGGTAGCGCAGCATCTTGGGAAATTCGGTCGGGGAGTATTCGAGATCGGCGTCCTGAATGACGACGACGTCGCCGGAGACATGTTTCTGGGCGGTGCGGATGGCCGCGCCCTTACCCATGTTTACCGGGTGGTGGAAGACCTTGAGGTCGGTGGTGGGCGGCAGGGCGTCAAGCTTGGCCTTGGTGCCGTCGCGGGAACAATCGTTGACGATGACCATCTCCAAATCAGGCACGCCGCACCGGCGGACCTGGTTGATGATGTTGAGGATGGTCTCTTCCTCATTGAAGGCTGGAATGATCACCGAGAGTTTCATGCGGTGAAAGTAGCACGGAGCGGCGGAAAAACCAGCCTCAGACCCACAGACCTGTCCGTCTTACGGCATCCGGCGGGGCATGCCGCGGGTGAGGTCGGCGATGACCGGGGGGCGTTGCAGCATGAGTGCGTCCCGCTCCAGGCGTGCCGCCGTGGCGCCGGCGCCGGCATAAAAACGGAAGCGGAATTCATGGACGCCCTGATCGGCGTACAGGCCGTTGAGCGCCGTGCCGTGGTTCGGGGCGTGGTGGGTCATGACCGGGCTGCGCAATAGAGTGAACCGCAGGCGCCAGGGGGTGGCGTCGAGGGCGAACACGTCCGGACAGACCACGCCAACCGCCGGTTCCCGGCCGTTTCCATCCACCAGCGTCCAGTCGCGCAGCGGCCGTTCGCACCCGTCGTTTTTCCGGACCAGGCTGCCGCCGGAAATGCCGTCCTCGCGATGATCCGGAGCGCCGGCCAGCGGCCAGACCAGTTTCAGCAGTTTCATGGCCTCGGCCCAGTGCACGGTCAGCTTCAATTCGACGCACGGGTCGCCGGCGGACACGCGCCATTCGGCGCGCAACGTGCTGCCGCCAATCCGGCCGGTCTGCAACAGGCTGGAAAGCAAGGGGCCGTGGACCATGACGCAGGGCTCGTTCCATACCGCCGAGGTGACCGGCCCTTCCGGGAACCGGTCAAGCCCGTGCGACCAGTTGTCGCTGCGGTCGTCCACCAGCGCCAGGGCCGGCAGCGGGAGTCCCGCCTCGTGTCCCAGCCGCAGGCCGCCGCCGGCGCCGAGTTTAAGCGCGACGCCGCCCGCGGAGCGGATGGCGTCCGCGGCGACGTTCATCACCGGCAGCGTGGCGGGGATGGTGTCGTTTGTGGTGATTCGGAAGGCTTGCATGCCCCCCGGCGTGAGGCGGACGGGAAAGAACAGGCGCGGGATGGCGCCGGTGAGGGATTCGGGCGGCAGTACTTGGAAGGGGACGGGGCAGTCATTGCCGTCGAGCAGGTTCCATTCCGGCGCCCAGGTCCGCCACTGGGTCCAGGGCTCGAATTCCACATAGCCCGAGAAATCCGCATCGGCGGGGTTGGCGAGAACAATTTGCTGGCACGGGTCGTCCGGCAAGGCGCGCAGGTTCCGGCGGAACTGCGTCTGCAGGAGTTCGTCCGCCGTGTGCAGCGCCGTGCCGAGGCGGGCGTGGATCTGCGGGTAGGCGGACGGGATGCAGGTGCCGCCCAGGATGTCATGGAACTGGGTGAACGCGACCAGGCGCCAGGCGTCCTCCAGGCGTGCGCCGGTGGCGGAGTCCGCGCCCGGCGCGGTGGCGGTCATGAGTTCGGCTTGCCGCAGCAGGTGTTCGGCGCGGCGGACGCCGGTCTTGACGCTGCGCAGGACGCTGTAGCAGCCGATGGCGTGCATTTGCAGTTCGCCGGTGACCAGGGGCAGCCGCGGCGTGTGCGCCGCCACGGCCGCGAAAAAGCGGGCCGGCGAGGAGAACACCAGGCGGCAGCCGGGGAAGGCGTCGCGGTGGGCCAGGATCCATTCGATGAGTTGCGCGGTGGGGCCGCCGCCGTGGTCGCCGACGCCGTAGAAGCACATGGTGTCTGTGATGCCCTCCGGCAGTTCCGTGCAGGCCCGACGGAGGTTTTGCTCCGTAAGCCCGTTGCCGAAGGTGTAGGCGTCGGCGATGCGGAAGGTGACGACCTCGGGGCCGTCCTCGTAGCCGCGCCAGCGGAACAGCCGCGCCGGCAGCGCGCGCTCATATTCCTGGGGCCGCATCATGACGTAGTGCTTTTGGCCGGCGGCGTGCATGAGCCTGGGCAGGGTGGCGGCGTGGCCGAAGCTGTCGACATTGTAGCCGTATTCCGGGAACTGCCCGAATTCCTTGAGGAAAAAACGTTTTCCGGCGGCAATCTGCTGTTCTAATCCATTGCCCGAAGGGAGATTGCAATCCGGTTGCAACCACCAGCCGCCGGCGATCTCCCAGCGTTTGTTGGCGGCGTGGCGTTTGATGCGGGCAAACAGCTCCGGTTCAATTTCCGCGATCTGTTGGTGCACCCAGGCCTCGCCGCGGGTGAAGATGAATTCGGGATAGTGGTCGAGCAGGTCGCAGGCGGTGCGGCAGGTGGCCAGGGCCTCATCCAAGCCGGCCTGCCAGCCCCAGAGCCAGACGGGATCCAGGTGGGCGTTGCCGATCATGTGGACGGTGATGACGGGGGGGGTGCTCATGGTTTATCTCCTATAGCCCGGCCAAGCCGGAACCACGTTTGTGGTGCGATACGATCGTTTCGGCCGGCTTGCCCGGGCTACTGTTTGTGCTTATTCACGCGTAAATCACGACCAGAAAACACAAAGGTCACAAAGAACGTGGTGCAACCATGTTACTACACGAGGCGCCTTTGCGCAGGGTGCAGGCCAGGGTGATGCGGTGGATCTCGCCGGAGGGATGGTCGATTTCATCACCGAGCAGGCTCGCGGCGCGGCGGCCGATCGCCGCCAGGGGTTGGAGCATGCAGGTGACGGGCAGGGAGGCGACCACTTCGTCAAAGGTGGCGAAGGACAGGTCCTGCGGAATGCGAAGGCCTTCGGCCTGGGCGGCGGCGAGTACGGCGGCGCCCAGGGGGGCTCCGGTGATGCTCCATACCGCCGTGGGGCGTGTGGCGCGCAGCCACTTCCGCACCTGCCGCACCAGATCCGCGACGGGCAGTTCATGGGGCACGGTCAGCACCAGGGCGGGGTCGGGCACGATGCCGGTTTCGGCCAGGGCGTTTTCCCAGCCGCGCTGCCGGTCCGCCGGGGTGCTACCGTGCCGGTGCCGGAGCAGGCCGATGCGCCGGTGCCCGAGGCCGAGCAGGCGACGGGTGAGCAGGGCGGCGGCGCGGGTGTTGTCTGAGACCACGCTGTTGGCCTCGACGTCTTCCGGATAGCGGTCCACGGCCACGGCGGGAAGGCCGGTCCGGAGGATGGCTTCGGCCAGGCGCCGGTTGTCCGCGGCGTAGTCGGGCGTCGAGAGCGGCGACCAGATGAAGCCACGGACGCCGCGGGCGACCAGTTCGGCCACGGCCTGCAGCGCCGCCGGCAGATCCGTGCCGGTGCAGCGCACCAGCGCGCCGCAGCCGCGCCGGTGCAGTTCCGCCTCCGCCGTGTGCAGAATATCCTCCTGGAACGTGGCCAGGATGCCGGCGAGCCGGCCGGGCACGCGGCGGTTCCCTGCTTTCCCCCAGCCGGCGCGCGGGGCGACAAAGGTGCCCTTGCGCGCTTCGCGGCGGAGGTACCCCTGGGTCGTCAGGCAGCGCAGTACGCCATCCATGGTTACCGGACTGCATTGGAAGGTCCGGGCCAGTTCACGGCCGCCGGGCAGTTTGGCGCCGGGCAGCCAGTCTTTGCCGGCGCGCAATTTCTCCAGGAGTCGTTCCCGGATCGGGTTTTGTCGGTCCGCCGTCGCCATGTCCGGACTTTCTGTACCAGCACAAGTAAAATCTGTACTGGTACAATTATAGCCGCCGCCGCCCGCCGCGCAAGGCGAGTTCGCCGCTTTCCCCCGTGTCCTTCGTCCCGTTGGTCGCACGGAAACCCGAGTTGGCGATTATCATGATAAACGACAGGAGAGTCGTCAATTGTGTGCAGCCGTGGCCCGGGGGTGGGCCTTGGCGTAGGCCTGCATCAGGCGTTCGGTGCTGACGTGGGTGTAGATCTGGGTGGTGGAGAGGCTGGCGTGGCCAAGCATTTCCTGGACGCTGCGGAGGTCGGCGCCGGCGTCGAGGAGGTGGGTGGCGAAGGAGTGGCGGAGCTTGTGCGGGGTGCAGTCCGGCGCGAGCCCGGCCTCGCGCAGGTAGAGTTTGAAGGCGCGTTGGACGGAACGGGCGGTGAGCCGGCCGCCGTCGCGCTGGTTGGTGAAAAGCGGCTGGGCGGCGGTGTTCGCGCCGGCCGGCCCGGCCGCGGTCTGTGGCGTCCGCAGTTCGAGCCAGGCGCGCAGGGCGGCGGCGGCGGGACGGCCGAGAAAGCAGACGCGTTCCTTGCGGCCTTTGCCGCGGACGCGGAAGGTCTGGGCGGCGGGATCCAGGTCGCCGAGGTTGAGGCCGACGGCTTCGTGAATACGCAGGCCGGCGCTGTACAGGACTTCGAGTACAGCGGCGTCGCGGCGGCCGGCGAAATGGGCGGCGGCCTTGTCTGCGGTGGTGTCGGCCTTGGCGGCGGCGGTGGTCCAGACGGCGGCGGGCGCGGCGAGGAGGCGGGTGATTTGGTCGCGGGTCAGCACTTGGGGTAAAGTGCGCGGGGCCTTGAGCAGGAGCTGGTCCACGGCGGGGTTGTGGTCGAGCACGCCTTCGCGGCCGAGGAAGCGGCAGAAACTGCGGAGGGTGGACATCTTGCGCATGAGCGAGCGACGGCCGAGCCCTTCCTGCTGGAGGCGCATGAGCAGGCCGCGGACGCGGAGGCGGTCGAGGCTGGTCCATGGCACAGGCTGGTCGGCGGGCTGGGACCAGTCGAGGAGGCGCAGGATCTGTTCGAGGTCGCGCCGGTAGGCGGCGAGGGTGTGGGGGGAGGCGTTGCGCTCAACGAGGAGATGCTGCTGGAATTGGTGGAAGGCCGGGTCGCGCTCCAGCCGCTCGCGGGCGGGATCCACCGCCGGCGCAGCGTCCGGTGCAACCCCGGCGATGGCGGGCGGTTTGGCGTCACAAGCAGCGTTGTTCTGTAGAGGCCGTGGCATACGGATATAGTATCCCTCCCCGCCCCCGGCGCCAATGCCGGCCGGGATCAGGAATATCATCTATTAGCTTTAAGGCGGAAGAATCGGGGGATGGCATTCTCCCCTCCCCCGAACCCCTTGGAGAGGGACTCCGTCCCGTTTCCGTTTTAAAAAGACAGGCGTGGCGAAATGCGCTGGCGGCTATGGCGTGGTCATCTTGCCGAGGTTTTTTCCGCCAGCGGATTTCGCCACGCCCGGCTGTTTCCAAAAGAGAAACGGGTCGAAGACCCTCTGCAGAGGGGTGTTGGGGAGAGGGCAGAACGCCATCTCCCAAACTCTTCGGCCGAAAATCTAACAGGTTATACAGGAACAGGAAAAGAAGATATGGCTGAGACTTTTTTGGCGGACTTGCATGTGCATTCCTACCATTCTCTGGCCACGAGCCGGGAGTGTTGTCTGGAAGGGTTGCAGCGCGGGGCGCAGCTCAAGGGTGTGGCGCTGGTGGCCACGGGCGACTGCACGCATCCGGGGTGGCTGGCGGAGTTGATGGAGAAGTTGGAGCCGGCTGCGCCGGGGCTGTTCCGGTTGCGTCCGGAGTTGGCGGCGGTGGTGGATGCCGAGGTGCCTCCGTCCTGCCGCGCGCCGGTGCAGTTCATGTTGTCCACGGAGATCAGCAGTATCTGGAAGCAGGACGGGCGGACGCGTAAGGTGCACTCGCTGATTTACTTTCCTGAACTGGCGGCGGCGGCGGCGATGTCGGAACGGCTGGGCAAGCACGCCAAGATCGAGAACAACGGCCGGCCGACCACGCACCTGACCCCGCGCGAACTGCTGGCCATGGCCCTGGAGTGTCATCCGGCGAGTCTGCTGATTCCGGCGCACATCTGGACGCCGTGGTTTTCGCTGTTTGGCGCCAACTCGGGGTTTGACCGGCTCGAGGATTGCTTCGGCGATTTGTCCGGCGAGATTTGCGCCGTGGAGACCGGGCTGTCCTCTGATCCGCCGATGAACTGGCGCTGGAGCGCGCTGGACCGGCTGGTGCTGGTCTCGAATTCCGATCTGCATTCGCCCGGCGGCCTGGCGCGCAACGCCACGCGGTTCCGCGGCGAACCGGATTATTATCGGCTGCGCAACGGCCTGCGCGCCAAGGACCCGGCGGTGTGCGCCGGGACGCTGGACATGTTCCCGGAGGAGGGCAAGTATCATCACGATGGTCATCGCAAGTGCGGGGTGGTGCTGACGCCGGAGGAGGCGATCGCCACTAAAAATCTGTGTCCGGTCTGCGGCAAGCCGCTGACGTTCGGGGTGTTGCACCGGATCGCGGAACTGGCGGACCGGCCGGTGGGGACGGTGCCGGCCAACGCGCTGCCCTGCGAACACATCCTCCCGTTACAGGAACTGTTAGCGGAATCGCTGCAGCTCAAGCCGGTCTCGCCCAAGGTCGCGGCGATGCAGGCGGAATTGTTGCGGCGTTTCGGGAATGAAGACTTTATCCTGCGCCGGCTGGACTCGGCGGAGCTGGACCGCTGCGGCCGCCAGAATCTGGCGCGGGCGATCCGGAACGTGCGCGCCGGCCAGGTCCGCCGCCAGCCAGGCTACGACGGTGTCTACGGCGAGATCAAAGCGCTGTGACGAAATGCGCTGACGGATTTTGCGCGGTCATCTCGCCAACGCTTTCTCCGCCAGTGGTTGTTGTTGGCGCCGTTCTCGATGCGATCGACCAGGGCTCAATGGTTGCCAGGAGAAGCAGGGATCCGTTTTTCTCACGGAGGCACGGTGGCACGGAGAATGCCGGGGGCGTTCGCGGAATACGGTCGTGTCAAGGCTTAGCCGCGGACCTGGACGGGGAGGGCGAACTCGCGTTTGAGCTGTTCCGCCAGCGTCAGGAGCAGCCCTTTCGGGGTGCGTTCCCGGGTGCGCAGGGCGGGGTCGGGCAGGTCATGGCGCGGATGGAAGGGTTGGAGGGTGTAGTTCCGGGCGCCGGCGAGGAGGGTGCCGATGGCGCGCATTTCCTCCGGGGTGTGGATTTCCGGGAGCACAGTGGTGCGGAATTCGACCTGAACCCGGTTCTGGCGGAGCAGGAGCTGCACGGACTGGCGGATGGCGTCGGGGCGGGCCCAGCCGACGAAGTCCGGGTAGCGGTCCGGGCGGCACTTGATGTCCATGGCCACGGCGTCAACTTCCGGCAGGAGCTGTTCCAGGATTTCCGGTTGGGAGCCGTTGGAGTCGAGCTTGACGGCGAGCCCCTGGCTTTTGAAAAAGCGGATGAGTTCCGGCAGTTCGGCGTGCAGGGTCGGTTCACCGCCGCTGATGACGACGCCGGTGATCCAGGCGGTTTGGCGCAGATGGGCGCAGGCGTCGCGAACCCGTTTCCAGGAGAGGCCGGCCTGGCGTTCGGCCATGAGCGCGGCGTTATGGCAGAAGCCGCAGCGGAAATTGCAACCGCTGAGAAAGACCAGGAAGGACAGGTGTCCTTCGAAGTCGATCATGGTCGGTTTGGGCAGGTACGCAAAGACCGGGGAGCGTGCGCCGTCCTCCGGCGTCACCGCCGCCGGAGCAGCCGGGGAAAGCACGGCGGTTGCGGAGGCGGTGACCGTCGGGCCGGCAGTGTCGGTGTCCGTACGAAATGGAGTAAAGTCTGGCATCCGTTGAGTCTGGTTCCGGCGGCGCGCCGGAATCAGGCGCCGACCTGGACGCACTCGCGGGCTTTGGCGAGCACGGAGGCGATCAGTTTCGGGGGGATGACGCCACTGCCGGAATAGTCGGTCTGGATGCCGAGCACGGAATAGAGAATCCCCTTCTCCGTCCCCGGGGCCGGGTTGAGCAGATATTCGTGCCGGCGGTTTTCCGGATTGACCCGGGCGACGACCATGGCGGGGATGCGGTTGGGGTTGACGCACTCGGCGCGGCAGAAGGCGACCAGGCCTTCCTCGGTCTCCATGTCACAGTACTGTTTCTCGAAATCAGCCCATTCGGGCTTGTCGAGCAACTCGTCCAGGCGCTTGTTCAACTGCTTGCACTTTTCGCAGCCGGATTTACCGAAGACCAGGACGCGGAACGGTTTCTGATTCATGGAAAGATCCTCTGACTCTCTGCAATACGGAAGGGGATGGTAATGGTGTGAAAGGGGCGCCCGTTCAGGCGGTGACCAGGCCCTGATCGTGGGGCTTGCCGTCGGCGCAGGTTTCGACAATGGCGCCGATGCCGATGGCGTAGTCGCCCTTTTGCCGGGCGGTGAGTTCGCCGTAGCGCTTGGATTTGTTCCAGTTCTGAATTTTGCTGAAGTAGCCGACCACGCGGGTTTCTCCGACCACATTGTCGGAACCGCAGCGCACACATTTCTCCTGGAGGCCGCGGTCGATGTGGCTGCATTTGTTGCAGTACGTGAACTCTGGCGAGATCGTGACCTGGGCGGCCTGGGTGCGGAACAGGATTTCGCGCATGAGCCGGGCGATGGATTCGGAGGACGGCTGTTCTTCGCCGACAAAGGCGTGGATGATGGCGCCGGACTCGATCAGGCTGTGGAACTGGCTCTGCTTGCGGATGCGCTCAACCAGGTTGACCGGGGCGTCGGCGGTGAGATGCACGGAGTTGGTGTAGTAGGCGTAGTCCGGATTGCCGCCGCGGAAGACCTGGCTGGCCTGTTCGGGGAAGTAGATCAGGTCGGTCTTGGCCAGGCGGCGCGCGGCGCTTTCCGCGGGCGATTCTTCCAGGGAGAACTTGAGGTTGTGCTTCTTAGCCAATTTCTTGGCGCGCAGGAACATGTGGGCGATGACTTTGAGGCCGAGATCCATGGCCTGATCCGTGTCGTGAAGTTCCTCGCCGGTGACGTAGCGGATGGCGTCGTTGAGGCCGATGAGACCGATGATGTAGGTGCAGGTTTCCAGGTCGACGTAGGGTTTGCCGTCATTGGCCGTCTTGCCGATCTGGTAGAGCGGGCGCCCGGGCTCGCGGATCATGATGGCAATCTTGGCTTTTTTCTGGAGGTGCGCGTCCACCGCGATGTCCATCATGCGGTCAAGCTCTTCACAGAGGCCATCAATGGTTTTCCTGCCGGTGTTGGCGGCGCGGTAGGCGCATTGCGGGATGTTGATGGTGACGTTCTGGAAGCCGCAGAAGCGCATGGATTCCGGATGCCGCATCATGCGGTTGTCGGTGATCGTGGTGCGCAGTCGGCAGCAGGCGGAGAGGGTGACCTCGTCACGGTCGAAGATGAAGTAGGTGGAGCCGTTCTTGCTGGCCAGGTCGCAGGCGGCCAGGAAGATGTCGTACTGTTCGGGATCGGCGAAGGTTTCCTCGCTGACGTGGAAGTCGCACTTGGGGAATTCGAAGACGCGGCCGTTGCGGTCGCCGTCCTTCCAGACGTCGAGCAGGGCGCGGCAGAATTCCTGGGTTTCCTTTTTGAAGTCGCCGTAGGTGACGATTTTTTCGCCGCGTTCGAGCAGTTCGGCTTCGATCTGCGGGTCGATGGCCACGCTCTTTTTCGGGTCGAGGATTTCGCGCAGAACCAGGCGCTCCTTACCGTCGGCATCGCGGAGGTAGAGGTTCTGGAGGGCATTGCCGTTGGCGTCGGTGTCGTCACGGAGCTGTTCCGTGAGTTCGGCAATGGCGCCGTTGGCCAGGCGGAGCATGTAACGTCCGCCGGGACCGACGGCGGGAACGCCCTGGAGGTACCGGGGCACGCCGGTGTGGATGTTGAAATCCAGGAAGAGCGTCTGGCCGCCGCGGGAGAAGGCGTTCTGGGAACCGTTGAAGATCAGTTCCTGGGCGATCTGTTTGAGGTGGGCGGCGTCCATGCCCACCAGGTAGGGGGCGTAGAAGATGTTGATGTAGGCGATGCCCAGGGCGCCGGCGTAGTTGGCCTGCATGGAGGCCAGGAAGGTGTTGAGATGGCCGGTGAGCACGGAGGCGCTGCGGGCTGGCTTGGACTCGGTGTTGAGGTTCAGCAGGCCGCAGAGGCCGTATTTCTTGACGTACTCGATGGAGTGCGAGGAGCAATAGACGCGGTGCGGATAGCCCAGGTCGTGGAGGTGGATGGCGCCGGTGTCATGGGCGCGCTTGACGTCGGCCGAGAAGATGGTGTCCAGCGCCCATTGTTTGAGAATGAGTTCGGCCAGGCCCAGGTTCACCGCTTCGGGGTTGTTGTTGACGATGTTCGAGTTCTCGTTGGACTTGGTGAACATCAGGCTTTCGACAAAGCTGCGGGAGACGCCGTAGAGCGAGAGGTCGCGGAGCTGGGCGCGCAGGCCGCGGGCGGACATTTCATTGTTGACCATCTCGCGGATGAGGGTGGAGGAGATGGTTTTGATGTCGCTGGTAATGACGTGGTTTTCCACCGCCTTGGCGATGTCAGCGGCATCTTCAGGCAGGAGGTCGGTCTCTTTCTGGAGTGCCTTGACGATGCGCTGCCGGTCCCACGGCTGGGTGATGTTGCCGGTGGTGGATTCGACGAGGAGCAGGCTCTGGTCGGTGACGTCGCCCTTCTTCGTCGGCAGGGTCAGGTCGCGGACACGGATGCTTTGGCGGGCCAGGTCGCGCTGTTTGCGGTAGCGCTTGTAGGTCGCGGCCACTTCGGCGTCGCCGGATTCCATTAGCACAATCTCGACCAAGTCCTGGACGTCTTCGATGTTCGGGACGCGCTTGTTGTCCTTGTCGACCTGGACGTAATATTCGCAGAGGGGATTGTCGAGCTGGCCCAGGACGCGGTCGGTGATGCGGCCGGCCAGATCCTGGTCGGGCTCGGAGCCGGAGCGGCGGGCCACGGCTTCGGCGGCTTTGCGCACGGCACCTTCGATTTTTTCACGGCGGAATGGGACGTTCATGCCGTTGCGCTTGCGGAATCCGGCGAAGACGATTTCAGTCTGGGTCATGGGGGGCAGCTCCTTTGGGAGTGTGACAAAATGGGTGGGGGGGGCAAGTTGACGACGGTGTTGAATAAGGCCGGAGGGGTTCCGGAATATCGAGGAGAGGGAAGTTCATCGTTGGCCGCTCCCGTGGTGCCGGGGCACAGAGAAGAGGGGAACGATCGGACAGACTTTGACCCACTATATATTGTGGTTGCTACAAGTGCCAAACACAATCTGTAGTGTTTTTCACTTTTTTTACTAATTTCCTCAGGGCCAGCCGAAAAAAGTTTTCCGGGGGCGCAACCATATGCTTTCAGGGGGGTTGCAAAAGGGGGTGGAACGTAACCCTTTCCTGGCAAGAAAATTGCCGGTTTGACGGAGGGATTGTTTCCCCCGGGCCAGGCGGGTCCGGTCATGGGGTGGCGGCGCGGACGCGGGCCTCGGCCAGAAGAGTTTCCAGGATGGCGGCTTGTTCCGGGAAGGCCGGGAGGTGCCGGGCGATGCGGGCGAAGATGTCGCGCTCAAGCATGAGTTGGACGGTCGTGCGGTAGTTGAGATCACGGAGCCAAAGCAGGGTCAGCAGGAGGAAGTCGCCGAGGGAATGGAGATCACGGTAGCCGACGGTGACACGGTCGCGGTAGGCGGCGAGCAGGCGTGGCCCGGGCGGGGCGTCGAGCTGCCGGTAGAGGACGATCTCGGGATATTCCTTGATGCGGTCGTGGGTCAGGGCGTCGTCAATGACATGGTAGATGTCGAGCTTGTCGGCATCGCGGACGAGCTTGAGGAAGGCCTGGTGCGCCGGGAGCAGGTCCGGCGGCAGGTCGCGCAGGTTGTGGTGGCAGACGGCGGTTTCCAGGAGGGCGACGGCCTCGGGCGGGAGCTTTGCCAGTGCGCCGCTGTCCCGGGCCACTTCCCAGCTTTTGTGGGCGTGATTGAGGGACTTGTGGTCTTCGAAGGTGCGGAAGTGGCGGAGCTGGGGGAAGCGTCCGGCGTCATGGAGCAGGGCGGCGGCCTCGCCCAGGCGCACGTCCGGTTCGGCCCAGCCCTCGCCGCGGGCGATGGCGATGGCGTTTTCGGTGACGCGCCGGGTGTGGTCCAGTTTCAGGAGCATGAGCGGTTCGAGCTGGCCGTCGGGGCCGGCAAAAGAGGCGGTATACGCCTCGAACCAGAGGCGGATGTCGCGGGTGGCCGCATCGGCGCCGGCGTGCCAGGAAAGGGGACTGAGCGTGGGCATGGAAGAAGAAGATTCCGGATTGAACACAGAGGCGCAGGGGCGCGAAGGTTGCACAGAGAAACGGGGACGCAGCGCTTAGGCCGTCCGCGTTTTTCCGAAATACCATACCGCTCCTTGCGCGCTTGCGGCATGCAAGCTTCGTCGCGTCCGGCACTTCAACAGGAGGGCGGGCGTCCACGCCCGGCAATACAGGCCGGCGGGCTTCCAGCCCGGTGAAACTTGGTCTGCCGCCCCGCCCCGGGAACGCCGAACTCCCGATCGGCGAGTCTTTGTTCCCGGCCCGAACGGAATAATGGAAGACGGAATGACTCAGCCATCGCCCGATTCCATCGGCGGGGAACGGCGGCCGGTTGGATTTTCCCGGCAACGGATATAGTCCTGCCGACGGGGCCGGGAATGCGGCGTTGAACACCAACGGGTATCACAACCGACACTGATAGGATTTTTTCCATGTTCGAACCCGAAAAAATCGCCGGGATCCGCGCCTTTTATGAGACCCGCGACCGCTGGCGCGAGATTTTGAATTTCCGCACGCTGCGGCCGCTGGTCGGGCAGGTGAAGAATCTGTTCTATGGCGATTCCATCACCAATGCCTGGCCGCTGCACGAGTTCTTTCCCGGGCGCAGCCTGCTCAACCGCGGCATCGGCGGGGACAATGTGTACGGCCTGTACGACCGCTTGAACGAGGATGTTCTGCCCTACCGGCCGCAGCGGGTGTTCATGATGATCGGGATCAATGGCATCGAAGAGGAGGAGGCCCGCATCCTCGCGCATCTCCAGGCGCTGGCCGAGATGATGAGCGGGAAAGGGATCCAGGTCTTCCTGTCGAGCATCCTGCCGCTGCGCAGCCCGGACAACTGGAACCGCTTCCAATATCAGGACAAGATCGTCGGGATCAATGCCGCGCTCAAGACATGGGCGGGGGAAAATGCCGCCGGCTTCCTTGACTACCACAGCTGCGTCAAGGACGAAACCGGCCAGCTCGCCGCCGAATGCGCCCAGCCGGACGGCACGCACGTGACCTTCGAAGCCTACCGCCGCATGTCCGAAGTTGTGGCGCCGTATTTGGCCTAGCCCGGCCAGGCCGGAACCAGCCTGAATGATTCACAAACCGGAATACGATTCGCGTGCATTCGCGTTTATTCGCGGTTCAAAAGCAGGAGCCTGTTTTTATGGCATAATGATAGAACATATTCTATTTTAACCGCTAATGAACGCCAATGAACGCGAATAATTTTGAATTGGCGGACAAAACAGATTGGAGATCCACTCAAAACCGTCTCTCGCAAAGGCGCAAAGATCGCCAAGAAAAGTCACAACCCATTGTGGATTTAGTATTACGTGCAATCCTCAATGGAGAAACCGCCGGCGGGGATGGACGCCTTGTCGCTCCGGTGGGAGTTGCGGTGCAGGCAGGCTCCGAGTTCGGGCTCGAAATAGTAGCCGGTGACGCGGAACTCGTGGAGCTTGGCCGGGATGATGTAGCGGGCGCGGTCGGCGCGGGTGGGATTGGTGTTGTCCACGACGAAACGCTGCTTGGCGGCCAGGCAGGCCTGGACCAGCACGGCTTCCCGGTGCCGGGTCCGCAACATGTCCAGGTTGAGGCGGATGTGGGAATCGAACAGGCGCTCGCGGCAGAACGTGGACTTGCCGCTGGCCTGCAATCCCATGAGAATGACGACTTCCATGTGCCGCGCCTTTCTGGGTACCCTGTGCGTACTATAAGGCGAATCGGGGGATGGCATCCTCCCATCCCCCGAGACCCCCTGGAGGGTGGCAGCGGCCACGTTTCCATTTGGCAACAGCCGGGTGCTGACAACGCCGGAATGAAAGTGTACCAAAAACGCCGGTGAAAAGTGTACCACCCTGAGCTTGTCTTCTTTTGCCTTTTCTTCCCGCTTCCCGGAAAAAAGGATTTTCTTCCATCTTCTTCGGATTTTCTTCCCC
>CAITSE010000273.1 GCA_903894975.1 uncultured Lentisphaerota bacterium
CGGCCTCCTGTCTGACGGCTCCGCTTCATTTGGGAGGGGGAGCCAAGCCGCGCGTGGGAGAGGCGGCTCCGCCGCCGGGGAAAGCGGCGTCAAGCCGCCGGCACTCCAGAGAGGCGCGCCGCGCGCCTCGGTATAGATCGCGGTTCCGCGGCCCCTGGCCGGCCTGCCGGCGTCACTCCGGGCGCGGCGCCGCCACCCGCGGCTTGGCCGGCACTCCCAGCAGGGTGACGCCCAGGACGGCCAGGAGGCCGGGGGAATCGGCGCGGCCGCGCAGGATCAGGCGTCGCAGCGGCGCCTCCGGGTGCGGGTTTTCCCACCAGAACGTGTACAGGTAGCGGATGGACGTCAGCGGATGATCTGGATCAACCACGGTGACCGTGCGCGAGGAATGAGTCTCGATCTGGTGCGCGTCCGGCCAGTAATCCTGGAGTACGGGATGCGCGGTGTTCAGGCCCGGCCGGAGCGTGCCGGAGGCGGGGCCGCCCCAGGTCATCACCGGGAGAGTCACGCGGCGGTGGTCGGCATAGAGGATTTCATATTCGCCGAGCTGCATGTGCCGGCCCTGAGTCCAGGCGCAGAGGTGCAGCAGGCCCAGGCCCGCCGCCCGGCCGTTCAGTGGGATGACGACGCTTTCCGGGAGATGCGATTCCGGGAGCCGGGTTGAGCGCAGGAGGATGACACTGCGTCCGCCCAGAGTGCTTTCCTCGGGCAGCACGAAGGGAATGCCGTGGGCGCGGAGGGTTCCCGGCGGCAGGTGCGGGTCGCGGGTGCCGGGGCCGAACATGCCGTCGGGCTCGGCCTGGCGCGAACGGTTGGCGAAGGGCGCCAGGGGCAGGGGGCGCCAGCGCCGCCGGGGATCGGCGGGGAAGGCGAAGGGGCTGCGGTTGGCGGCCAGGTCGTGGCGCAGTTCCCGGAGCAGGCGCGTGGTGGTGGCGCCCAGGCCGCCGGCGCGCTGGAGCAGGTCGGTGGCGGCGTACGAGGGGATCTGCAACGGTTCCGGAATGGGGGTTTTCAGCCGCTCCAGCACATTGACGATGGGGCGGCGCCCGGCCGGCATGTCCCGGTAGTGCTTGGGCGCGCAGCCGAACAGCTTGGCGAACTGCCGGGAAAAATGGAACTGGTCGCAAAAGCCGGTCAGCCGGGCGATCTCTTTGATGCGCAGGGCGGAGCCGGCCAGCAGCGTGGCGGCATGCTCCAGGCGATGGGACAGCATGAATTCCCGGGGGGAAATCCCCAGGTGCCGGGTGAAAAGATGGGTCAGGTGGCCGGCGCTGATCCCGGCCTCCCGGGCCAGCTCCGGCAAACGCCGCGGCCGTTTCCCGGGCGTGCCGCCGGATTGGCGGACGATCTGCCACACCCGCTCCAGCGATTCCGGCAGCCCGGCGGTCTGGGGCTGATGCTGCGCATGCCGGCCGGTCAGCACCATGAGCAGGAGCAGCGGGAAGACCGCCTGGCCCAGGGCGGTGCGCTCCGGCTCATCACAGTTGGCGATGGTCAGGGCGTAGCGGATCAGGGGAAAGATCGCGGAATCCACGGGCGGCGTCACGAGCAGCGGCCAGGTCGCGGGCGGCGGCCAGCCGTGGGGCAGCTTGCGGAAGTCGAACCACACCTCGGCCAGCGCCGCCGGGCGGACGGCATCGTGACGATTCTCCAGCACCCAGTCCAACCCCGGCCGCAACAACAGCAACGAACCGGTCGGCAGCGGCAGCACCCGGCCGTCCACTTCCGTCACCAGCGATTCCGGGCCGTCCACCGCCCAGATCAGGGCATAGCGGTTGCGGATAATGACCCCGTGCTCCCAGCGATAGCCCGGGGCGCGGTGGGAATACTTGATCAGATTGATCTGGACATCCCGCAGCGGTGGATAAGGGAAGCTCATGGAGGCCTTTCTATTGGCTATTGGCTAACACTTGTAGAACTCCGTCCTGCCAGCA
>CAITSE010000274.1 GCA_903894975.1 uncultured Lentisphaerota bacterium
CATGACTTCCAATTCGACGTTGGACGTTCAATGTTCGATGTTCAACGTTCGTTATGGTTTCGGGGGAGGGGAGAAGGCCCTCCCCCTCCCCCGATTCTTCACTCATTCCCCCGGCAGGGAGATGCCGGTGAGTTTTTTGAAGAGGCTGACGGCGTAGGTGTCGGTCATGCAGGAGACGAAGTCGGTGACGGCCAGGGTGCGTTCATAAAGCGACATGGCCGCCGGGTCGCCTTTGCCGGCGGCCAGGAACTGGGCGGGCAGCAACCGCTGGGTGCGGTCGCTTTTCAGCGAGGCCTTGCGTCCTTTGATGGCGCGTTCGTTCAGGGCGCCGAGGAAAAGTTCGATGAGCCGGCCCAGGACATTGAAGCCGGCGACTTCGATGAGCAGGACCTGGCGCGCGGGATAGACCTTGTCCCGCGCCGCCTCGAACAGGCCGGCGAAGGCGGCGGCGGCGGGAATGTGGTCGACCAGTGCCTCGTCGAACGTGCCGGCGAGGATGGCGTCGCGGTTTGCCAGGAACACGTCGGCGGCCTGCTGGACCAGGGAGCCGATGGCCTGGGCGCGGAGGTATTCGATGCGGGTCGTGCCGGTGCGCTGGTCGGCGCGGGCCTTGGTTTTTTCATCCAGGACCACGGCGGTGAGCAGCGCGGCGGTCTCGTCCTCGCCCAGGAGCTTGAGACGGAAGCCGTCCTCCAGGTCGGCGACGTGGTAGCAGATGTCGTCGGCGGCCTCGACCAGGAAGGCCAGGGGATGGCGCGCATAGCACGGCTCGGGCACGGGCCGGCGGAGCAGGCCCAGACCGTCGGCGACCTCGCCGTACAGTTCCGCATCGCAGGCGAAGAACCCGTGTTTCCTGACGCTCTTGCGGGTGCCGGCCGGCAGCGTTTTCAGCGCCGCGCCGCGCGGGTATTTCATGTAGGTGGCCAGGGTCGGCAAGGTGAGCTGCATGCCGCCGGGATTTTCCGCGTGCTGCAAGCGGGTGAGGACGCGGAAGCCCTGGGCATTGCCCTCGAACCGGAGGAAATCTTCGGCGCAGGCGCCTTCGCCTTGCAGATCCGCGATGACTTTTTGGCCGACGGGTTCGGTGGTGAACCAATGGGCGATGGCGCTTTCGCCGGTGTGGCCGAAGGGCGGGTTGCCGATGTCATGGGCGAGACTGGCGGCGGCCACGATGGCACCGGTCTGGGAGGGGTGGAAACCCTCCGGCAGCGCGACGCCGGCCTGGAGCAGCCCGGCCCCGGCCATTTCGCCCAGGGAGCGGCCGACGCAGGAGGCTTCCAGGCTGTGGGTGAGCCGGGTGCGGACGTAATCGCTCTCGGACAGCGGAAAGACTTGGGTCTTGTCCTGGAGCCGGCGGAAGGCGGAGGAGAAGATGATCCGGTCAAAGTCGCGCTGGAACGCATGCCGGTTGTCGGCGGTGGCGGCCGTCGCCGGACGGCCGAGCCGTTGGGGATGAAAGAGTTGAATCCAGTTCATGGGAATGGGGATATCCGGTTGAGGCATGGGAGTCGCCGGAGCAGGTTGCCGCACCGGTTCTGTCCGGTACGCTAAACATAACCCCCCGCGGCGAGGCGCAAGCGGCGGGGAAACCGCCCCCGCTGAAGCGGGAACTCCAAACCTTGGCGGACTTGTCCAAGTTCGGAGTTCCGCCTTCATGCGGTGCCGGGGTCATGGTTTGACCGCGATAGACCCGATCCATGAACCCCGAACCAAACCAACGCAGGCAGGATTGCCTGCGGGACGTTGGGTACAGGCAGGATTGCCGGTTTCACGTTTTTTCCGCAAGCCACAGAGCATTACTTCGCCGTCGCAGTGCCCGGACTCGGTGCGGCCGGGTCGGCGGTCGCGGCGGCGGCCGCCGCCGCGATGGGGTTGGCGATGAGGGGCGGGGGCTCGGTCTTGAGGCGGATCATGTCGCCGAGGATGTGCAGGGCTTCGTCGAGCATCAGGTCCTTGGGTGGCGGCGTGTCCTTCTCTTTGTCCTTGTCTTTGCCGCGGGCTTTGCGCGAGTTGGTCAGGGAGGCCTGGATGGTTTTGGAGAACTCCTCCTCCTCTTTCTGCAGGGCCTCGCGCTTGGCACGGTTGAGGGAGATGGACTTGATCTGACGGAACTCGCCATACCGTTTGACGACGGCGGCGTAGGCCTGGAACTCGGGATCGGCCGCCGTGCGCGCTTGGGACCATTCCTTGAGGGTGGGCAGCCAGAGGGAGATGTCGGTTCCGGGATGAATGGGGCGGGCCTCGATTTCGTCCCAGCCCAGGGCGCTGGGCAGCTTGGTCTCGCCCAGTTCCATGAAGTCGGTGAAGGAGGGGAAGGTCACGTCCGGTACCACGCCCTTGAGCTGGGTCGAACCGCCGTTGACCCGGTAGAACTTGGCGATGGTGAACTTGAGCGAACCGGGCGGACGGTTCTTGTAGACCAGCACGCGGCGGACAATGTCGTCCAGGTGATAGACCGTCTGGACCGTGCCCTTGCCGTGGGTGGACTGTTCGCCGACGATTACGGCGCGGCGGTAATCCTGCAGGGCCGCGGCCACGATTTCCGACGCGGAGGCGCTGAGCCGGTTGACCAGCACCACCAGCGGGCCGGTGTACAGTGCGGCGTCTTTGCACTCCAGCAGTTGGATGCCGCGTTCCGCGTTGCGAACCTGGACGACGGGGCCGGGGGGGATGAACAGGCCGGCGATGCTGACGGCTTCGTCCAGGCTGCCGCCGCCGTCGGAGCGCAGGTCCAGAATGACGCCGGCGACATGTTCTTTTTCCGCGGCTTCCAGCAGGCGGCGGACGTCGCGGCTGGAGGACTTGTACTCCTTGTCGCCGTGGCTGCGCCCGTCAAAGTCGGCATAGAAGGAGGGCAGGTCGATGATGGCGGCCTTGCCCGGGGCCGGGGCGGCGGCGCGGGATGGCGGAAGATCTTTGTATTCGCATTTGGCTTCCTGTTCGGTGAGCTTGACCTCGTCGCGGGTGAGGGTGATGTTCACGGGCAGGCCGCTGAGCCCTTTTTCGGCGGGCAGGACGGTGAGGGTGACACGGGTGCCCTTGGCGCCGCGGATCATGCGGACCACCTTGTTCAGCGGCATGTTGATGGCGTCTATCGCTTCTTTGCCCTCCTGAGCCACCGCGGTGATGCGGTCGCCTTCCTGGAGGCGGCCGTCCTGGGAGGCGGGGCCGCCGACAATGATCTCGACGATCTTGGTGTACCCGTCGTCGCTGGTGAGCACCGCGCCGATGCCTTGGAGCGAGAGCTTCATGGAAATGTTGAAGTCTTCCTCACTGGCCGGGGCCATGTAGTTTGAATGCGGATCGTAGAGCATGGAGAAGGAGTTCAGGTACTGCTCCAGGACGTCCATGCTCTCATTTTCCTGAAGCGTGGTCAGGTAGCGCTCGTAGAAGCGGACGACGCGCTCCGCCGGCGGTTTCTGGGGCACCGGCGGTGGCTCGGTTTTGGCGTTGGTTTTGCCGGCGGCATCCGGCGTGACGCTCGCCTTTTCCTTCTTGTCGCGTTCGATCGTGGCCGCCTTGTCCTGGAGGATGTAGGAAAGCATCTGGTTTTTGACGCGTAACGCCCACAGCGCGTCGAGTTCGGCGCGGTCTTTGCACCAGGGCGCCTTGGAGCGGTCGATGAGCAGGGTCTCGTCCGTGGTGAAATCCATGGGTTTCTTGACTTCGGCCCGGACGAACTCCACCCGTTCGCGAACGCGCTGAACCATCCGTTCATACACGCGGTAGGCAAAATCGGGTTTGCCGAGTTGCAGGAGATCGCAGAGCCCCGGCTTGAACGAGGCGAACTCAGTTAGATCCGAGGCGAGGAAGAAGCTGTGCTCCGGATCCAGGTGGTCGAAATACGCCTGGAACAGCCGCTCGGACAGGGCGTCGTCGGGCTGGAGATGTTCGTAATGGTGGAGCGGCATCATTTTCACGACGATACGGGCGATGATCGTCTCCATGGCCCCGGGGCGCGGCATTTCCCAAGTCTTGTCCACGGGCGCCGCGGTGCCGGTGGCCACGACGGCGGTCACGCCGGTGGCCGTGGCGGCGGGGGGCGGAGGGGCGACAATGGGCGCGGTTTCGGCGCCGCGGCTGCCGGCAACGGCCAGGGTCGCCAACAGGACGGCCAGGCTCAGGGCGGCCGTGACGGAACGGTATGGGAGAATGCGTTCAAGCATGGAAGATCCTCTCTGGCATGAATCAGGGGACTGATACTGTAGCATCGCGGGTCGGGTCGGGCGGGCGGAATGGGAAACAGGTGAAATGGACAATATGGACGATATGGACAGTATGGACGGTATGAACTGGGTGCCGCCCGGGTTCGTCCATCAAGTCCATTCCGTCCATATCGTCCATATTCCGTCTTCGCTGTCGGCTTGACCTTTGGCGTCCGCGGCGGTATCCGGTATGAGGCACGACGCCGATTCCGGAAGAGTGTGCGCGACGGAGAAAGTTTCATGACCGATCCCCGAATGGTGAAGCTGGCAAATCTGCTAATTGCTTATTCCACCCGCATCCAGCCCGGCGAAAAAGTGCTGGTCGAGGCGGTGGACATCCCGGTCGAGATAACCGAACTGCTGGTGGAGCGCATCGCCGCGGCCGGCGGCCTGCCGTTCGTCGAAACGACGGTGCCGCGCCTGCGCCGCGCGTTTTACCGCCACGCCGGCCCGGAGCAGTTTCAGACACTTTGCCGGCGCGATCTCGCCTTTATGGGTGAAATGCAGGCGTACATCGGCCTGCGCGGCGGCGCCAACAGTTTCGAACTGGCCGATGTCCCGACCGAAACCCTCCGGCTCGCGGACGAACACTGGCTGCGTCCGGTCACGGACCGCCGCGTGGACTACACGAAATGGTGTGTCCTGCGCTGGCCCACCCCGGCCATGGCCCAGCTCGCCGGCATGAGCACCGCGGCCTTTGAGGATTTTTATTTCCGGGTCTGCACCCTGGACTATGCGCGGATGGCCGCCGCCGAGGAGCCGCTGGCGGCACGATTGCGCGCGGCGGACCGCATCGAGATCCGCGGCCCCGGCGGCACCGACCTGCGCTTTTCCGTGAAAGGCATTGGCGTCAAGAAATGCTGCGGCCTGCGCAACCTGCCGGACGGTGAGCTGTTCTCCGCGCCGGTCCGGGACAGCGTCGAGGGCGTCATCGCCTACAATGCGCCGACCCTGTACCAGGGCAAGCCCTTCGACCATGTCCGCCTAGTCTTCCGGCAGGGGCGCATCGTCGAGGCCACGGCCTCGGACACGCCGGGGCTGAATGCGGTCCTGGACAGTGACGAGGGCGCCCGCTTCATCGGCGAGTTTTCCTTCGGCTTCAACCCGCACATCCGCAAGCCGATGCGCGATGCGCTGTTCGACGAGAAAATCGCCGGCTCCATCCACCTCACACCGGGCCAGGCCTACAAGGAAACGGACAACGGCAACCGTTCCAAGATCCACTGGGACTTGGTCCTGATCCAGACCCCGGAATACGGCGGCGGCGAAATCCGGATCGATGGTGAGCTGATCCGCCAGGACGGTCGCTTCATGCCGGCGGACCTGCAGGGGCTCAACCCCGAGGCGCTGGCGGGGGAGGGCAACCCGAACATTCAACATTGAACGTCCAACGTCGAAGAGGGATTCATGCGGTGAAATCAAGCTCCAATTTTACTTCAACGTTCAACGTTCGATGTTGAATGTTCGACGTTCGATTCGGTTGCCTTGCCCCGGCCCCGGCTATATTCCCCGTGTCCTTCCCGCAATCCAAAATCCCCGATCCAAAATTCCCATCAGCGCCGGCGTTCGTTTTTCCCGTGGAGGTGGAGTCACGATGAGCGAAAAAACGTGTTTTCTGGCCTTTGATCTGGGCGCGTCCAGCGGCCGCGCCATCCTCGGCACCCTGGCCGACGGCAAGCTCGATCTCGAAGAACTGCACCGCTTCGAGAACGGGCTGATGGACGTCAACGGCGGCCTGTTCTGGAACCTGCTCGGGCTCTTCGCCGAACTCAAGACCGGCCTGAAAAAGGCGCTGGACCGCGGGGTCACCCTGTCCGGCCTCGCCGTCGACACCTGGGGCGTGGATTTCGCCCTGCTCGACGGCAACGGCATGTTCCTCGGCTTCCCCCGCGGCTACCGCGATCCGCGTCTCGCCGGCATCCAGGAACATGTGTTCAAGACCATCCCCCAGGACCGGCTCTACGGCCGCACCGGCATCCAATTCATGGACTTCAACACCGTGTTCCAGCTCGCCGCCATGAAGAAGTTCGGCGACGCCGCGCTGCCCGCCGCCAAAACCCTGCTCTTCACGCCCGATGCCTTGACCTATCTCTTCTCCGGCCGCGCCGCCGCCGAATACACCATCGCCAGCACCGGCCAGCTCCTGGACCCCGCCAAACGCGACTGGGCCTGGGACGTGATCGACGCGCTCGGCCTGCCCCGCGCCATCTTCCCTGAACTCGTCCAGCCCTGCACCCGCGCCGGCGAACTGCGCCCCGCCCTCTGCACCGAACTCAACTGCGCGCCGGTCCCCGTGTGGTTCGTCGGCAGCCATGACACCGCCTCCGCCGTGGCCGCCGTGCCCGCCGGCGACGAGCCGGGCTGGGCCTACCTCAGCAGCGGCACCTGGAGCCTGCTCGGCATGGAACTGGACCAGCCCTGCCTCACCCCCGACGCCCTGCGCCTGAACTACACCAACGAGGGCGGCGTCGGCGGCAAGATCCGCTTCCTCAAGAACATCATGGGCTTGTGGCTGGTCCAGGAATGCCGCAACACCTGGAAGCGCCGCGCCGAAAACTACAGTTTCTCCGACCTCGCCAAGCTGGCCGAGGCTTCCGAGCCCTTCCGCAGCCTGGTCGATCCCAACGACAACCGCTTCATCACTCCCGGCGACATGCCGGCCCGGCTTCAGGAGTTCTGCCGCGAGACCGGCCAGCCCGTGCCTGAGACGCCCGGACAGTTCATCCGCTGCGCCCTGGAATCCCTGGCCCTGCGCTACCGTCAGACCGTGGAAGAGCTGGAGACCCTCACCGGCCAGCCCGTGACGCGTCTGCACCTGGTCGGCGGCGGCAGCCAGAACACCCTGCTCAACCAGTTCACCGCCAACGCGCTGCAGCGTCAGGTCGTGACCGGTCCCGTGGAAGGCACGGCCATCGGCAACCTTCTCTGCCAGGCCCTCGGCGCCGGCGCGCTCGGCAGCCTGGCCGAGGCCCGCGCCGTGGTCCGCGCCTCCTTCCCGATGGAAACCTACGCCGGCCGCGACAAACCCGCCTGGGACGCCGTCTACGCCCGCTTCCGTGGGTTGGTTCCCACGGCGTAATGCCACCGCGGAAGCGCGGGGACAAAAGTTTCACGCAGGGCGTAAAACATGCGGAAATAAAAATTGGTGTGCAATCACAGATTGATCTCGTGAATCGTTGAGGATGCGGCTGCCTTTCTTGGTACGGATCCCGGTTCTTTTGCGGGAAAGCTGCGCCAATCTGCGGAATTTGCGGAGAAGCGGATTTTTCCGGAATTTTTTACCGTGGATTACGCGGATTCGGTCTCCTCATGCCGATGCGCAGCATCTTTGGAGTGCGGTGGCGTCGACACCGCTTTCCCCGGCGGCGGAGCCGCCATCCCACGCATGGTTGTCTCCCACGCTCGGGAGATAAGGTGGATCGGTTAGGCAGGAGGCCGGTTCCACCGGCGGGAGAAAGCGGCGTCAAGCCGCCGGCACTCCAAAGCGGCGAAGGCGCCGCTGTCAAGGCAGAGCCTTACGCCGGAGTTACCAGGAGTCCAGGGGCTGGCTGGCCAAGGCCGGCGGGGTGGCCGCGGGGGACTCGGTCTGGGGCGTCAGTTGGATGACGATGGTGGCCTGGGTGGCGTTGGTGAGGTGGACGGCGAGCTTGCGCACGCCGGGGTTGGCGGCCTGGCCTTTGGGATGGGGCGAGGCGGGCAGGGGCGCGGCGTCCATGACGGTCAGGACGGCGTGGGCCGGTTGCAGGAGGCGGGCGGTGAGGTGCTTGCCGTCCAGGGTCAGGTCCGCCGCGCGGCCGCCGGGGGCCAGGGTGACGGCGGCGGCGGTGTGGAGGAAGGACCAGATCTCGCCCGGGGTTTTGCGGGTGATCTCGTCGCGCAGCAGCAGGCCGGTTTTGGCGTCCAGGGCCAGGCCGCGGCGGACGCTGGTGGCGTCGTGCCGGTAGGCGGCGGTCAGGTCGGCCACGGCCCGCGGCGGTGCGTCCGTGCCGGAGAAGCGGGTGATGGGGGTGACGGCGGCGGGATCCTGGTCGGCCTTGTCCGGCCGCGCGAGGTTGCCGAGCACCAAGGTGTTGTGACCTTCGGCGCGGAGGCGGTAATAGGTCCAGCGATCCTTGCCGAAGAACCCGGGGAGGTTGTAGTCGTCGGCGCCGAGGTCGATGATCCAGCGGTGGCCCAGGGCGTCGAACTCGAAGTCGCCCAGGTCGAGATGGCCGTGGTTGACCCGGTTGTCGCCGGCCTTGAAGCCCGCGGAGAGGGCGTCCGGCTCGTTCCAGGCGGTGCGGAGGCAGACGATGTCCGCGTTGCGGAAGTGTTTGGCCAGAGGCAGTTCCGGGGCTTTCGCCGCCGTCATTTCCGGGCAGTACCAGATAAAATCCATGGCGCCGGCGGAACTGGCCTTGAGCTGGTACTGGGCGAAGGCCGGCTGCTTGAAGCGCCGGGCCAGCCAGAACATGGCGGGCTGGTTGATGTAGGGCTTCCGGAAGGGATGGCAGTCGGCAAACTCGAAGGGCAGGCCGGTGGCGCCGGAGAGATGGATGGGGAAAAAGCCGGCCTGGTCGAACCCGGGGCTGGCGCTCAGGCCGAAATCTTTGCCCAGCGCCGTGTCCAGCGAGTCAACGGCCATGACATTGTAGGCCACGGCGTAGCTCCAGTAGCCGGGGCCTTCCGCCCAGGCGCCGTCGGGGGCGAAGTGTTTCATGGCCAGCGGCAGGGACGCCACGGCGTCATGGACCATGTTCCCGGCGAGCTGCGGTTCCTCGTCGGCGACGGCGAGCGCGCCCAGGAGTAGGCCGCCGTTGCAGACCTGGTTCCAGTTGTGCTCGGCGGTGGTCCACCAGCCGAAACCTGGCCGGGGTTTCTCGTGATAACTGGCATAGCCGGGTTTCAGGCCGTGGGTGACGATGGCCTCGCGCAGGACGGCGCGCTGCTCTTCGGTCCAGGCATCGTAGAGCCAGTCATAGCCGAGGGCGAAGGCGGCGGTCATTTCGGCGGTGTCGAGGAAGTGTGGTGGGTTCCAGTCCTGGAAGCGGGCGGCGGCGGCGAGTTCGGCCCAGGCGCGGTCGGCCCATTGGCGGTCGCCGTCCAGGCGGTAGAGCACGGCCAGGGTGGTGACGCGGTCGAAGACCCGCCGGCTGGTGGCGAGCAGGCGTTTGCCGTCGGGGATTTCATAGGCGCTGACCGGTTCCGTCAGGAGTTTTTTGCCCCGGGCCGCGAGTTTCGGCTGCCAGCGGGCCAGAACCGGGTCCGTGGCGACTCCGGCTTTCAGGCGGGCAAAGCCTTCCGCGTTGAGGAGCAGGCGGGGATGCCCGGGGCGCAGCGTGGCCAGGATATGGGCAGGATCGGGGAGCTTGGTGGGCATGACGGATCCTTCGGGGTTCCCGGCGGCGCCGGCCGTCGCGGCCTGGGCGCAGAGGGAAAAAAGCAGAGCCAGACGCAGGAATGAACGCATAGGTTTTCACTATATCCCGTTGAAGCGGGTTGCGGGCTGTGAGTGGCGAGTTGTGGGTTGTGGCCGGATCTGACGGATCCGGCCCCGCTTCTCCCACAGACCACAGCCCGGCCCCATATCAGGAATGCCTGTTTCACGTTATTGACCAACGGGGAAGGCGAGTTACATTGATTTGTCCAAACAAGTTTTGTCCCCCGGAATCCAGGCCGGAAGCCGTTTTTTGAAACCAAGGAGCTGACTCGTCATGGCCGCGAAAAAAGCCGTCAAGAAGCCTGCCGCCGCAAAAAAAACCGCCGCCCCCGCCGTCAAAGGCCCGGTCCGCCTCGGCATCATCGGCCTCGGCAATATGGGTTCCGAGCACGCCAAATATATCAAGGAAGGCAAGCTCAGCCGCTGCGTGGTGGCGGCCGTGGCCGACCGCAAGCCGGAGAAGCTGGAGAAGTACCAGAGCTGGGACGGCGTCGAGACCTTCCGCGAAGGCTCCGACCTCATCAAGTCCGGCAAAGTTGACGCCGTGCTGATCGCGACGCCGCACTTCGACCACACCGTTCTCGGCATCATGGCGATGAAGAAGGGGCTGCACGTTCTGGTCGAGAAGCCGATCTCCGTGCACCGCGCCGACTGCGAACGCCTAATCGCCGCGCACACCGACAAAAAGCTGGTTTTCGCCGCCATGTTCAACCAGCGCACCATCTCGGCGCATATCAAGATCAAGAAGCTGATGGATTCCGGCGAACTCGGCCGCATCACCCGCGTCAACTGGATCATTTCCAACTGGTTCCGTTCCGCCGCCTATTATTCCAGCGGCGACTGGCGCGCCACCTGGGCCGGCGAGGGCGGCGGCGTCCTGCTCAACCAGTGCCCGCACAACCTGGACCTGCTCACCTGGTTCTGCGGCATGCCCTCCAAGGTTCGCGCCTTCTGCCGTTTCGGCAAGTGGCATGACATTGAAGTTGAGGATGATGTGACCGCCTACCTGGAATACCCCAACGGCGCCACCGGCGTCTTCATCACCACCACGGGCGAAGCGCCCGGAACCAACCGCCTGGAAATCACCGGCGAAAACGGCAAGTTGGTCTACGAGAACGGCAAGATCAAGTACACCCGCAACGAAGAGTCCATGATCAAGTTCTGCGCCACCACCCCGCACAGCTTCGCGGCCCCGGAAACCTGGAACATCGACATCCCGGGCGATGGCTCCGGCCCGCAGCACCAGGGTATCACTCAGAACTTCGTGGACGCCATCCTGGACGGCGCCAAGCTCATCGCCCCCGCCGCGGAGGGCATCCGCTCCGTCGAACTCGCCAATGCCATGCTTCTCTCATCCTTCACCGACGCCACCGTGAAGCTGCCGATCTCCGGCCCCGCCTACGAGAAGGAGCTGAAGAAACGCATGGCCACCTCCCGCTACGGCACCAAGGTGGTCAAGGAATCCAAGGTCGACATGAGCCGTTCGATCGTTCTCTGATCCCGATCCGTTTTGAACAGAAGCTCGCAAAGAACGCCAGGCGGCTGGCATTCCAGTTCAAACCCTTCGTGAACTTTGCGGCCTTCTGTTCAATGGATTCGTTTTCGTCACTCATTCATTCTGAGGGTGTTTCAGATGTATTTCACCGGATTTGCCGACGAGGCTGCCGCGGGCGTGGACGGCCAGATCAAGGCCACCCTGGAACTGGGCTGGCGCGACATTGAGTCCCGGAACATCGACGGGAAGAATATCCACGACCTCGGCGACGCCGAATTCGAGGCGGCTGCGGCCAAGCTTGCCGCCGCCGGGGTTCGCATCAACTGTTTCGGCTCCGCCATCGCCAACTGGGCCAAGCAGATCGACCAGCCTTTCGATTCCTCGCTGGCCGAAACCACCCGCGCCATCCCCCGCATGCAGAAACTCGGCACCAAGCTGATCCGGGTCATGAGCTTTGCCGTGCGCAAGAACGTCGAGGGTTCCGATGCCGCCGACCAGATGGAGGAAGAGCGCTTCCGCCGCGTGCGCGAACTCACGGCCCGGTTCCTGGACGCCGGCATCACCCCCGTCCATGAAAACTGCATGAATTACGGCGGCATGGGCTGGAGCCATACCCTGAAGCTGCTGGAGAACGTCCCCGGGCTCAAGCTCTGCTTCGACACCGGGAATCCGGTTTTCACCGACGACCGTACCCTGGCGAAACCACACCCGAAACAGTCGCCGTGGGAATTCTACTCCAAGGTCCGCGAGCACATCGCCTACATCCACGTCAAGGACAGTGTGTGGGATTATCAGCACGGCAAGCAGATCTTCACCTTCCCCGGCGATGGACAGGGCGACGTGTACGCCATCCTCAAGGACCTGCTCGCCCGCGGATATGACGGCGGCATCTCCATTGAACCGCACCTGGCCGTGGTCTTTCACGACGCGACGGTGCGCAGCGAAGAGGCCGTCAAGTATTGGAACTACGTCGAGTACGGCCGCCGTCTTACGGGCATGATCGACCGGATCCGCGCCGACCTCCGCCGCGAGGCCGCCGCGAAGTAAGAGCCAATCCCCGGAAGGTCAGGGGCGCAGTTCGCGCGCCCCCGAACCCCCCGGCGAGGGTATTCGACCCGTTTCCGTTTTCGGGCGTGGCGAAATGCGCGGACGAACGGGGCGCGGTCATTTCTCCAACGTTTTCTCCGTCCGCGAATTTCGCCCCGCCCGGTGGCGTCCTGCTGGATTCGACGTTGAACGTTCAGTGTTGAATGTTCAATGTTCGCTTTCGCATTTTACGGGGGGGGCGGGTGTCCACACCCGGCAAAACAGGCCGGCGGGCATCTTGCCCGGCGATTGGCGGATGGG
>CAITSE010000275.1 GCA_903894975.1 uncultured Lentisphaerota bacterium
CACGATCAAGTTTGACTGACAACCGGTACACCTGCACGGACAACCCGATGACCGCCGCCAAGAGCACCCAGACGAGCACGGACGAAATCCGGTTCATGTTCTCTCCCCTTCCCGTTGTTGTTTTCGCTCCCAATCCAAAATCTCAAATTCAAAATCCAAAATTCTCTTCGTCTTCCCTCATCCTTCCCCGAAAATCTCCCCATACCGCGACGCCCAATACGAAATAATCACATCCGCCCCGGCCCGGGCGATGCTTCCCAACGACTCGCGGACCATGGCGCGGAGGTCGCCGTAGCCAGCAGCGGCGGCGGCGCAGAGCATGGCGTACTCGCCGCTGACATTGTAGGCGGCCAGGGGCAGCTCGGTGCGGTCGCGGAGCTGGCGGAGGAGGTCGAGATAGAACAGGGCGGGTTTGACCATGAGAATGTCGGCGCCCTCGGCCTCGTCAAGCGCAGATTCGCGCAGGGCCAGACGCGGGTTGGCGGGGGACGCCTGGTAGCCGCGCCGGTCGCCGTGCCGCGGCGCGGAACCTTCCGCCTCGCGGAACGGCCCGTACAGGGACGACGCGAACTTGGTGGAATAGCTCATGAGGATGGTTTCCCCGAGCCCGGCCCGGTCCAGCGCGACGCGGATGGCCCGGACCTGACCGTCCATCATGGCGCTCGGGGCTACGGCGCTGGCGCCGGCTTCGGCATGCGAGACCGCCACGGCGGCAAGCTGTTCCAGCGCCGCGTCATTGTCCACCGCGCCGCCGTCATCCAGCGGCCCGCAGTGGCCGTGGTCGGTGTAGGCGCAGAGGCAGACATCGGTGAAGATCGGCAGTTCCGGGAAGGCCCGGCGCATCTTGCGCACGGTGTCCTGGACCACGCCTTTCGGGTCCGCCGCGGCGCGGCCGTGGTTGTCTTTCGGAACATCGCCCGGGACGCCGAAGATCAGCACGCCGCCAAGCCCGGCAGCCACCGGCTTTTCCAGCGCTTTCAGCAGCGTGTCCGGACTGTAGCGGAACTGCCCCGGCATGGAAGCCAGCGGATCCAGACGACGGCGGCCCGGCGCGACGAACACCGGCCAGAGGAACTTCTCCAGCCCCGGCGGCGGTGCGTCCAGCAACCGCCGCACCCCCGCCGTCCGCCGCAACCGCCGCAACCGCATTTCAGGATACTGAGCCATAGCCGTTAAACCTGCCTTTTGAACAGAAGCTCGCAAAGAACGCAACAGAATGGGATTCGCTACCCTTTGTGATCTTTGTGTTCTTTGTGGCAAAAAAACGCTTTACTCTTAATCCTAAAAAGGCGATGGGGCTGGCGCGGACTTCGGCGCGGCATAGCACCCGGCCTGGCGGCGCTCTTCGGACTTGCGGCTGATGACGGTGTCCAGGGCGACGTCGAGCTTGAGACGGCCGATGATATCCTTGAGGTAGTCGAGATGCGGACAACACGGGCCGTGATAGTTGTCCTTGCTGATGCAGGAGGCGAGCCGGACCTGGACCTGGTCGCGGGTGACGCCTTCCTTCTGTTCGATCTTGCGCAGCAGCAGGCTCAGCTTCCGCTGCACGGCGCGGCCGCAGCAACCGCCGCAGGTCAGGGAAAGCATGCGGATGCCGTTGTCCGCGGGCAGATCCTTGAACGCGCCCTCCCGGAAGTGAAAGCTCCGCTCGCAGAAGTATCCCGGACAGCGCTCGTGCACAATGTGGCATTGGACGATGACGACGTATTTCTTATCCATCGGCAAGCTCTCCTGATTGACAGACAATATGCACCGCCAGAGCGAAAAGCGCCGCCCCAATCTGGGATGAGAAGAGTTGGGAAGATGCCATTCTCGCATGTTGCCGCTCCCTATGGTCGCTGCTGCCCAAAGCGGCAGCCAGTTCCGCTTCGCGGCACTCCCAAGCCCCTCTGGAGAGGGTCGTTGACCCGTTTCCGTTGGAACCGCCGGAATTTGCGAAGTGCGCTGGCGGAAGATGCGTCGGCGAGATGACCAAACCCTCGGCCGCCAGCGGACTTCGCAAATTCTGCCTTTCAAAAGGAAACGTGGCCATGCCACTCTCCAGGGGGTTCGGGGGATGGGAGAACGCCATCCCCCGACTTTTCTCCTGTGCGGCCAAGACCGTTGCCGTGGGCTTGCCCATGACGGCAACCGGCTTGCCTTCCAAGAATACCACTGGACGGAGCGCGAAGAATGCGTTCACCGCTGAAGCGCTGGCAAAAAACACTGCGTCGAACGGCGACAGGGCGGTGACCGGTTCGGGCTCGTTCCGGCAGATGACTGCATCGGTCACCACGGCGCCAAGTTTTTCCAATTCCGCGGCCACGCGGCCGCCCGCGGCGTCGGAGCGCAGACGGAGCACACGGTCGCCGGGCTTCAGCACCTCGCGCGCCGTCTTCAGCAAACCGTCCGTGCCGAAGTCTGTTGCCGGTGCGACATCGGCTTGGAGGCCGTGCTCCGCCAGCACCCGGCTGGCGCCGGGGCCGCAGGTCAGGATTTTTCCGGGCAGCCGCCGGAGATCGAACCCGTTTTCGCGCAACAGGTCAAGCATGGCCCGCGCCGCCGAGGGCGAGGTCAACACTAGCCAGTCGAACGTTTCGCCGCGCAAGAGCGGCTCGATCCCGTCCCGAACCGGGACGAGCCGGATCAGGGGCTGCGGGACCGGCACGCCGCCAAGATCCAGAACCGCGCGTTCGGCGGCGGGAAGGAGTTCGCGGCTGCATGTCAGCAGCACGCGCCGTCCGGCCAGAGCGCCGGTGTTCCCCGCCAGGGCATGGGCGGCGGGAGAGCCGACGATGACGAGCCCCGGCTGCCCCGCGGCGTCCGGAGGCACGCGGCCGGCCAGATCCGCACAGGTTCCACGCACGACCCGTTCCTGAAGCGATCCCGCATCGAACACCGCGGCGGCGGGCGTGGCCGCGGCCAGGCCGTCCGCCAACAGTTTCTGGCACAGCTCCGGGAGCATGCCGGCAGCCATGAAGAAAACCATGGGCAACTGGGCGCGGGCGGCGGCGGTGACCGGGGCTGCGGCGCCGCCTTCGGCGCGCGGCGTCAGAACGCAGAAGCCCCGGGACTCGCCACGGCGGGTGAGAAGCATGCCCGTCCCGGTGGTCGCCGCCAGCAGACTGCTCACGCCCGGCAGGACGCGATACGGCAGGGAAAAATCCTCCAGCGCCGCCAGTTCTTCGGCGAGCCGCCCGAACAGGCCGGGATCGCCGCCCTTGAGTCGGACCACGCGCAAACCGCGACGGGCATACTCCGTCAGGAGCCGGTTGATCTCCCCCTGCTCCGTCCGTTCGCCGCCGCAGCGCTTGCCGACGTCCACGCACCGGGCCTGCGGCGAAAGTTGTTCCAGCAGTGCCTGATCCAGCAACGCGTCATGCAGGCAGACGTCAGCGGTGGTCAAGGCTTCCGCGGTTTCCAGTGTGCAGGTTCCGGCACGCCCCGCCCCGGCGCCGGCAAAAGTGACGGGCCTGATAAACAGGCTGCGCAGGCGCTGCATCCGGCGGTCGCCGGCGCGAAAGGTCACGGCCAGCGCGCCCTGCCCGTCCGGAACCTCCATGGCCGCCAGCGGAATCCATTCGGAAATACGTTCCCGCAAGCCGAGGCGAATAAGCGCGGCGGCCGCCATCACCAGCAGATCGAACCGGCCGGCATCAAGCTGTTCCAGGCGCGCCTCGATAACGCCGCGGACCGGCAGCAGGTCCGCACTGGGAAAGCGGGCCAGGCACCAGGCTTCGCGCCGGCCGCTGCTGACGCCGATGCGCGGCCGTTCCGGCAGATCGGAAAGGGGTTTCCCCGCCGGCAGCACCAGCACATCCCGCGGATCTTCGCGCCAGGGCAGCCAGAACCAGTCGAGTCCCGAGGCCACGGGATCGGGCAGATCCTTGGCGCTGTGCACGGCAAAATCCAGGGCGCCGGAGCGAACCGCGTCATCCAGGTCGCGGGAGAAAAAATCTGCCGGGGCCGAGCGCAGGTCGGCGCCCTGGTCGCGGTCGCCCGGTGAGGAGAAAAGCTGCACGTCAAAGGCGCAACCGGGCAGCACCCGACGCAGCCGGACGAGCGCGCCTTCCGTCTGGGCAACACCGAGCTTACTTCCCCTCGTTCCAACCTTGAATGTGCAGGAGCAACTGGTCATACCATTCCCGGTTCTTTTCCACAATCGCCGCGGCGGCTTCCAAAAGGTCTGGGATCGCCTCGGAATGCATGCGCGTCACGCTCCGTCGTCCTTTTGCATTTCCCAAAACCTTCTCATTTTGAGACACTTGCCCGGGACGGCTTCGGCTCCAGGCTTTCAACCCATCCAGGTTCACCAGGCGCAGGCCGGGCGCCGCGGCGGCCAGTTCCGGCTCGACGTTGCGGGGCATGGCCAGATCCAGCACGAGCAGGTTCCGGCCGGCCAGCGCCACGGCGTGCGAAGTGCGCAGCACCGGTTCCCCGCCGCCCGCGGCACAAATAACGACCTCCGCAGCGGCCAGCCCATCCGCCAACTCTGCAACCGGTCGCAAACAGACCCGGTTCGCCACCGGCGGCGGCAATTCCGGACAGTGATGAAACCAATACCAATCAACCCTCGCCGCCGGATGATCTGCCAGCACACGCTGCAGCACTCCCGCTCCGGTCACGCCCGTGCCCACCACCAGGAACCGCCGACACCCGGGCGCCGAGGCCACGATAAAATCCGCCGCGTCATCCTCGATCTCGCGCGTTTCCGGCCCGCCCAGAGCCAGGTCACGGCGAATCTCCCTGGACATGCGCAATGCCGTGGCAATCCATTCCTCCAGGGCCGCGCCGGCGGAACCTTCCCGCCGCGCCGTTTCCAACGCCTCCTTGAGCTGACCCGCAACATGCCCTTCCCCCAGCACTTGCGAAAGTAAGCCAGACGCCAGCATGGCACTGTGCCGGAACGCTTCAACGCCTTGCTTCACATAGTAATCCGCCGAAGCCAGACGATCGAAACCCAGCACCCGCCGCACCAGTTCCAGACAATCCCCGCTTTGGTCGGCCACCGCCAGGAGTTCGATCCGGTTGCAGGTTTCCAGCAGCAGAAATTCATGCACTCCCCAAACCTGGCGCAGCAACCGGGCGATCACGGCCGCCCCTCCCAGTTCCCGGCTCAGTTTTTCCCGTTGCGCCAGCGGCAATTGTCCATGGCTTGTGCCCAGCAGCAGCAACCCGACGTTCCCCATGGCGGCCAGGTGGCTTCCCAAGCTTTCCTTGAGCATGCGCGCCCGGCGGCAGGAACGCCCGCCGGTGCTCACCGCCACGGTCAGACCGTGGGACCGCAGCACGGCCGGAGAGATAAAATCGCCCTCGCGCCAACCGAAGTCCACACACCCGCAGAGCGCGCCCTGGCCCCGGCAGTCTTCGCGCACCCGCCGGTTCGCCTCCAGATCGTCCGTCGCGGCAAAGACCAGGAAGAACCCCGCCGTGTCGCCCGTGCGGAACTCGCGGGGCAGATGACGAATCAAGGCCGCGCCTGATTCGTCCTTGCCTTTAACCAAATCAGCAAGTTCCGCGCCGATTTCCGGGCTGACCACGGTAACCCTGGCTCCCGCCTCCAGCAATTGGCGCACTTTCCGGTCTGCGACCCGCCCACCGCCCACGACCAGGCAGGCGCGTCCCTCCAGCAGTAAGCTGGCGGGAAACACCTTTTCCGCTTTGCGTTCGACGGCATGAGACATGGTCACAAACATATCCCCCCAAACACGGTCGCCGTCATGGGTCAGGGATGCTGCGGGGATGTCCAAAGCACGAGACCGGGGTCTGTGGCCTGTAGGTCTGTGGCTTGTGGGGAAAAGAAAGATTGACGACCCGACATTTTGCCCCCACCTGTTGCATTCCTGATTTTATTGTGTATTTTGTCTATAGTTGTAGTGATCATAAAGAAAGTGGAACATACCATGCCATCTCTCATGCAAACCGAAACGATCGCGGGCGGAACCGCCAGCACCGAGCTCGAAAACGGCACATTGACCCTGCTGCATGGCGCGCTGGAGAAGCATGGATCGGCCATCGCCCAAGCGTCCAGCTTCAGCGTTGAAGATGTGGTGGTAACCGACCTGCTCACCCGGATCCGGTCTGACGTCCGCGTGTTCGCCATTGACACCGGGCGGCTGCCGGAGGAGACCCTGCTCTGCGCCGACGCCGTGGCCGCTCGTTTCCACATTCAAATCGAATGGTTCTTCCCGCAGCGCGAGGCGGTGGAAAAACTGATCCGGGAACAAGGAACGCACTCTTTCCGGGAAAGCCTGGAAAAACGGCATGAGTGCTGCGGCATCCGCAAGGTTGAGCCGTTGTCCCGCGCACTGGCGGGGCTTACGGCCTGGATCACCGGACTGCGCCGCGACCAGAATGTGAGCCGGACGCAGCTGAATGAGACGGAACCGGATTTGCTGCACGGCGGGATTCTGAAGTACAATCCGCTGGCGGCTTGGACTGCCGAAGATGTGCTGGCATACGCGAAATCGCGCCAACTGCCCTTCCACCGGCTTTACGGTCAGGGCTACCGTTCCATCGGTTGCGCGCCCTGCACCCGCGCCGTCCAGCCCGGCGAAGATGAACGCGCCGGCCGCTGGTGGTGGGAATCCTCCGAACACAAGGAATGCGGCCTGCACGCCCGGCATTGACCCGTCGGTCTCACCACCCGATCCGTCAGATCAGTCCAATCCGTCAGACCCTTTACAAATGCAAAGAACCCTCCCATGAATCACTTAGACAAACTCGAAGCGCAGAGCGTCCACATCCTGCGCGAGGCTTACCGCGAATTCAAGAGCCTGGTCATGCTCTGGTCGATCGGCAAGGACAGCACCGTCCTGCTGTGGCTGGCGCGCAAGGCCTTCTTCGGGCACATGCCTTTTCCGTTGATGCACGTGGATACCCATTACAAACTTCCGGCCATGATCACCTATCGGGACCGACTGGCGCTGGAGTTCAAGCTCGACCTGATCGTCGGCGAGAACACCGCCGCGCTGGCGGCGAAGGAAACCTTTCCCGACGGCAAGCTTTCCCGCATCGACTGCTGCCGCAAGCTCAAGAGCGAGGCGCTCAAGCACACGCTCTCGGGCGAATGGCCGCGGCTGCGGATCGACCACGCGACCGGGACGCTCGTGCCCGACCCTTCCCGCGAAGCCTTCACCGGCGTCATCGTCGGCGCCCGCGCCGATGAAGAGGGCAGCCGTTCCAAGGAACGCTACTTCTCGCCGCGTGACAAGCAGAACGACTGGGACGTGGGCGACCAGCCGCCCGAGCTGTGGAACCAGTACAAGACCGATTTCGCCCCGGGCACCCACGTCCGTGTTCATCCCCTGCTGGACTGGACCGAACTGAACATCTGGGAATACATCCACCGGGAGAACATCCCGATCATCGACCTCTACTTCAACCATGGCGACGGCAAGCGCTACCGCTCCCTCGGCTGCTATCCCTGCACCGGCCCGGTCGAGTCCGAGGCGCGCACCGTGGCGGAGATCATCGCCGAACTGCGGACCGGCAAGTTCGCCAACATCGCCGAACGCTCCGGCCGCGCCCAGGACAAGGAAGACGGCGGCGGTCTGGAGACGCTCCGCCGCGAAGGGTATATGTGACGGAATTTTCGATTTTGGATTGCCGATTTTGGATTTTACGGCAAAAAAGCCACACCGTCACACCATTTTCATTCAGGAACTCCCCATGCCCGCCATTATCCCCAATCCCGAGCCTTCGGCTGACAGCCGGAGCCAGATGAGCATCGTCATCGTCGGTCATGTCGACCACGGCAAGAGCACGATCATCGGCCGCCTTCTGGCCGAGACCGGCTCCCTGCCCAGCGGCAAGCTGGAACAGGTCCGCGAGATGTGCCGCCGCAACGCGCGCCCCTTCGAGTATGCCTTCCTGCTGGACGCGCTCAAGGACGAACAGGCCCAGGGCATTACCATCGACACCGCCCGTTGCTTCTTCAAGACCGAGAAGCGCCACTACATCCTGATTGACGCCCCCGGACACATCGAGTTTCTCAAGAACATGATCACCGGCGCCGCCCGCGCCGAGGCGGTCCTGCTCACCATTGACGCGCACGAGGGCATCCAGGAGAACACCCGGCGGCACGGGTACATGGTCTCCATGCTCGGAATCCGCCAGATCTCGGTGCTGGTGAACAAGATGGACTTGGTCGATTACGACCAGGCCGTGTTCGAGCGGATCAAGGCGGAATACACCGCGTTTCTGAAAAACCTGCAGATCGAGCCGGTCAGCTTCATTCCGATCAGCGGCATGGAGGGCACGAACATGGTCGCCCGCGGCGCGGCCACGCCGTGGTATTCCGGTCCGACCGTGCTGGAGCAGATCGATGCGTTCGCCCCGAAAGCGGCGCCCGTCAATTTCCCGTTCCGCCTGCCGGTGCAGGACATCTACAAGTTCACGGAGCAGAACGATGACCGCCGCATCGTGGGAGGAACCATTGAGACCGGCACAATCCGCGCCGGCGACAACGTGACCTTCTACCCGTCCCGCAAGAAATCACGCGTCAAGACGATCGAGTACTTCAACGGTCCGGAAAAAACCACCGCCGCCGCGGGTGAGGCGCCCGGGTTCACCCTGCACACCCAGATCTACATCAAGCCCGGCGAACTGATGGTGCGCGATGACGAAACGCCTCCGCACATCGGCAGCCGCTTCCGCGTCAACCTGTTCTGGATGGGCCATGCGCCGATGATCCGCGGAAAAACGTACAAGCTCAAGCTCGGCGCCGCCCGCGTTCCGGTCAAGCTCGCCGAAGTGCTGAACGTGCTCGACGCCTCCGAACTGAGTTCGGTGCAGAACAAGCAGCAGGTGGACCGGCATGACGTGGCGGAGTGCGTGCTGGAGGCGGCTAAGCCTGTGGCCTTCGACGTCGCCGGCGAGATCGAACGCACCGGCCGCCTCGTCATCGTCGACAACCACGAGATCGCCGGCGCCGGCATCATCCTGGCCCCCATCTCCGACGAGGACTCCACGCTCAAGGAACACATCCGCCAGCGCGAAGCCATGTGGCGCCCGAGTGCCATCACCCGCGAACTCCGCATCAACGCCTACCGTCACGGAGCCAAGTTCATCGTCCTCACCGGCGAATCCGCCGCGGCCGGAGAACGCGTCGCCGCCGCCCTGGAAAACCTGTTGTTCCGCGGCAATTTCAAGGCGTACTATCTCGGCATCAGCAATGTCACCAGCGGCCTCGACGCCGACCGCGCCGCCGTCACGGAGATTGACAGCGAGCAAATCCGCCGCATCGGCGAACTGGCGCGGATCATGACCGACGCCGGCCTGATCTTCATCACCTCCCTGCCGGGAATCGACGAGCATGACCTGCGCACCCTCGAACTGCTGAATCAGCCCCACGAGATCCTGGTCGTCAACCTCGGCGAAAACCGGTTCACCGGCTACACGCCGCACCTGTCCCTGGCGGCAGACGCGACACCGGAGGCGGCAGCCGCAGGGGCGCTGCAATTGCTGAAGCAAAAAGAAGTCATCCTGGAGTACTACCTGTGAAAGAAACCCATCTGCGCAGCGTGGTGAAGTCCGCCAGTTACCGGTTCTTCAGCACCTTCGTCACCGCCGGCGTCGCCTGGTTCATCACGCACCAGTGGCGACTGGCCCTCACCATCGGCCTCGCCGACACCGCGGCCAAACTGTTCGTCTACTACGCCCACGAACGGCTCTGGCACAACCTCGCCTTCGGCCGCGTCCCCCAGCCACCCCCGGAAACCATGCAGGGAGACGGCATTTGACCTCGCCCCTCGAGTATAGTATCCGGGTCCGGGACAGGAGGAGGCGGGCTAGGCGCCCGCTCCTGCAAGGGATCTGCAACTTGCTCACGAGGAGAGGGAACCGCGCCATGCCTAAGAAGACCAACGCAAAGCCAACCCCGCAACCGCCACCAACGCTCCCGTTGTTCGTCATCCGCGGCCATCGGGTGATCCTGGACGCCGACCTGGCCGCCATCTACGGCGTGCCGACCTTCCGCTTCAACGAAGCCATCAAGCGCAACCGGGAACGATTCCCGGAGGACTTCGCCTTCCAACTCACGGATCTGGAGATTATCAACGTGAGGTCA
>CAITSE010000276.1 GCA_903894975.1 uncultured Lentisphaerota bacterium
AGCGCAGCGAGTTCCCCAATGCCCCAAGGAACCAAAGCTATACTTCGAGTGATCCCAAACCAGAAATCAAAGTGTCAAACGGAAACCAGGACTTGACAACATGCCAGTCTTCTCCGTCCCGCAATTCCCGCGCCGTCGCGGCGCAGTCGTTCACACAAACAAAGCGAGCCCATGTCCATTTCTTCTGACGGTGTGATCCGGATCACGCCTCCCGGCGCCGCCTGGGAACTGCAATTCCAGGCCGCCCGCATTCTCGGTCCCTCCGTTCTCACCGTCGGCGGCGATGAGTTCCTCCGCAACGTTCAGGAGGAAATCAATGAATTGCCTGCGGACGGGGCGATTTCTGAACAGTTCCGGAGCGGCCGCAGCGGCGGCGCCGCCGAAGTGGCCATGCGCGGGTACCTGCCCTACGGCAACCAGCTCCGGCTGAGCCAACAGGCGGTGATCGCCGCCAACCATGCCCGCTTCACCGTGGATTTCACTTGGCCCGCCCGCACTGCGGTGCGCCGGCATTTTGCCCTGGGCGTCTTTTCCCTTCCCGGCCGGTGGCGCCGGTTTTTCCTGGTTCCACCCGGTCAGCATCTGGCCGAAGGTGCGATTCCGGCCTGGCGGGATATTCCCGAAAAGGCGCCGGCCGCGGGCGCCGCGCCGCTCCTGCTCGGGCATTGGCACCGGCCGCCTCTGGCCCTGGTTCTGGAGCGCCCCGACGGCCGCCGCCTGGAACTCGGCGCCGGCAGCGATCTTTGGTGCTGGGAACACTCTCTCGGCTACGGCCCGGAAAGCGGCAGTTACAAACTGTTCCAGGATGCGGACGGCCTGCGCCTGCTCCGGGAACCGCTCATGTGCTGCGAAGAATTCATGCCCGCGGCGCGGAAGTACCGCTTTACCTGGTACGCGGCCTGGGGCCGGGGCGCCGCTGCCGTCACCCCCGCTGCCGCTGCCGTCGCCGTCGCTCCCGCCGAAATCCCGGACGAAGCCTTGGATGAAACCTTGGATGAGACCGGCCTTGAGGCCGCCCCGCCCAAGGCTCCGGCCGCCGCCAACCGCCTGCTGGCCGCGGACGGCAGTCTGGATTCCGCCGTCGTTGCTCAACCCGCAGCCACGGAACTGGTTCTGGATTTCGCGGACCTGCCGGTGCGCGACCTCTGGCGGCGCTGTCCTTCACCCGCCGCCTATGGCCGTAACCAACGCACCCAGCCCTGCTGGGAGGCTGACGGCACGCAGAAACTCGCACGCACGGTGATCCGCCGCCTCGCCGCCCTCCGTCCCGACGGCGGGCGCCTGTGCATCCGCAACCTCCAACCCGGCCCCTGCTGGGATCCGGCCCATGTGGAAAAAAAGCAGGTGGACGGCCTCGCCCACTGGGACATCAACAGCATCTTCGATTTCGCCGAATGGACGCGCAAGACCCTCGGCCCGTCCTGGGACATCCGCCCCGAATGGGTTGCCCCCTGGAACGAACTTCCCGCCCTCGCCGGCCTCTTCGCCCCCAACGGCTTCGACGCGGAGTGACGGAGGCGGAGCCACTCCCCGGGAACGCCGATCTCCTGATCGGCAAGTCTCGATTCCTGTCCCGAACGGAACAACAGAAAACGGAACGATCCGGCAGGAAGCCGGTTCCACACCGCGTCTTTTTGCGGTCCGGGAAATCCGGTGTCATTTTTTCCGGGCCGGGGGCGGGGGGAAGAGCGGGTCGAGGATCGGCTGGATCGCGTCCGCCCAGAGTTCGTATGCTCGCGGTCCGGGGTGGATGAAGTCAGGCGCGGTTTCCCGGGACAGGGTGCCGTCCGGCTCGAGCAGTTTGGCGCCGAAATCGACGAAACGGACCGTTTTCCCGTCGTCCAGCTTTTTCATCAAGGCGTTAACTTCCAGAATCTTGGCCCTTTCCGGATGGTTCGGCTTCTCCTGGCGTGGCAGGATGCCCATCACGATGATGGTGCAGGCGGGGTGGTGTTCGCGGATTTCGCGGACGACCGCTGCCATGCCCGCGGCCAGCTCCGCCGCCGTCCAGTTGAGGTTGTGGCCGCCGAGCATCACCACCACCGCCTTGGGATGGATCCAGTCGAAAGCTCCATGCTCGAAGCGCCACAGCACGTCCTGTGTGCCCTGGCCGCTGATGCCGGCATTCCCCGGCTTGTATCGCAGCAGCCGCGTGTCCCAGACCGCCTTGCCCGAAGTTTTCCAGAAGCCGGTGATGGACTCGCCGATGAAAAGCAGGTCCATCGGCTTCCGTCGCAGTTCCGCAATCACCTGGTTGTGGGCCGCTTGCCAGCCGGCGGCGGGCGGGGACGGTTTGGCGGGGTCGACGCGAAATGCCTGGTTCCATGGCAGGGTGGCGGGCAGCAGGATCGGCGCTTTGGCCGGGGAGACGTCAAGGGTGCAGGCAAAGGTGAGTCCGTTGCGTTCGCCCAGGGAGGCGACGCCAAAGGCGACCTGGATCTTGTCCCCGGCCTTGAGCTTCCCCAGATCTACGGCGAACATCGTCGCCTCGGTGCCGGCCGTCACGGGGCGGGTGGTCTTGAGGCTGTCGTTGACGTAGAAGCGCAGTTCAAGTTTGGCTCCGGGCGATTCGTCATTCCGGACGGCGACCGCGCCGCTGGCCGTCCATTTGGTGGTGCGGACGGTACTGGTTGGGACGATGTAAAGCGCGACCAGGTACCGGTCCGGCCGGCCGGCGTTCCCGCGGCAACCCGGGCCCAGGTATCCCAGGAACTCGGGCGCCACCGGCGTGAACGGCCGGTAGACCGGCTGGAAATACAGGTCGCCGCCGATTTCCGCCGCCGCCTCGGCGTCCGGCCGGGTCACATACCGGTCCGTTTTCGGGTAATACAGCAGTGGTCGGCAGTTGGCGGCGGGGCCGACCGGGCCGGCGGCGTTCCAGGACAGCACGGGCGGGGGCGGGATCACCGGGACGACCGGAAGCTCGATTTCCGGGCCGCCATTGCGCGCCAGATCGGCAAAGTCCGAGATCGCCACCAGGCCGTCGAAGAAAATCACGCGGTCGAGCAGAAACTTGCTGTCGGGAAAGCAGACGGCAGGGTCAAGCCCGCGGCCACCGAATTGCAGCGGCTCGGTGTTTTTGACCGCGGTCCGTTCCTCCGCGGTTTTGATCAGGGTGCCGTCCAGGAAAATTAAAATTTTCTTTGGCTGATCGATCACCCTCTGGTCGCCGCTGAAGGAGAAGCCGACGTCATGCCACTGTCCGGTCGGCAGGAGCGGGCCGTTGCCGCCGAATACATCGCCGTTCAGGCCGATGATGGAAGCGTCCGGAATGCGTCCGTTGAAGCACGCGGCCAGCCGCCCTTGGCTGCGGCAGAGCAGCCAGGCGCCGGGCCGCCCCAGGATGATCTCGGTCCCGGCCGGATCCGGATTGAGCGGTTGGAATTTCACCCAGACGCTGAAATCCCGAGCGGTCTTGAGCAGGCGCGGACCGTCGGCGAGGACCACGCCCCCACAGGAAGTGTTGAGCGCCCAGCCATCGCCGCCTTTGACGCTTTCGGCCCGGTATTGCGTGTAGACCGCCGCCGCGCCCTTGGCCGGCAGCGCCGTTACGGGATGACGATAATCGAACGCCATCCCCGCCGCTTCGTTCACGGTGGACTCGAAAAGCCCGGCCGAGGACGGTTCCATGGCCGGCTCTGCATCCGGCAGGAATTGGCCGTCGGTCACCGCCCGGATGTCCACCGTCCGGTCAAATGGCCAATCCCCCACGACCATGGCGGCCCGGGACGCGTTTGCCATGAAACCTCCCAGAGCCGCCAGGGCCAGGATGCCAATTTTCATGGTGCGACGATCCGGAACCATCGGGTGAGTCCCTTGTCGGGGCGGGCAGCATCGGGTCTCCTCCCGTCAGAAAACCACAAACTGAACCAACTAAGACCATATCGGAATGATATGGGAAGGCAAGGAGGCGGCCGGAAAAGGTCTTTTCTTGACGTCGGAGTTTCCGGTCAAGCGAACGCTATAGTTAGTCACGGTACCTTTCTTGAAAACGAAAACATGAGACTCCATGCCCACCTCCCGACCTGAAATCCTGGCCCCCGCCGGCGGCCCGCGCGCTCTGGATGCCGCTTTGGCCGCCGGTGCCGATGCCGTTTATTTCGGCCTGAAACAGCTTAATGCCCGCCGCGGCGCCGAAAACTTTCTCCCCGAAACCCTGGAGGTAACCGTCGCCGCGATCCATGCCCGCGGCGCCCGGGCCTATCTCACGCTCAACATTGACCTTTCCCAGCGCGAACTCGGGCAGGCTGCGCGTATCTTGGAATTGTCCCGCCGCGCTAAAATTGACGCCATCCTGATCCGCGACCCGGCGCTGCTCAGCCTGATCCCGTTCTTTCCGGAACTGGAATTTCATTTCAGCACCCAGGCCGGCATCGTCAGTTCCGCCGGTTGTGCCGCGGCCAAAACGCTGGGCGTGCGCCGGGTCGTGCTGGCCCGGGAGTTGAGCCTGGAGGAGATCCGGGCCGCCGCCGCCGTGCCGGGCGTCGAGGTTGAAGTCTTTGTCCAGGGCGCCCTTTGCTTTGGGGTTTCCGGACGCTGCCTGCTTTCGAGCTGGGTTGGGGGACGCAGCGGCAACCGCGGCACCTGCACCAGTCCCTGCCGCGTGCCCTGGTCCGTGGACGGGTCGCTCCCGGGCAAACCCCTGTCTATGCATGACCTGGGCCTGGCCGGTCGCCTGCCGGAACTGGCCGCGGCCGGCGTGGCCGCGTTCAAGATCGAAGGCCGCCTGAAATCCCCCGACTGGGTCGCCCGTGCCGTGCGCCTGCACCGTGAGGCGCTGCTCCAGGGCTTGCGTTCTGAACTCGCTGTCGCCGCTGAAAGCCTCGGCGCTTACACCGGCCGCAGTCAGACCGACGGCTATCTTGATGCCCGGCGCGCCCGTCTCACCGGCGATTCCGGACGGCTGGCCGCCGCGGAAGTCCCGGCCGCCGAAGAAGATGAATCCGGGACCGAGACCCGGCCCGCCGCCGCGGCGATTGTCCGCACCGTCACGGTCACGGCCGCGCCCGATCCCAAGGGGGGGCTGCTCTGGACGTTCCGCACGGCCACGCTCACCCGCGAACTCCGCACCCCGCCGCAGACGGTCAAGCACGAGGATCGTTCCGTGTTCCTGACCGAACTCGGCGGGCGGCTGACCTCGGCCCTGCCTAAGCCCTGGGACCAGGCGGAATTCGTCTGCCAGGCCGATCCCGCTCTGCGTCTGCCGCGCAGCACGGCCAATCAGCTCGACAAGGATTTTGCCGCGTTCCTGCGCGCGGCCGCCAAGGAATCCGACGGCACTGTGCGCCTTGACTTGCCCCAGGACATCCGTGAATTCCTGGCCGCTGCCGCGGCGGTGAGCCCAGCCGCCCCCGTTCCGCCCCGCACCTTGGGCGAGCCGCCGGACCGCGCCCGGCTCGACCCCGATCCGGCCCAGGTTCGCGCCTTTGCCGCCGCCTTCCCCGCCGTCACCATCCTCGCCGAATGCCTGACCGCGGCCGGCCTGGACGCTCTCCTCGCCGCCGTCAACCCGCAACCCGATTTAACAGAAGGCGCAAAGGCGCAGAGAAAACCTCTTTCCGGCGTCTCAGTGTCCATCTCCCCGTCCATCCAAAATCCAAAATCCAAAATCCAAAATAGCTTTTTCCTTCCTACTCTGCCCGCGGTTTTTTACGAGGCGCAGATTCCCGGCTTGCGCAGTCTGCTGGAACGCTGCCGCGAGCTCGGGTTCACGGTTGAGGTGAATTCCTGGGACGGCTGGATGCTGGCCAAGGACGCCGGGGTCGCCATGACGGCCGGCCCCGGCCTGGCCGTACTCAATGCCCTGGCGGCACGCACGCTCCATAACTTGGGTTGTGTCTGCGCCACGGTTTCGCCCGAGGCGGACCACGGTCAGATTGAGGATCTTTGCGCCGCCGCCGGCATCCCGTTGAGCCTTGCCATGTTCGGCCGGCCGCCGCTCATGCAGACCCGGGTGGAATTTCTGCCTGAAATCACCGTCGGGCAGGGCGCGTTATTTAAGGATGCGCGCGGTGGTGAGATGCGCCCCCGGCGCGAAGGCGCGGTCGCCGTGTTCCGGCCGGTGACGCCCTTTGACTGGAGCACCCAGCGCAACCCGCAGATCCGCGTCGCCCATCTGGTTGCCGATTTTTCGGCCTCGCCCGATCCCGTCCGCGAATTTCGCACGCTGGCCTGCCTCAACCCCCGCCACCTCTTCAACTACGACCGTACCCTGCGGTAACCGCAGGGAAATCGGGGAGAGCGCATTCTCCGCCAGCGGATTTCGCTACGCCGGCGGCCGCCCTCTGGGAACGCCGAGCCCCGGCTCGGCGGGTTTTTTGCCGCGAAAAAAAGTAGAATCGATAGCCCTCGAGGGCACTCGAAAGCTATCGACAGCCCTCGAGTAACAGCGAAAACCGGGAATGGACGCCCGCCTCATCGCGGACAACGGCTGCCAACCGTTTCCGGAGTACGAGGAAGCGCTTGATTCTGGATTCCGGCAGGATAAATTTTCTTCATGGTAGGGTAACCTGTAGAAATCGCAACCGTGCGCCAGAAATCGGCCGGGAACATGCCAAGGCTCACCCTAAACCCAATCCGGCCTGTGAAATCAAAATTCCTATCAGCTAGAGGTTAAGATGTCAGCTTTAGAAAAATTAGGTATTAAGAATCTTGAAGTTAAAAATACCTACACAAATGAGCAGGAACAGACAAAAAATACTTTTGCCTACCAGTGGTCGCGCAGAGATTCTTACGAGTCGGGACATGTTGCAAAATTTGCCAGAGAATGGCTTATTGAAAGATATTGCGATAATAAAGAAAGCAGGCTTGATGAATTGCTTGCCGGAAACGATAAAATTATTGTAGACGCCGGTTGCGGCGGCGGATATTCCGCTCTTGCGCTTTTTGGCGAAAAACTCAACAAACACAACTATCTCGGCGTTGATATCTCTGACGCGGTTTACACTGCGCAGGCAAGGTTTAAAGAGCATGGTGTAAAAGGCGATTTCTTAAAGTCAAGCGTTGTTGATCTGCCGATCGGCGATGAAACGGTTGATATAATCTTTTCCGAAGGTGTTCTTCACCATACCGACAGCACAGAGCGTTCGTTGCTGTATTTAAGCAAAAAGCTTAAAAAAGGCGGATGGTTTATGTTTTATGTATATGTCAAAAAAGCGCCCATTCGTGAATTCACAGATGATCATATTAGGAATTACCTGAAAGATTACAGCAACGAGGAAGCCTGGAAATTATTGTATCCGCTAACAAAATTAGGCATCCAACTTGGTAAGCTCAACGCGACAATCGAGATTGAAGAGGATATTCCATATCTTGAAATGAAGAAAGGCACTTATGATTTACAGCGATTCTTTTATTGGAATATCTGCAAGGCTTTTTACCGGCCTGAATTTGATTTTGAGGAAATGAACCACATGAACTATGATTGGTTCAGACCGCTTAACTGCTATCGTCATACTCCAGATGAAGTGCGCTCCATGTGTGAAAAAGCGGGGCTTGAGATCGAGCATATAAACATACAGGAAGCAGGCATAACCGTAGTTGCGAAAAAAGTATAGTTTGTCAAACCTGTCAAGTAACAGGTAATCCTCCGGCTTAGCCCGGGAGACTCTCAACGTTCGACATTTGCGGGAATGTGACGTTTTCTTCGCGCTCAGCACCGCGGCGCTCGCACTCGCCAACCCCGGATATTAGCCCGTGACTGGCGGGGGGCAGCAAGGGCAGAAGGGGGCGGTTTGGCCGGAGGCGGCGGGGTTGGGCAGGGCTTCGACCAGGGGTTCCTTGCAGTCCGGGCAGCGTCCGGCGGCGGGCTGGCAGAGGGCCAGGCTTTCGACGGGGGGCAGACCGGCGGCGGCGAGTTCGCGCAGGAACGGCGCGGCCTTGGGTGAGCAGCAGATCCAGCCAGTGCCGGAGGCGGTGTCCTGGCCGAGGGAAAAGAGGCCGCTCTTGCCCTGGGAACTGTGGGCGATGGCGTGCCGGCGGACGGTGCCGTCGCGGCGGGTCTGGTAGGCGATCTTCTGGGTGCGCAGCCAGCCTTCGAGCCGGCGCCAGGCGGTTTCGTCCAGGTCGCGGACGCGCAGCAGGGCGACGAGTTGGTCGGGCGCCGTCGGCGCGACGAGCGGTTCCTGGCCGGGCTTGACCAGGGTGAGGGCGGCGAACTCGTCGAAGATGAGGATGGCGCGGCCGAAACTGCGGGGCAGACGGATGAGGCGCGGGTTGCCGGCATAGGCGTCGAGGCGGTCGGGATGTTCCCGGAGCCAGGCGCGGATCAGGCCGCGGGCGGCCGTGGCGTCCGGGTGCGCGGCGGCGGATTCGGGAAGTTGCGCGGGCAGGATGACGGTGCGGGTTTCGCGGGGGGGGCTTTTGGGCGGCGCCCGGCGCGGGGCCGCCGGCTCGAGGATCTCTTCGGTGTCCTCACCGGTGACGTCGACGATCTTGCCGGCGTTCCATTCGCGGCGGGTTTTGGCATAGACTTTCCAGAGCAGGCGTCGCGGTGTGCCGGCGTCGAAGTCGTCCCAAGGCAGGGCGTCCCGTTCCGCGGGTTCGGCGTCGAGGGCGGCCAGGACGTCGTCGCCGCCGAGGGCTTCGGCCAGGAAGCGTTCTCCGACAATGGCTTCGGTTTCAGGCAGGGCGTCGCCGTAGCGGACGTTTTCCTCCAGGCTGAAGCGGACCAGGGCCGGGGTGGCGCGGCGGCCGGCGCGGGTCAGGCGGTTCATGAAGCGGATTTCGACGGGGCCGGCGCTCCAGCGGAATTCGACGCCGAGGTTGGTGAGGGCTTTGCGGGCCTGGCGCATGACGTTCAGATCCGGGGTTTGGTAAGCGGCGCACTGGAGCGGGGTGAACGGGGCATGGAAGAGCGGGGTGACGCTGGCGATGAAACGGCCGGCGGGCGCGGCCTTGCGCAGTTGTTCGAAGAGTTCGATCAGTTCGGTGACGTCGTCGGCGGTTTCGCGGCCGGTGGCGATGAGGAAGAGCTTGACTTGGCGCAGGCCGGAGTGGGCGAGGGAGCGGAGCACGCCGGCGAGGACGTCGGGATCGGCTTCCTTGCCGAGCCAGGCGCGGAGGCGGCGGCTGAAGCCTTCGACACCGAGGGAGAATTCGTGCTTGTCCAGGCGCTGGATGAGTTCGCGGGCGGCGGGGTCGCGGGAGAGGCTGGCGGCGGCCAGGCTTTTGAGGGATGCCTGACGGAAGAGCGGGCGGATGCCGTCGAGGGCGGCGGCGATGCCGGGGACGCTGCACGCGTCGGAGGCGAGCAGGTTCAGGTCGGAGGCGGCGGTGTTGGCCTTGAGCCGACGGGCGGCGGCGAGGAGTCCGGGCACGGGCGTGTCGGTGGGTTCGCCGCGGCCCCAGCCGGTCTGGCAGAAGCGGCAGCGGAAGCGGCAGCCGACGGAGAAGGGGAGGGTTTCCTCGGTATCGGTGTCGGCAAAGGGGATGTAGGCGCCGTCATAGCCGTCGGTCCAGACTTCCGGATCATCGCGGCGGAAGGCAACGGGCATGGGCAGTCCGGGGGCCACGGGGGTGATTCGGAGTGAGCCGTCGCCGGAGTATTCGTGGTGGAAGAAATGGGGCACGTAGGCGCCGGGGAGTTCCGCGGCGAGTTGTTCCAGCAAGGCGGGTTTGGAAAAAGGTTTTCTTTGCGCCTTTGCGCCTTCTGTTAAATCGGGATGCGCCAGGAGCCGGCGCAGCAGGGTTTGCAGGAAAACGATGCCGTCACCGTTGCAGACGAGGTCGGCCAGGCCGCCGCTGCCGGGGCCTTCGGCGTCGCCGTGGAGGAAGGGCATGGCGGCGGCGGCATTGCCGCCGAGGATGACCAGGGGCTGGGCGGAATCGGCCAGGCGTTGGACGGCGCCCAGGTGCAGTCCGGAATGGCGGTAGAGCGCCGGGAGATTGACGGCTTCCTGGGGGACGGAGAGGCTGACGGCGAGCAGGTCGAAGTCGGCCGGGGCATGTTTGCAGCCGGAGGCGAGCCACCAGGGCACGTTGTCCCGGGTCAGGAGCGCGGTATCGGATGCGGGCGGCAGGAAGGCGAGATCGACATACACCCCCGGCACCTGGCGCGCGGCCCAGAGCAGGAGCCGGTGGGTGATGGAGGGGATCGTGCCGGCATAGGTGGACGGGCGGCAGATCAGGAGGCGGACACGGGCGGTGTCGAACTCCGCCGGGTCCGGGCGTCCGGGCTCGCCGCCGTCCAGATACAGACCGTTGGCGGAAAGGCGGTGGCGGTTGTCGTGGAACCAGCGGGTGAAATCCATGAGCGGGGGGGCCGGGGTTCGGGGTTCGGGGTTCAGGGAGCAGGGTTCAGGGAGCAGGGAGCAGGGTTCAGGGAGCAGGGAGCAGGGAGCAGGGAGCAGGGAGCGCAACGGGAAATGAATCATGCGTGTTGAGGAGACGGAAAAACGGAAGGACGGCAAGGATGCGGATGCGGACATTTCTGAGGACTTCCTGTTGCCACATGCGCGTTCGATGAAAAAAATTGTTTTTGACAGCAAGGCCGGGCGTTAGACGTTGACGGGTTGGGGTTCGCTTTTTCGTAAGGTAACATGCTGGTTTGCCTCTTCCCTCCTGAACCCTGAACCCTGAACCCTGAACCCTGACTTGACCTCATTGGGTTCCGGTTCTGCTGCTCAGGAAGTGGTGGGCGGAGTCTGGGCGGGTTCCAGGACTTCGAGGACTGGGACCTCGACGGCCTTGCCCTTGAGTTTGACCGTGCCCAGGGACTGGACGCGGAAACCGGCGCCGAGATGGTCGGCCACGGCGGGGGTGACGAGGATCTGGTCGGGCTTGGCGATATCGCAGATGCGGGAGGCGATGTTGACGCAGTCGCCGATGGCGGTGTATTCCATGCGTTCGGCGGTGCCGATGCTGCCGACCACGCCGTCGCCGGAATTGATGCCGATGCCGACGTCGAAGTGCGGCAGGCCGTCCCGTTCCCAGGCGGGGCGCAGTTCGCGCAGGCGGCAGCGCATTTCCAGGGCGGTCGTGACGGCGGTGGCCTCGGGGTGTTCGAGGGTGAAGGGGGCGTTGAACAGGACCATGATGCGGTCGCCCATGAATTTGTCCAGGGTGCCGCCGTGGCGGAAGATGATTTCGGCCATGGCGGAGAAATAGGTATTGAGCAGGCGCGCAACTTCCACTGGCGGCAGCGATTCGGAAAGAGGGGTGAAGCCGCGGATGTCGGCGAAGAGGACGGTGACTGGGGATTTTTGGGATTCGAGATGGAAGCGGCCGGAGCCTTCCTCCTCAATGATGCGGTCGGCGATGTTGGCGGAGACGAAGCGCTTGAGGTTGTCGCGGATGCGGGCCTGGGTTTCGAGTTTTTGGATCAGGCGCAGGTTTTCCAGGGCGACGCCGGTGATGCCGGCCAGGTTCATGGTCAGGTCCAGGTCATCGTCGGTGAACTTGGCTCCGGCCATTTTGTTGTCGAGGTAGAGGACGCCGTAGACGCGGCCTTCGGAATGGATGGGGCAGCCGATGGCGGTTTTGATGTTGAGGCCGAAGATGCTGAGGGAGGCGTCAACCTTGGGGCTGCGGTCGATGTCGAAGAGCAGGCCGGCGTGGTTTTCCAGGACGCGTTCGACCAGGCACTGGCTGTAGAGTTTTTCCGTGACCTCGGCGGTTTTTTCCCCTTTGAGGTAGGCGACGTGTTCGGCGAAGACGGCGGGGTTGCGGGGGTCCAGGATGAGGATGTAGCCGGTGTCGCAGTGGAGGGTTTCGAAGACCAGGCCCATGGCGCGATCCAGGAGTTCGGCCGGGGAAAGGGCGCCGTGGAGGATGCGGATGCCCTTTTCGATGAGCTTCATGCGCAGGGTGAGGCGGTCGGCGCGTTCACGGTCGGAGAGTCCGGCCAGGCTGGTGTCGGTGGCGCTGGCGGAGCTGATTTTGCGCTCAGCGAGGATGTTCAGGTCCGGATCGGAGCGGGTGCCGGAGAGGGTGGTGGAGATGAACGTGCCCTGGGGTATGAGGGTGCCGGCGGCGGCGGCCTCGTCGGTTTCCACGAGCAACTCACAGCCACCCGTCTGAAGAGTCTGGCCCTGGCGTAGAATGTAGAGGCCGGAGATGCGCACTCCGTCGACAAAGGTGCCGTTGCGCGAACCCTGGTCGAGGCATTCGATCCGGCCGTTGGCAAGCGTGATCAGCAGGTGCCGGGAGGAGATGCGCGGATCGGGGATGCAGATGTCGGAGGCGGTGTCCCGACCCAGCCGATTTTCCCCGGGTTTGAGCGTGAAGCGGGAGACGGCCAGGAGAACGGGGGATTTGCGGACGACCAGCTGTGCCATGACACCAAGACCTCTTCCTTGTAATATGCACGGCCAAAGGCGGAACGGACAGGGAGAGGGTAACGAACGTTGAACATTGAACATCGAACGTCGAACGTTGAAGTAAAAGGCTTAAACGCACCGCATGAATCCCGATTCGACGTTGGACGTTCAACGTTCGATGTTCAACGTTCGATGTTCGACGTTCGCAATGAGATGTCCCATCTCCGTCCGGCTTCCGGTTGAAATCACTCTGGAACGGCCTATTATTAATTAATCGCTTTGTTGGATTCGGAGACCTTCATGCAGTTCGGACATTTTGACGATGCCGCCGGGGAATATGTGATCACCCGGCCTGATACCCCTCGTCCGTGGAGCAACTACCTGGGCTCGACCGAGTACGGCGCGATCATTACGAACCATGCCGGTGGCTACAGCTTTTACCGCAGTGCGCTGGGCAATCGTTTCCTGCGGTTGCGCCCGAATTCGGTGCCGCTGGATCAGCCGGGGCGTTATTTCTACCTGCGCGACCGTGACACCGCCGATTACTGGTCCGCGGCCTGGCAGCCGGTGGGCAAGCCGCTCACGGAATATCGTTCAACCTGCCGCCACGGCACCGCCTACACCATCATCACCTCGGACTATTCCGGCATCGAAACCGAATCCACCTATTTCGTGCCGCTCGGCCAGGCCTTTGAATACTGGCGGCTGAAGGTCGCCAACCGCAGTCCCCGCCCGCGCCGGCTCTCGGTGTTTACCTACTGCGAGTTCGCCAGCAGTTGGCAGATGATCAACGACCTGACGAACCTGCAGTACTCGCAGTTCATCATCAAGACCGAGGTCCAGGGTGGCATGCTGGCCCAGGCCTCCCATCCCTACACCGGCTTCAATCCCGACAAGAAGATGGGGCTGGACCGCCTGTGGATGGCCGTGACCGGCGCGCCGGTGGCGGGTTTTGAAACGGTCCGCGAACGTTTCCTGGGCAGCTGTTACCGTACCTATGCCAATCCTGAAACCGTCGAACGCGGCAGTTGCTCGAACTTTTTGGCCGAAGGCGAGAACGGCTGCGGCACGTTCCAACTCGATCTCGAACTGGCGCCGGGAGAGACGCGCGAGTTGATTGTGCAGCTCGGCATCGGCACGCCGGACTCTCATGGCCACGCCGCCGTGGCGGAGTTCGGCAATCCCGCCCGCTGCGAGGCGGAACTGCAGAAGCTGAAACAGTCCTGGCACGCGCAACTCTCCGCCGTTACCGCCACGACGCCGGACGCCGACTTCAACCACATGGTCAACGTCTGGAACTCTTACAACGCGCTCATCACCTACGCCTGGTCGCGCCATGCCTCGCTCATCTACAACGGTGAGCGTGACGGCCTCGGCTTCCGCGACACTGTCCAAGATTGCCTTGGCGCCATGCCTCTGCTGAAAGAGGGCATCCGTTCCCGGCTTGAGCTCATGCTCACCGGCCAGCTCGCCAACGGTGGCGCCATGCCCTTGGTCAAGCCCTGGGAGCACGCGCCCGGACAGATGTCGCCGCCCGACGAAACGGTCTACCGCAGTGACGATTGCCTGTGGTTTTTCAACACCGTGCCCGACTTCGTCGCCGAGACCGGCGATCTGGAGTTTTACCGTCGGGTTCTGCCCTATGCCGACACCGGCGAGGCGACCGTGCTCGGGCACCTGCGCCGCGCCCTGGAGTTCAACCTGGAGCGTTCCGGCGCCAACGGCCTCCCCTGCGGCCTGGCGGCGGACTGGAACGACTGCGTGAATATGGGATACCGCGGCGAATCCATCATGGTCTCGTTTCAGCTCCGCTTCGGCCTCGACGTCTACGCCGGCATCGCCGCGCGTCTCGGTTTGCCGGAAGAAGCCGCCTGGGCGCGGAGCCGTCTGGCCGGACTGGACGTCAATATTCAGAAAGCCGCCTGGGACGGCCAGTGGTTCCTGTGGGCCATCGGCGCCGACGGGCACCGGTACGGCTCCAGCCGGGAAACCGAAGGCCAGATCTACATCAACACCCAGGTCTGGGCCGTGCTCAGCGGCGCCGCCACCCCGGCGCAGGGCCGCAGCGCCATGAACGCCCTGCACGAACGGCTGGCGACGCCCTACGGCATCATGCTCAGCGCGCCGCCGTTCACGCATACTCCGCCGACGGTCATGGGGGGGGTCATCTACAACCACGGCATCAAGGAAAACGGCGGTATTTTCTGCCACACCCAGAGCTGGGCGGTTATGGCGGAATGCCGTCTTGGCGACGGTGATCGCGCCTTTGCGTACTACCGCGCCTTCATGCCGGCCGCTTACAACGCCCGCGCCGAAATCCGCGAGATCGAGCCCTACGCTCACTGCCAGACCACCTACGCGCCCTGCAACCGCAACGGCGGCAAGTCCCGCGTGCCCTGGCTCAGCGGCACGGCGGCCTGGGCCTGTTACAGCGCGCTGCAATGGATCCTGGGCCTCCGCCCGGAGATCGACGGATTGCGCATCGACCCCTGCATTCCCCAAGCCTGGCCGGGCTTCCAGGTCACCCGCGTGTTCCGGGGGAAAACCCTCCGTATCACCGTGGAAAATCCCGGCGGGAAATGCCGCGGCGTCACCCGGCTGGAATTGGACGGATCCCCGGTTCCCGGCAACCTGATCCCCGCCGACCGCCTCCGCGACGGCCTGGAAGTTAAGGCCGTGCTGGGGTGAGGGCTGGGCGTGGACGGTGAACGGAAGGGGCGTTCTTCTGGTCCCCGTTTTTGGTGTAGGAGCGGGCGTGCCGCCCATCGCCATCAGATTAAGGGACATGAGGACAAATGTAGCCACGGGCGTGCCGCCCGTGTTCCCTCGCGCCGCCTCGGTTCGCGGCGCCGTCATAAGATCCACGGCGGGTATCGGAACGTTCACCGCTGCGGCTTTTGGCGATGTCGCGGAAACGTGGTGCAACCACGTTGCTACATGGGTTTGCTGCGATTTCGGCTTCCCTTGCCTATTGCCCTGCTGTCCCGCGGGACGCCTAGCCTGAAAATCGTTTTTTCTGGTAAGGATTTACCCGTGAAACCGTACCAACAGTAGCCCGGGCTAAGGCAAAAAAAAAGCCCCGCGCGAGGCGGGGCTTTTTTGAGACGGAAAGAAGCTTACTTCTTGCCTTCGCCTTTGGCTTTCTTTTCGCCGGCGACGCGCAGAACCTGGACGCCGTCTTTTTCCATGGTCACGCCCTTCAGGGTGACCTGCTGGCCGTTCTTGGCTTCGAGGTCCTTGGCGGTGGCTTCACCGGCCTTGACCACATACACCTTGCCGTCAGCGGCGGTGATCTTGTATTCCGCGTTGCCCTTGGCATCTTTGCCGACGCTCAGGGTGCCGACGACTTCGACGGGAGCGGCCTTGGGAGCCTTGCCGCCTTCGGCTTTCTTTTCGCCTTCGGCGGCGCACACGGACAGGGACATCATGCCGGCGACGGCGAGGGCGAGGAGCGCGCTGATCTTCTTCATGAATGAAACTCCGTTGGAATGGCTGTTTGCGGGGTTTAGAGATGCAAACATTGAAAAATGAATATACAACCTGTCGGCCCGTTCGCCACATGTCAAAAGATAAGTGTTATCATGTTGCCGGGAGGCATGTTATCGAATAAGTGAACCGGCGGCCCCGGGTTTAGCCAGGGAGCTCTCGAGGGCTCTCGATCGACGAGTACAGGGGCGTTATGGACCGGACCGGATCGGAATCGGAATCGGGGTCGAAAGCGCTTCCGCGGCTTACGGGGTACCGGCGCGGGTGGAGGGCGTGTAGGGGAAGGTTACGTCCTGCCGCGGCCGCGGGGCGAGTTCCGGGGAGACGCCGTCCAGGCAGGCGCGCATCTGGCGGCCGGCTTCCGCGATCTCGGGCGTCGGCGCTATCGCACCGGGGCTGGTGATGCTTGCCGGGGGCGCGGTCAGGGTGGTGGCCAGGGTGCGGGCCATGTCCGCCCACGGCTTGCCGACCTCGCGCCCGGTGAAGGCGAGACTGAAGGCGGCGTTGGCCATCACCGTATCGTCGTCGAATACTGGTCCCATGGGCGTGGAGATTACGGGCTTGGTGATCTGGGTTACGAGGCGGTCCATGAGCGCTTTGGGGACGGGGCGGATGCGGCCGGCGGACCACGCCGCGGCCGCCCGTTCCAGCGGGATGGTGCGCGAGGTTTCTTTAAGCGCCTTGAGCAAGGTTTCCGCGTACTGCGGCGAGGGGTTCCGCCCCATGGCTTCCAGGGCGGCGGCGCGCACGGTGGCGTCGGTTTCCAGGGCCAGCGTTTTCAGGAGTTCTTCGGTGGCCGGCACCCGCAACCGGCCGACGGCTTCGGCGACGGCGGCGCGGACGGCGGGGTCGGAGTCCGCGGCATGGCTGAGAACGGCGGCGCCATGCCGGGCGGCGTCGCCGGTGCGGCCGAGGGCCAGGAGTTGGACGGCGCGGTTTGCCGCCAGGGTTTCCGCGGTCAGCGCTTTGGCGACGAGGTCGGATTGGGCGGCGGCGGCGGGCATCAGCCAGCCCAGCGTCTGCGCGGCCTGGCGGCGGGCGGCGGGATCCGTGTCTTCTAACCGCGTGGCGACGGCGGGGGTGACATCGGCCAGGGCGTGGAGAACGACCAGGGTCTCTTCCGCCTGGTTGCGGACGAGGCGCGAGGCATCGCCCAGGCAGGTGACGGCGCGTTGGACGGGTTCCAGGCCGGCCGGTTTGAGCGCGGCCAGCGTCTGCAGGGCGGCCAGGCGTACGGCCGGATCGGCGTCCCCGGTCAGCGGCAGGACGCGACTGACGGCACCGGCATCGCCGGCGCGGCGGCCCAGGGCGGCGATGGCGGCCGTGCGGATGCCGGGAACGGGGTCGCTCAAGAGGCTGCCGGCGGCCTCGACCGCGGGAGTTGCCGGCAACCGGTCGAGCCGTTCGGCCAGGGCGGCGCGGACGGCGGGAGGATTGGCGGGCGCGGCGGCCGCGACGAGGTCGCGTCCGGCGGCCGGGGTCAGGTCCGGCCGGATACGGCAGCGCAGGGCGTTGGCGCGGACGGCGGGGTCCGGGTCTGTGGCGAAGCGGGCGGCGAACTCGTCGCTGACCAGGGCCGGATTTCCGGCGAGAACCTCCCAGGCCGCCGTGCGGATGGCGGCGGGAGTGGCGGGGTTGGCGGCGAACCTGGCCGTGGCCTCGACTTCCGCCGGGGCCACGCGGCCGAGCAGGCGGACGGCGGCGGCGGCGACTTCCGGGGAGGCATGGGAGAGGAAGGGGCGGGCGGTGTCGGCCGTGAGCGGGGCGGGGGTCTGGTCCAGTTGTTGGAGGATGGTGGCGAGCACGGCCGGGTCTTTTTCGCGGAGGAGCTGTTCCGCGAGGACTTGCAAGGCTTCGGGGCGGTCGCTGAGGCGCAGGCAGACGGCGAGCCGGGCGCGGGTGCCGGCGTCGCAGAAGACGAACCCATCGCGGGCCTTTTCCACGACATCCAGGCTGGCGGTGCGGCCGGCGAGGCCGGGGTTGAGGTCGGCGGAGGTCAGGGGGCGGTCCTGCCACACCGGCAGCCAGAGCGGGAAGAGCAGGATGATGATGGGGGCGAAGGGGTTCATCTTGGACTCGTCATGTGCGTAACGTAAGGAAAAAATCGAACGTCGAACAGAAGAGGGACCGGCTGAGACGGGAATTGTGGGGACTCACAGGAAAACCGGATTGGTTGAACAGAAGGGCGCGAAGGTCACGAAGGGGGGCTTGCGTTGAAAGATTTTCCTTTGTGTTCTTCGCGAGCTTCTGTTCAACTCCGGATTCGACGTTGAATGTTCAATGTTGAATGTTGAGTGTTCGCATTCCTGTCCGGGTCCGGTCTCACCCTCGTTCGCGGAAGAGGCGGTGGACGCGGGCGGCGGAGACGGTGAGGAGCAGGGCGGCCAGGGCGCCATAGGCGATCAGGTGGTTTTCCCAGAGCCGCCGCCCCCAGAGGCTGGGCAAGCCGCTGAAAAGCTGGTCCGAGGTGATTTCCAGGGCGGCGACAAAGGGGTTGAAGGTGAGGATGAAGGTTTGCAGTTCGGGGCCGACGCGGGCGCCGAAGAGGAAGACTGTGAGCGGTCCGGCGCAGGCGATCAGGGCGAAGCCGTAGCTCCAGGCGGTGGCGGCGCCGGTGGACGGGGCGAAGGTGGAGGCGCAGAGACCGCCGGCGGTGAGGACGACGCTGGTGGTGACGAGCACGCCGAGCCAGGCGCCGATGCGCCAGTAGGACGCCTGGCTTTCGAGGTAGGCCAGGGAGAAAAAGACCGGGAGGCTGCTGATGAGGAAGATGCCGACGTACATCAGGGAGGCCTTGAGCTTGCCGGCCACAACCCGGGCCGGGGAGATCGGCGTGAGCCGGAGCAGGAGCAGCGTGCCGCTGGTCTTTTCGTCGGTGATGCTGCTGCTGCCCACGGCCGGGGCGAGCAGGGCGATGACGCCGAGCTGGAAGATGATGGCGGCGCTGCGGATGCGGTCGGCGTCGATGGTGGTGGCGTATTGCCGCGCCACCAGCAGGAGCAGGCCGATGCTGATCATGATGCAGACCGACAGGGCGCGGACGATGAACTTGGGGTTGCCGAAGATCTTGCTGCGCAGTTCGGCGACGAACACGGGGTTGCGCCAGTTGGCGATGGGGCGGCGGCGGCGGAGCGGGTCGATGAGGTAGAAGGGGAACCCGAGCTTGCGCTTGATCAGGGTCCGGGTGTCGTCGTACATCTGCCGGGTTTCGTTGCGGCGGCCGCGGGGCGGGCGCAGGACGAAGCGGGCGAACAGGCTGAAGGCGACCGCGGCGACGACGCCCATGCCGCCGAGGTGGAACATGAAGACGTCCCGGGCGCGGGATCCGGCCACGGTCAGTTCGTAGCGTTCGGCGTACTGCTGGGCGAAGAGCGCCTCGTAGGGGCTGAGGGCGCGGAGCTTGAGGAAGATCCCTTCCACGCCCGGGGAGACGCCGGTCATGAGTACGCCGGGCAGCCAGACGGCGCCGGCCAGGGCGGCCACGGCGAGGTAGGTGGCGAGCAGCGCGGCATAGCTGCGCTTGCAGAGGGCGCTGGCGGCCAGCCCGACCAGGCCGTAGGTGAAGGTGGCCGCGGCGATGATGGCCAGGGCGCGCAGCAGGGTGGGCAGGCTGATGCCGCCGGAGAGCGCGCAGATGACCGTGACCGGCAGGGAGGCCAGGAGCAGCAGGAACGGCATGCCCAGGGAGCCGACCAGTTTGCCGGAGAGAATCTCCGCGGGGGTCAGCAGCGAGGTCTGGAGCAGGTCGAAGCTGTTGCGCTCGCGCTCGGAGGTGATGGCGCTGGCGGTGAACCCGGGCGTCAGCAGGATCATGAAGGTGAGCTGGGCGCCGAGGAACACGGTGAAGAGTTCGGTGCTGTGCGACTCGGAGAAGATGCCGGTGCGCGGCCACAGCGCCAGGATGATCAGGCCGAGCCCGCCCAGGAGCACGGCCAGGAACAGCAGGGTCCGGCCGTCGCGCGCCGCGCCGCGGAACTCGCGCAGAAGAATGGGATTGCGGAGGAGATTGAGCATTAGCCTGATCTATTCATGAGGTGATCAAATTAAACCGATCTGATAGCAAAGGGTTCAGGGTTCGGGGTTCAGGACTGATGAAAACGCATCCCTTGGACCGAAATGGTGTTGTCCGCTCCTCATCTTCTGCTTTCCGACCCAACCCGCCTGAACCCTGAACCCTGAACCCTGAACCCTGAACCCTGAACCCTGAACCCTGAACCCTGCTATGAGAGACTTCTGCAAGAGCCTGAACGTTGAAAGAATTTCCTTTGTGCTCTTCGTGAGCTTCTGTTCAAAAACGGTATTGTTCGGAATTTTATGGACTGAAAACGTGGTTATGCCGAAATCGTTAGGGTTTTTCTTTGCCGTCCCGGACCTGGGAGGTGACGCTGAGGAAGACCTGTTCGAGATTGACCTGCTCTTCCTTGAGTTCCTGGACGCGAACGCCGGCCTCGACCAGCTTCCGGGTCAGGTCGGCCACGGTGCTGCGCGGCGCGGTGAAGGTCAGGTGGATCTCATTGCCCGAGAGCGAGACTTTCTGCACGCCGGGGAAGGCCTGGCAGACGGTCACCGCCGCGGCGGGGTCGGAATCGACGGTCACGGAGAGTTCCATGTTTTCCTGGACCTTGCGGGTGACATCGGCCACCGTGCCGAAGGCGAGCAACCGCCCTTTCTCGATGATGCCGACGCGGTCGCAGACCGAGGCGAGTTCGGGCAGGATGTGGGAGGAGAGCATGATGGTCTTGCCGATGTCCCGCAGCCGCATGATGGTCTGGCGCATCTCGATACGGGCGTAGGGATCCAGGCCGGAGGCGGGTTCGTCGAGGATGAGGACCTGGGGATCGTGGAGCAGGGTTTTGGCCAGGCCGATGCGCTGGTGCATGCCGCGGGAGAGGGAGTTGACCTGGTAGTCGAGCATGTGCGTGGCGTTGGTCAGTTGCAGCACGGTCTTGATGCGGACGTCGCGGTGCTTGGCCGGGATGTGGTAGGCGGCGCAGAAGAAGTCCAGGTATTCCCACACGCTCATCTGGTCGTAGACGCCAAACATGTCGGGCATGTAGCCGACCAGGCGCTTGATCTGGTTGAGGTTTTTGGGGCCGACCTCGAGGTTGTTGATCCAGGCGCGGCCGGCGGTGGGGCGGAGCAGGCCGCAGAGGAGCTTGATGGTGGTGGTCTTGCCGGCGCCGTTGGGGCCGATGTAGCCGAAGATGGCGCCCTGCGGGATTTCCAGGGTCAGCCCTTGCAGGCCGCGGCCGCCGCCGAAATCGCGGGAGAGATTTTCCGTGCGGATCATCGTCACCATTCCTTTTCAGCAGGGTTGGCGGTGGGCGCATCGCCCTTGAGCCAGACTTTGAGGGTGAGAATGCGCCAGCCGTTGGCGCGTTCGACGTCGGCGGGCCCGGTTTGGCGGCGGGGTTTGGGCTCGATGACCAGGGTCAGGCGCCCGGTGTGGGGATGGATCAGGGGCGCGGCGCCGGGCTTGAACTCGTAGCGGCCGTTTTCGACGCGGACGGCGGCGAGTTCCGAGCCGGTGGCGGCGGCCATGATGACCTTGCGGGAGCCGGAATCGTTGTCGCGGACGCCGGCGGGCTGGAGCTTGACGGTGAAGTCGAGGTTGCCGCCGGGGTTGGCGGTGTCCAGCTGCACGGCGGCCTCGCGCAGGATCATGTCGCGGAAGGGCGGCGGCGCCGTGAGGTCGAGGACATAGCGTTCGTCCGCGCCGCGGACGGCCGAGTTCTGCCACTGCCCGTCGCGCAGGATGAGTTTGATGGAGGCGCTCTGGGCCAGGGGATCGATTTTGATCAGTTCGGGCGTGGCCAGGAGCGGGCCGGGCCCGGCGGTCTGGAGCAGGGGGACGAGGGTGAAGCGGTAATCATAGGGTTCGAAGGGCAGTGGGCTCATCTCGGCCAGTGCCCGGCCGCCGCGGCCGGTGCTGAGCAGCGCTAGGCAGGGCACGGGCAGGCGCGACGCTTCGAGCAGGGCCTGGGCCGTGAGCAGGGAGGTGTCGGCCTGGAGCTGGCCGGGGGCCGCGGGGGTGAGCCGGATGCCGGCCGCGGTCTTTTCCAGGGTCAGCGGCAGGGCGCCGCCCGGCAGGACGAGAAAGGCGTGGCGCGGCGCCGGGTCCGGCAGCCGGGTGAGGACGGCGTCCAGGCGCGGGCCTTCCGCCGTGTGACGCAGCCGCGGCGGGGCGGCGAACTGCGGGACCGCGGCCGCGGCGGCAGCCGTGTCGCCGTCCGGACGGAAGAGCAGGCTGAACGGGCGCGGCCGCAGCGCCTGCAGGGACAGCCCTTCCAGCAGCGCGCCGGAAGCGGTTTCCATGACGCGCAGCACGGTGCCGGAACGGTCTTCGCTCCGGCCGCTGCCGCCCCGGGAGACGGCGGCCATGGGCTGGAAGAAGGCGCCGGGGTCGGCGGGGCGGACTTCCGGGGAGAGGTCGCTCTTGCTGAACAGGCTGAGCGTGGCCTCGCCGGGCAGCGCGCGGCCGGCGTCGGCGCCCTGGAAGGTGAGTTGGGTCAGGCTGCGCGTCGGCCGGCCGACGGTCAGGCGGCTGGTGAAGAGGAAGATGAGGAGGGTGGCGGCCAGCCCCGCCGCTCCCGCGAGTAGCCAGCCGGCGGCCTGGAAGCGGAAACGGAAGGCCAGCCCCAGCAGCAGCAGCACGGCCAGGCTGTAGCCGAGGATCAAGTTGCGGATCAGGGCGGCGGAAGGGATGCGGAAGCCGTTGAGTTGTTGCAGGAGCTGGACTTTTTCCGCGCCGCCGCCCCGCATGGCGCCTGCGGGGGCCGCGGGAAACTGGGAGAAGATATGGTTCCAGAGCGGCGCTGTCAGAGTGGAATCCTCTTTCGAAATTTGGAACGGATTGAACAGGATCACGCCGATCATGCCCAGCCCGTGGCGGAACCAGACGGTGCCCGGCCGGCCGCCGCAGGTCAGGGCGACGCGTCCCGTTGCCGGCGGCAGGATTTCCAGGACGGGCACATCCAGAAGCTTGGCCGCGGGCGGTGCGGCGGCGGCGGCGCGTTTTTTCCCGGCGGCCAGGTCAAGGGCGAAGGTCTGGCGCAGCGGGTCCAGGTTTTCCCAGTGCCGGAGCCCGGCGGGGGTGACCGGCAGCAGTCCGGCCAGGGGCGAGTCGGCGGCGCGGAGGACGGCCTGGGGATCGGACCAGATCAGGACGCCGCCCTGGTCCACATACTCGGCCAAGGCCCGGATTTGCAGTTGGGTCAGATGCTCGATGTCCGGCCGGCCGAGAATGACGGCGGCGGCCTGGGTGAGCCCGCTCCAGCGGGTCGGCACCTGTTCGCCGCGGCAGGTGATGAGGACGGGGCGGAAGGTCACGCCCGCGTCCTTGGCGACATCGCTGTAGCCGGGGAATTCAGGATCGTCGTTGACCAGCCAGACCTGGTTCCGGCTGGAAACGTCCAGCTTGGTGACCGTCTTGTCGCTGATGATCAGTTGCCGGCGCCCGTCCATCTGCCGGAACAGGGTGACTTTGTAGTTTTCCGTGGCCGCGCCGCAAATCGGCATCTGCTCCTGGAGGATGGCTTTGGGGCCGATGCGGAAGGTCTTGGAATACACCGGGCCGGGCGCGCGGTCGGGTTCGACCTGGATGACGGCCACGGCTTCCTGCGGGTCGGGATTCTCGACGGTGAAATTCAGCGAGGCAATGCTGTCCGCCGGAACGGCCGGGGAGAACCCGATGCGGACCACGGCGCCGCGCAACACCAGTTCCGCGGCCGCCTCCGGGATGAACCACCGGCCGGCGGCCGTCAGCAGCACGGCCGTCAGCAGAAGAATCCGGAGCTTGCCGCGTCGGGAATGTCGCATCAGGCCGCCTCCACCCGGGTTGTTGCCGTCAGGAACGTTCCAGTGCGAGGGTGCAGGTCACGGCGTCGCAGACCTCGGATGGGCCGAAGTACTGGATCGGGCCGGGATACACATAGTCGGTCTCGACGGCCCAGCGGTCGCGGTGCGCCGCAAAGGTCTGGAACGGCTTGCCGTCCAGTTCGACCAGCGCCTTGCGGATCACCGGCACCATCTTGCCGTGGCGCCGTTCCATGTTCATCATCATGGTCAGCGGAATGCCGCCGGCCAGCCAGCTCGTCGCAGGTTCGCTGAGGTTGCGGACGCTGGACATGTAGCCGGTGCAGCCGGACGCGGCCAGCGCGGCGGCGTTGTAGCCGAGGCTGTAGCAATAGTCGGCGTCAAAGTTCGACGGCGCGGCGCAGCGGCCCTCGTACCCGAAGAAGTGCCCCTGGGCGCTGAACTTGCCGGAGTAGGTTCCGGCCTTGGCCCGGGCCTTGAGCTCGGTCTTGACCGTTTCGATCAGCATTTTTTCGGTCTCGATCAGGCTGACCTGGACGTTGCCGTGGGGGTCGCGGTCCATGATCAGTTGGGCCTGGATGCTTTTGGGCAGGTGCGAGTACGAGGCGTGGCTTTCCTCGCTGAGCTTGCCGAGCACGAACTCGATGCGGGCGTCGATGCTCTCGATCTTCTCATAGACCGCTTCCTCGCGGGCGAGCAGGTCGTTGAGCTCGGCGATGAGCGCCTTGATCACCGGGACGAACTCGATGAGCCCCTCCGGGATCAGGACCACGCCGAAATTGCATTTCTTTTCGGCGCGCTTGACGATGACGTCGGCGATGGCGGCGACGATTTCGCGCGGGGTCGACTTTTTCGCGGCGATCTCCTCGGAGATCAGGCAGATGTTGGCGTGGGTCTGCAGGGCGCATTCCAGCGCGATGTGCGAGGCGCTGCGGCCCATGAGCTTGATGAAGTGCCAGTATTTCTTCGCGGAGTTGGCGTCGCGGGCGATGTTGCCGATGAGTTCGCTGTAGACCTTGACCGCGGTGTCGAAGCCGAACGAGGCCTCGATCCATTCGTTCTTGAGGTCGCCGTCAATGGTCTTGGGGCAGCCGAGGACCTGGATGCCGGTCTGCTTCTGGAGCATGTACTCGGCCAGGAGGCAGGCGTTGGTGTTGGAATCGTCGCCGCCGATGATTACGAGCGCGGTGATGCCGAGCTGGCGGCAGTTGGCGACGACTTTGTCGAACTGCTCGGGGGTCTCGAGCTTGGTGCGGCCGGAGCCGATGATGTCGAAGCCGCCGGTGTTGCGGTAGGAGTTGATAATGGCGTCGTGGAATATCTTGTGCTTGTGGTCGATCAGGCCGCCGGGGCCGCCGAGGAAGCCGTAGAGATCGTTCTTGGCGTTGACTGCCTTGAGCCCGTCGTACAGGCCGGCGATGACGTTGTGCCCGCCGGGCGCCTGGCCGCCGGAGAGGATGACGCCGACCTTGATCACCTTGTCGCTCTTCAGCGTGCCGCCGGCCTCGAAGCTTACCGCGGGCAGGCCGTAGGTGTTCGGAAACAGCAACTTCACCTCGTCCTGGTCCGCCACGGACTGGGTCGGCGCGCCGGCCTTGAGGGTCACGGAAATGCCGTTGTTCGCAAACACCGCGGGAAGTTTGGGCTGATACGCGGCGCGCGCCTTCTGCAAACAGGAAATCTCAACCATGACGGCAACTCCTTCCAAGCTGAATGTGTGCTCAAAACGGCGGGCATCCCGCCGCCGCAAAAAAGTCTGTCAAACCTAATCATTCCCCCCTGAATTGCAACCGGCGGCGGAGTCGGGGAGATGGCGTTCTGCCCTCTCCCCGAACCCCTCTGCTTCATCGGTCAAATGCGAACGTTGAACATCGAACGTCGAACGTCCAACGTTGAACCGGGGAAGGCAGGTTTAACCGCTAACGGACGCTGACGGTTCGCTAACGGGGATGGATACAGTTAGCGCCGGTTGTTAGCGTAAGTCAGTGGTTGAAAAACGCTTTTTTTGCCACTATTGAACACAAAGAGCACGTAGGGGGAATCGGTGTGGCGGTGTGACAGTGGGGATTTTTCCGGGTACGGTGTAGGAACGTGGTTGCACCACGTTGTCCGCGGGGTTGGCGGCGGCCGGGGTGGTGTGCGGGGCGCGGGGACACGGGCGGCACGCCCGTGCCTACATTAAATACGAACGCCCAACGTCGAACCGGGGTCAGGCTGTAGGCCTAAGCTTCAACCGGTCCGGTCTTACTTCGACGTTCAACGTTCAATGTTGAATGTTCGACGTTCGCATTTCCCT